>CANRPN010000045.1 GCA_947632505.1 uncultured Clostridia bacterium | reverse complement strand
GAATACAATGCCCTTCTTCGCCGCGGCAGGGACGAGCGTTGGATCGACGTCTGTGAGACGGAGGGCAAGCGCAGCGGAGCCTACTCCATCGGTATTTTCGGCAACCATCCGTTCGTTCTTTTGAACTATCAAAAGACCACTCACGATGTGTTTACGATCGCACACGAGATGGGGCACTCCATCCACTCCTATTTTTCCAACAGCTGCCAGCCTTTTGCCAAATCGGACTACAAGATCTTTGTCGCGGAGGTCGCGAGCACGGTCAACGAGGTACTTCTCCTCAAATATCTGCTTCAAACCACGCAGGACAAGCAGCTCAAAAAATATCTGCTCAATTATTTCATCGACATGATCCGCACGACGCTGTTCCGCCAGACCCAATTTGCCGAATTTGAGGAGAGGGCGCATGCCATGGCGGAAGGAGGGGAGCCCCTCAATAAGGACAACCTTTCTCAGCTCTATCGCTCGCTCAACGAGAAATATTACGGGGCAGCGGTCGTTCACGACGACAATATTGCCATCGAATGGGCGCGCATTCCGCACTTCTATCGCTCTTTCTATGTGTATAAATATGCAACGGGCATCACGGCCGCGATCTGTATCGCCAACAAAATTTTGAACGAGGGCAAGCCCGCCGTGGAGAATTATTTCAAATTCCTGTCGGGCGGCTGTTCCACCGATCCCGTGTCTTTGTTGAAACTTGCGGGCGCCGACCTCACGAAGGAGGAGACCTTCCTTGCCGCAATGGAAGAGTTCGAAGAAGCCCTGAATGAGTTCACCCAACTGAACTGAACGCGAACGCCCAAAACGCTGCGCCTTTGGGGCAGCAGTACGTCATAACAAGAGGATAAAATCATGCCCAACAATCAAATGCCGCATAACTTGGATGCGGAATCCGCACTCCTCAGCTGTATTCTGATCGATGAGAGCATCCAATCGGATGTTCTGGAAGCGCTCAGAGAGGAGGATTTCTACCAGGGCTCCCACAGGGAGATCGTGAAGGCCATGAAAAGCGTTTACGGAGCGAGGAAGCCCGTCGACGTCGTGACCCTCAGCGATCATCTGGAACGGGAGGGAAGGTTGGAGCAAGCGGGCGGGCTCGGCTATATCACCGAGCTTGCGCAGGTCGTGCCCTCCTCCGCCAACTATCGCCGTTATTTTGAGATCGTGCGCCGTGATTCCGTCAACCGTGCACTCATCCGCGCCGCGGGGAGCATCGTCGAAAACTGCATGCGATCGCCCGAGGAGCGCGAGGCCGTGGAATATGCCGAAAAGCAGGTATACGACGTCTCGCAAAGGGAGGACAATTCTTCCCTGCGCGGACTTTCGGACGGCGTGGCGTTGCAGACGGTCATCAGCAAGCTCGAAGCGATACAGGTAGATCCCAACGCTTTCCGCGGATTGGAAACGGGCTTTAAGAACCTCGACGAGATCACTCACGGTCTGCAAAAGGGGAATCTCATCATCGTTGCCGCCCGCCCCGGCATGGGGAAAACGTCGTTCGCGATGAACATCGTCGAATATGCCTGCCTGAAACGGCACAATGTCGCGGCGGTGTTTTCCCTCGAAATGCCCTATACGGAAATCCTTCAACGCCTTCTCTTTTCCTATGCCGAAGTCAGTATGGAAAAGGGGCTTTCGGGCAAGCTCGCCCAAAAGGAGTGGAAAAATCTGACGCTCGCGAGCGACCGCTTGCAACAGAGCAAGATTTTCATCGACGATTCTTCCGTCGTTACACCCGCCGAAATTCTTTCCAAGTGCAGGAGATTGAAGAGCGCAGAAGGACGGCTGGACGTCGTCATGATCGATTATATCCAGCTCATGGGCGCGGAAACCCCTCAAAACGGCGATTTTAACCGTCAGCAGGAGGTGGCGTCCATTACGCGCGCCCTCAAAATCATGGCAAAGGAATTGGACGTGCCCGTGATCGCCCTCTCCCAGCTCCGCCGGATCCAGACGAAGGAGGCGCAGCTCTCCGACCTGCGCGAGTCGGGGGCCATCGAGCAGGACGCCGACATTGTCATGTTCATCAACCGCCCCGACGTGGGAGCCACGCCGGAGGACATCGCCTCCGGTAAGGTAGTGAAAGGGGCGGCGGAGCTTGTCATCGCAAAACACAGAAACGGCGCAACCGGCCGCATCCAGCTCCGCTTTATCGGCGAGAGTACCAAGTTTATCGACGTCGACTCACAGGGCGTTTCGGACGAGGAACCGCAATACATCAAGAAGAGACCCGATTTTATGACCCCGAAGGATGCCGAACTGCCCGCTCCCGAAGAGGAGCCGCCGGCCGACGACCTTCCCTTTGACTAAGCATGGAAACAAAAATTTTGGGCCGCTCGCGCGGGTGGCTCGATTCCGCAAAAGCATTGATAGAAGCGGGCGAGGTCGTGGCCTTTCATACCGAAACGGTATACGGTTTGGGAGCAAACGCCTTTTCGGATGAAGCCGTTCTCAAAGTGTTCGCGCTCAAAGGGCGGCCCGCCGACAATCCGCTCATCGCGCATGTACACAAAGATTACGACATAACGCCCCTCATCGACGGGGAGCCGCCCTACGCGGCAGCGCTCCGCAAGGCATTTCTGCCCGGGCCTCTGACCATGGTGTATCCGTCTACGGGAAAGGTATCGAAATATGTCTCCTGCGGGCTGAACACGCTGGCCATCCGCGTACCTTCCTCACCGACGGCGCAGGCGTTTTTGAAGGCGGTGGATCTGCCCATCGTCGCGCCCAGCGCAAATCTTTCCAAGCACGTTTCTCCCGTCACGGCAAGGCATGTCTATGACGATTTCAACGGGAAGATCCCGCTCATATTGGACGGCGGAGCTTGCAGCGGCGGGATCGAAAGCACCGTTTTGGACTGTACGGGAGAGATCCCTCAAATTTTGCGCGAGGGACTTGTCACGCAGGCGATGATTGCCGAAGTCGCAGGGGAATGTAACGTATATCGACCGAGGACGGGGGAGAAACCCAAGAGCCCCGGCATGGCGTATCGGCACTATGCTCCCCGCTGCAAAACGGCTTACTTTATGGCAGAAGAGCTTGAAGAAGCCATAGCATGTTATAAAAATGAGGCAAAAACGGGCGCGCCCTGCTTTCTGTGCGAAAGCGCAGTCTGCGCTCTGCTCAAAGGCTTCCGAACGCTCGACTTGGGCGGTACGCCCGAGGAAATGGCGCGGCGGCTGTACGCCTTATTGCGCAAGGGAGAGCAGCAGGCAACGCTGCTCATCGGCATCGAACCGCGGGAAAAAGGGGGCGTCATGGCGGGTGTCATGAACCGCATGAAGCGCGCCTTCGGGGTGGAACATGGAACGGAAGAACGCTGAGCCGAAGAAAAGATCGGCTCCCAAAAAGAAGATCATCTTTGTCTGCACGGGGAACACCTGCCGTTCGCCCATGGCGGAAGCGGCCCTCCGAAAGGAGCTTCGCCGCCGCAAGATCGCGGGCTACACGGTGAGTTCCGCAGGATTGCGCGTGGAAGCGGGGAGCGCTCTTTCGCCCAACAGCGCGCAGGCGCTCGCGGAGGCAAAGATCACGGTGAACAAGACCTTCAAGCCCAAACAGCTCACCGAAAAAATGATAAAGGGAGCCTATCTTGTCGTCTGTATGACGGAGCGGCACCGCTTTTCCCTCGAAAAATATCCCAACGTGACGAGCTTTCCGCTTCTGTGCGGCAGGGAAATTCCCGACCCTTACGGACAGGACATCGACGTGTACCGCGTGACGCTCCGCCGCATCCGGGAATGCCTGCCCCTCATCATCGAACGCTATTGCCCCGTCTTGAAAGAGGACTGACGTTTTTTCCCCGAGAACGGGGTAAAGGAAATCAAAAAGGAGAGAGATCATATGAAAATTGCGCTTGCATGTGACCATGGGGGACTTGCCCTCAAAAACAAAATCAAGGAATATCTTGCCGCCAACGGCTACGAGGCAGTGGACTTCGGTACGACGACCGACTGCTCGTGCGACTATCCCGACTTTGCCCTTGCGGGTGCGGAGGCGGTTGCGAGAGGAGAGTGCGACCGCGGCATTTTTATCTGTACGACGGGAATCGGCATTTCCATCGCCGCCAACAAGGTGCCGGGGATCCGCTGCGCCCTCTGCACGGACGAGACCTGCGCCCGCCTCACCCGCGAGCACAACGACGCGAACGTCCTCGCCCTCGGCGGGGGGATCGTCGGCGTGAATCTTGGATTGAATATTGCAAAGACCTTCCTCGAAACACCGTTCAGCGGGCTTGAAAAACATCAACGAAGGATCGATAAAATTTCTGCCATTGAACAGAAGTATATGAAGTAACATGACTGTCGCGCTCAAAGAAAAGATCGTCGAATCTCTCACCGCGATTTTGCCCATTGCGCTTATTATCGCGGCGCTTTCTCTCACGCTCGCCCCTCTCGATTCGGGAGTGTTCGTGCTGTTCACCGTGGGCGTTTTCCTGCTCATTTTCGGAATGGGCTGTTTTACGCTGGGAGCCGATATGTCCATGCTCGTCATCGGGGAAAAGATCGGTTCCGCCATCACCCATTCCCGAAAAATTTGGTTGATCGCGCTCGTCTCCCTCGTCATCGGGATCATCGTAACGATCGCCGAGCCAGATCTGCAAATTCTCGCCGAGCAGGTGAAGTCTCTTTCCGACCGCACCGCGCTCGGAAATTATCTGCTCATCATCACCGTTGCGGTGGGTGTTGGGGTCTTTCTCATGATCGCCATGCTTCGCATCGTATTTCACATCCGCCTCTCCATTTTGCTCATCTTGTTTTATGCCGCGGCCTTTATCCTCAGTATCTTTGTGGATAAGGACTTTTGGGCGGTCTCGTTCGACTCGGGCGGCGTGACGACGGGCCCCATGACGGTGCCTTTTATCATGTCGCTCGGCGTGGGCGTCGCCTCGATCCGAAGCGACGAAAAAGGACAGGCGGATTCTTTCGGCCTTGTGGCGCTTTCAAGCGTCGGGCCCATCATTGCCGTGCTCACGCTCGGGATCATCTTCAAGATACACGGACTCGATTACGTGTATGAACCGATCGATCCCGTCAACAACACATACAGTGTGCTCTTTCTCTATCTGCACGGGTTCTCGGATTATGCGGTAGAGGTGCTCATTGCGATCGCACCCATTCTTGCGTTTTTCCTCTGCTTCCAACTCATGACGCGCGCCTTTCACAAGCGGCAGCTCGTGCGGATCTTTGTCGGGTTCGGCTATATCCTGTTCGGCCTTGTCATCTTCTTGTCGGGCGCCAACGTCGGATTTATGCCCGTGGGCAGAGCGATCGGTGAAGGGCTTGCCACCCTTTGGGACGGAAACGGAAAATGGCTTCTCATTCCCGTGGGAATGCTCATCGGGTATTTTATCGTCGCGGCGGAGCCCGCTGTGCATGTTTTGAACAAGCAGGTCGAGCGCACGTCCGCAGGCGCGATCAGCGCAAAGTCCATGAAGCGGGGCCTGTGCATCGGCGTCTGCATTTCTCTGGGACTTGCCATGCTGCGTATTTTAACGGGCATCAATATCATGTATATCCTGTTGCCCGGCTATCTTTTGGCCCTTCTTCTCACCTTCTTCACCCCGCCCATGTTCACGGGGATCGCCTTCGACTCGGGCGGTGTGGCGAGCGGCGCCATGGTTTCCTCGTTCGTGCTCCCGCTTGCGGTGGGAGCCTGCCACGCGCTCGGCGGAACGATCATGACGGACGCCTTCGGCTGCGTCGCCTTCGTTGCGCTCACGCCCCTCATTTCCATACAGATCTTGGGGATCGTCTATCAGCGCAAGACCCGCCGTATCAAGCGGAATTTCCTCTCCGTGGAAGATAAAATTCTCGAATATGAGGTGGACGCATGAGCGAGAAAAACGAACCGAAGAGCAATCCCGCAGTGCAGCTTGTGCATACCATTAAGACCGCGGGCGAAAAAGTGGGGGAGATGATCGGCGTCAAACAGCCCGCGCCCAAACGGCCGGGGCGGATCAAATTGCTTTTGAGCGTTGTCAATCCGCCGGACGAGGGGAAGCTCAAAGAGATCTTGGAGGAGACCTCCGCGGCGCTCTCCTTTACCTTTGCGGGAACGGGAACCGCGCGTTCCCAGCTTTTGGACTATTTGGGGATCGGCGAAAGCGAGAAATCGGTGATCGTGTCTCTCTTTCCCGAGAGCGACGAAGAGACGATCATGCGCGTTCTTCGCACAAAAATGGCGCTCTATCTCGTGGGGAAGGGGATCTCCTTTACGCTCCCTCTGACGGGGATTTCGGGGATCACGGCAAACGGACTTTTGAAAGCAGTCGGAAACAGAACGACGGAGGGCAAAAAACTCATGACGAACCAAGACAGAAAATATGATCTCATCGTCGCCGCAGTCGAGGCGGGCAGAGTGGACGAAGCGTTGGAAGCGGCGCGCTCCGCCGGGGCTGCGGGCGGCACCATTCTGCGTGCGCGCGCCCTCGAAAACGACAAGGCCGAGCAGTTCATCGGCATTACCCTCGCGCGGGAACAGGAAATTTTGCTCGTGCTCGCCAAGCGGGAGAGCAAACTCGCCATCATGACCGCGCTCTCGGAAAAAGTGGGGTTAAAAACGGAGGCGGGCGGCATCGTGTTCTCTCTTCCCGTGGACAGGACGGCGGGCATCTCGGCGGCCGACGAGGCGGAGATGCGGAAGGACGCCGAAGGAAAAGAGGAAAAACATGAATAGGCGTATTCTCGCCATCGGCGGGGGAGAACTCAAAAACAAGGATACGTTCAAGATCGATGAATACATCGCCGCGGAAGCGAAAAAGGCGGCGGGAGACCGGCGTGCCTGTGGGTTGTTTATTCCTACCGCAAGCCACGACTGTATGCCCTACTACAATACCTTTCATAAAGTATATACGGGGATTTACGGGTTAAAGACGGACGTCGCGCTCACCGTAAACAGGGAGTGGGACTATGAAAAGATGAAGGGAAAGTTCGAGAAAGCCGACTTTCTCTATGTCGGCGGCGGCGACACCGTGTTCATGCTCGAACATTGGAAAAAGAGCGGCCTCATCGCGCTCATTGAGGAGGCCTACGGGCGCGGAATGCTCATCGCGGGGCTCTCAGCGGGGGCGATCTGCTGGTTCGAAGAGATGTACTCCGATTCGGTGGTCGAGGGGGAGTATGCCATGTACCCCGGGCTCGGATGGCTGCAAGGAACGGTCTGTCCGCACTACAACGAGCGGGCGGCGGAGTTTGATGAGATCGTTCTGAAAAACAAACTTCGCGCTTGGGGGTTGGAGAACGATGCGGCGGTCGAATTTGCAGACGGCGAGCCGCAAAGAGCCGTCTCAGGCGACGGAAAAGTTTGGCTCCTGGACGGAACGGACGGCGAAAGAGTACGAAAAAAAGAATTTTAACAGGCGTCGCGCCCGCGGGCATGAGTGCCCGCGGGCGCGCTCCCCAAAGAGGAAGAATGAAACTTTACGTGGTGCGCCATTGCAGCACGGAATGCAGTGAAAAGAAAATCTATTGCGGCAGCAGCGACATTCCGCTCTCTCCGCGCGGAGAAGAGGAGGCAAAGTCGCTTACCGAAAGAGCGAAAAAATATCGGTTCGATCTGGTGATCTCCTCGCCCCTTCTGCGTGCGCGGCAGACGGCGCAGGCGGTCGTGGGAGAGCGGGCGCTCCCCGTGCTCTATGACGATCGGCTCAGAGAGCGGAACTTTGGTGCGTTCGAGGGGACGAGCGTGGAGGCCCCCGAGGGAAAAGTCTACCGTTACAGTTTCCCACTGCAATATCCCGGCGGAGAATCTTATTTGCAGGTCGCCGCGCGCGTATATGCCTTTCTCGACGAGGTAAGGGAGAAATATGCGGGCAAGGATATTTTCATCGTCTCCCACGGGAGCGCATGCAGGGTCATCCGCAGTTATTTCCGGCAGATGGCGGACGAGGAATTTTACGCCTACTCTCAGCCGAACGGCACGATCGAAGAATATGAAATGTAAGACGGAGCTTAGAATGATGCGGCACGATATGAAACTCGACCCCGCGCCCTTCGCAATGATCGCAAGCGGATGCAAAAAATTCGAGTTGCGTCTCAACGACGAAAAGCGCAGAAAGATCGAGATCGGCGATGAAATTTTGTTTACGGACAACGTCACAGGGCAGACGCTCCTGACGAGGGTGTTGGGGAAAGAGATCTTTCCCGACTTCGCGGCTCTCTACCGCGCGCTTCCGCTCCTCGCATGCGGCTACACGGAAGAGACCCTTCCCGCGGCTTCCCCGAAAGATATGGAGGCGTACTATTCCCCCGCGGAGCAGCGGAAGTTCGGCGTGGTCGGCATTCGGCTGGAACTTCTGTAATTTTTGGCAGAACGGCCGCGCCCTCCCGGATACTCGGGAGGGCGCGGCCGTTAAATTGGGTGCGAAAAATCCGATTTTATGAAAACGAGGACTTTGGGCCCTCGTTTTCGGAGAATGATTCGGATGGTGAGCTTGAATTTCCGAATTTTTTTCAATTTTCCGAAAAAATTTTGAAAAATCGCGTTTTTTTAATGTTTCTTTCATTTTCTTGTCGTATAATCCTCTCGAATCAATCAAGGAGGAAGAGCAATGAAAAAGCAGCAGAGAAAAATTTTTATAACAGTTTTGGGAGCCGCTCTTTCCCTGTCTTTGTTGGCAGGCTGCGGCGCAACCCCTCAGAGCGGGTCCTCCCGTGAAAGCGGCGTCGTAAAGGCATTCTATGCCGTGGCGCCCGCGAGCGATCTTGTCAGTCAGACGGCGGCGGCCGATGGGGAAAACTATCGCGTAACGGTGGTTACTTCGTCATCCGTATCGGAATACACTGTCAATTCCGCCTTTGAAGTTGAGGGCACAACGGTCGTCGGGTCGGCCGTACCGACCGCGCTTTCAGAGGGTGCAGGCGTGAGCTCCGATCTCGAACGGGCGTATGAGCGCGCATTGGAGCTCTCCGGGATCGACAGGGCGGATGTCGTCGGCTTCGACTTCGATAAAGGCTCCTTTATGGGAAAAGCCGTCCTGAAAGTGGAGATCGAGGACGCCGTCGCCGAATATTCCTATACCTTTGACGCCGACGGGCTGACGCTCTTGGCGAGCAAAACGGAATTGAAAAATACCGCGACCCCCAAAGAGGAGTCCTCTTATATCGGCGAGGCGCGAGCAACAGAGATCGCGCTCGGCGCTTTGGGGATCGACGGGAGCGCTGCAAAGGACTTTACGCTCAAAAGCGCAATGGAAAACGGCAGAAGATACTATAAGGCGAGTTTCGAATACGAGGGCTCGCGCTACACCGTGGAGATCGACGCGGTGAGCGGGGAGATCGTGGAGTTTTCCAGGAACGTCCTCGATGAGAGCGCGACCTTGCCCGCGCTTCCCGCGCTCATCTCCGAAGAGGAGGCAAAACAGATCGCGATCTCCTTTGCCTTTCCCGACGGCGCAGGAAATACGTCCATCACATTCCTCAAAGTGAAACTTGACTATGAAAAGGGGAGCTTTGTATACGAAGTGGAATTTATTGCCGCGGGGAGCGAATATGAGTTTGAAATTTCCGCTGTCGACGGCGCCGTCCTCGACGTTGAGATCGACTCCTCCGGCAAAACCGGAAATGTCCCGCAGGGCGAAACGTTCATTACCCGAGAGGAGGCCATCGCCAAAGTGCTCGAACGGGTAGGAACGGATGCGTTTGTGATCGAAGTCGACATCGACAAAGAGTACCGAAACGGCGAAATGCGGTATTTTTACGAGATCGAGGTGAAAGTAAACGGACGGGAGCAGGAATATTATGTGGACGCTGTCACGGGCGAAGTGACATTGAACGAGGGATATGCGGGAAATCCCGTCAATCCCAATCCTGCAATTACAGAAGAGCAGGCCGTGCAGATCGCGCTCGACACGTTCGGGTTGGATCCAAGCCAAATCACACGCCAAACCGTGAAACTCGAATTGGAAAACGGGGTTCTTTGCTATGAGATCAAATTTTATGTGGATAAGGCGGAATATAAAGTTTGCATCAGCGCACAGACGGGAGATATTCTCGAAAAAGAGATCGACCGTGAGCATGAAACAGAGCCCACCACGCCCTCAACGGGAAACTATCTCACCCGCGAGCAGGCGCGTGCGGCCGTGACGGAGTACTTCTCCCAAAGAGGCAAAACCGCGAAGATCAAAGAGATCGAATGGGAGGACGAAGGTTACGGCGAGAACAGGCGCTACTACTATGAAGTGGAAGCGGTGGTCGACGGCAGGGAATACGAATGTTATGTAGATGCATCCACAGGCGAGGTGCGTATCAAAGGAGAACTCATCGACAGCGCAAAGGATCTCATCGGGGAAGAGCGGGCGCTCTCCATTGCGCTGGATTATTACAGCCTGACCAAAGCTGAGGCGCGCGTGATCAAAGTAAAGCTGGAAGAGGACGACGGCATTCTCATCTATGAAGTGGAATTTAAGGTAAGAGACCTTGAATATTCCTTCGAGATCGACGCCGAGACGGGGGATATCCTCGACATAGACGTCTCTTTCGACTGAGGTGCGGCCCGCAAGAGGGCAAACTTCCCGAAAAGCCTTTTTTGAAAACGACCGCAAAAACATGCTTTTCTCCGAGCGATATGCTATAATGGAGATGCGAATTGCCCGACGGACATTCTGTCGGGCAATTTCAGACGGTTGCCGATGCGCAAAAAGGAGCAAATATGAAGATCCTGGTGCTCGAAGATAATGAAAGTCTGCGTATGACTCTGAAAAAACGGCTCACTGCGAGCGGCTTTACCGTGGAATGTGCCGCAAACGGCATGGATGGGCTCGATCTGTTGGAGCTCGGCGGGTTTGAAGCAGTCATCTCGGATATTATGATGCCGGGGATGAACGGATTGGAATTTCTCTCTGCGGTCCGTGCCAAAAAGACGGATGTGCCCGTGATCCTGCTCACTGCGCTCGACGGCAGCGGAGACATCGTAAAAGGGCTCGATTCAGGCGCCGACGACTATATTGTAAAGCCGTTCGAATTTTCGGAACTGCTGGCCCGTATCCGCCTGGTTACCCGGCGGAGGGCGGGCTTGCGTGACAATAAGCTCGAAGCGGGAGATCTTGTCCTTGATTCCGCCGCCCGAACCGCCGTGAGGGGAGGGCGGGCTATCGAACTTACGGCAAAAGAATTTGACCTATTGGCCCTTTTGATCAGAAACAAAAACATTGTCCTCACGCGGGAGCAGATCTGTGACGCTCTGTACGGCATAGATGACAGCATCGGCTCCAATGCGATCGACGTCTACATTCGCTATCTTCGCAAGAAGATCGACGACGGGTATGAGAAAAAGCTCATCCACACCGTGCGCGGCGTGGGATACACGGTGAAAGAATGAAGTTCGGCAAGAAAATTATTTTTATCAATTCGCTCATCATCGCTTTTCTGACGGCCGTCATCGTGGTCGCCGCTGCGGTGGCCGGGACGAGAGTACTGCGGAGCAATATCCGCAATGCGCTCATCGATACGGTATCCTCCCGTGCGGCAGTCATCTCATCGGGCAACGGCGTCGTGCCGGACGATTTCGATTATAACGTCGGCGGCGTCTATCTGAGCATCTATTTGAGCGACGGGACCTTAAAGAACGGTTCCTTTCCGGGGGAGCTTACGCTTCCCATCCGAAAGGGAGTCGTCTCGTCTGTCCGGATCGGAGGGAACGCCTATTATGTCTATGACTTTGCGATCGCTCTCGAAGGAAGGGAGGATATTTATTTGCGAGGTGTGGTTTCGGCCTCCAACGATGTTTGGTTTGCGGCGCTTGTTTCCTTCACTGTGCTTGCGGGGGCGCTTGCGGCGGCGGGCATCGTTTTGAACATTCTTTCGGTGCGGTCGGCGGTAAAGCCGATAGACAAAATGCGCCGCGAAGTGCAGGAGATCACAAATTCCAAGGACCTCGAAAGGCGGCTGTCCAAGGTGACTTCGGACAAGGAGCTTGCGCGTCTTGCAGACGACTATAATTATATGCTCGACAGTCTGGAAGGAATGTTCCGCAACCACGAGCGATTTACCTCCGACGTTGCGCATGAATTGCGTACACCGCTCACCGTCATTCTCTCCGAAAGCGAATTTGCCTTACAGGAGACGCAGCAGGTGAGCGAAAAAGACGAATCGTTGGAGGTGATTTATCGCCAATCCAAACGTCTCAAAGCGATCCTCGACAGCCTCCTCGAATTTACGCGGTTTGCCAATCAGTTAAAAATCGATCTCAAACCCGTTGACATCTCGGCCGTTACGGCGGAATTTCTCGGCGACTATGTCTTTCCCAAGGACATCCGATGCGTTTCCGAGATCGAAGAGAATGTCACAGTTTTGGCCGAAGTGACCCTGTATGAGCGCATTCTGCAAAATCTAACGGACAACGCCGTAAAATACGGAAAAGAGGGCGGAAGCGTTTTGGTGGGATTGAAGAAGGTGGGGGAAACGGCGGTTCTCACCGTTCGGGATGACGGCATGGGCATGAGCAAGGAAGCGGTTTCCCAGGCCTTCAACAGATTTTACCGCGAGGATGCCTCGCGGTCGGATCGGCCGGGGCTCGGGCTGGGGCTCAGTTTCGTGAAGGAGATCGTGCGGCTCTTCGGCGCAAAGATCGGGATCGAATCGGAGCAGGGCGTGGGCACTTGCGTCACGGTGACCTTTGAGAACGTCCCGCCCCGTTCATGAACGGAGAAACCCTAAACGGCAAAACACAGACGCCGCGGTCCCCCGATTTGTCGGGGGACCGCGGCGTCTTGCAACCTTGTTTTTGCTTCAATGCTGTTTTTTCCATTCCTTGATTTCGGCGAGGCGGGCCTTGATCCTGCTCTCAATCCCTTCGTCCGTGGGAAAGTAGTATTCCTTTCCCGCAAGACTGTCCGGAAGGCACTGCATGTTCGTCAGTTTGTCCTCGTAGTCGTGGGCATATTGATATCCCTTGCCGTAGTCGAGCTCCTTCATGAGCTTTGTGGGCGCGTTGCGGATGACGAGAGGAACGGGTTCCGCGAGCATGTTCAAAGCGTCCTTCTTTGCCAACGCATAGGCGACGTCGAGCGCGTTGGACTTGGGCGCCATCGACATATAAACGACCGCCTCCGCAAGGTGCACCGTACACTCGGGCATGCCGATAAAGTGGCAGGCTTGATAGGCGGCGACGGCAATTTCAAGCGCCCGCGGATCGGCAAGTCCCACGTCCTCGCTTGCAAACCGCGTCACCCGTCTTGCAATGTAGAGGGGATCTTCGCCCGCTTCCAGCATACGGGCAAGCCAATAGATGGCAGCATCGGGGTCGGAGTTACGCATAGACTTGTGCAGCGCAGAAATGAGATTGTAGTGTTCTTCTCCCGACTTATCATAGAGAAGAGATTTTTTTGAGGTGCACTGTTCGATCGTCTCCTGCGTGACGAGCGTCCTGTCGCCGTTCAATTCGCCGTTGAGTACCGCCATTTCGAGGGTGGAAAGGGCGCTGCGCGCGTCTCCGTTCGCAAAATTTGCGATCGCTTGGAGGAGTTCGTCCGCAATTTCCACTTTTTGTCTGCCGAAGCCGCGCTCATCCTTGATCGCTCTGCGCAGAAGTTCCGTCAGTTCCTCCGTTTTGAGCGCCTGCAATACGAATACCTTACAGCGGGAGAGAAGCGCTCCGTTCACCTCAAAGGAGGGATTTTCGGTGGTCGCGCCGATGAGAATGATGCTGCCTTTTTCTACAAAGGGCAAAAAGGCGTCTTGCTGCGCCTTATTGAAACGGTGGATCTCGTCAACGAAAAGGATGGTCTTTTCGCCGAAACGGCGGTTCTTCTCCGCCTGCTCCATCACCTGTTTGATCTCTTTTATCCCGCTCGTCACGGCGGAAAAGTCGATGAACTTCGCCTTTGTGCGGTTGGCGATGATGCGCGCGAGCGTCGTCTTTCCCACCCCGGGCGGCCCCCAAAAGATCATGGAGCCAACCTGATCGTTTTCGATGAGCCTGCGCAGCACCTTGCCCTCGCCGAGGAGATGTTTTTGGCCGTAAAATTCATCGAGCGTCTGCGGGCGCAGCCGCGCAGCCAGCGGTTCCGACTCTGCCTTTTCAAAAATTGTGCCTTGTTCTAACATTTTGTATTTGCCCTGTTGCCCGTATCGGTGTTCATATTATAGCACGCCTGCGGCGGTATGTCAAGAATGGGAAAGGGGAACGCCGAAGCGGCGGGTTTGTT
>CANRPN010000044.1 GCA_947632505.1 uncultured Clostridia bacterium | reverse complement strand
GACGGCGAAAAGTGCCTCCGCGCCAAGATCGACATGGCCTCTCCCAACGTCAATCTGCGCGACCCCGTCATCTACCGCATTCTCCACGCCACCCACCACAGAACGGGGGACAAGTGGTGCATCTACCCGATGTACGACTACGCCCACCCCATCTGCGACTATCTGCAGGGTGTGACCCATTCCCTCTGCACCCTCGAATTTGAAGATCACCGTCCGCTCTACGACTGGGTGGGGATCAATTTGGGCTTCTCCCCCAAGCCGCGGCAGATCGAGTTTGCGCGGCTGAACGTCACCAACCTCGTCATGAGCAAGCGATACCTCAAAAAGCTCGTGGAGGACGGCTCGGTGCACGGCTGGGACGACCCGAGAATGCCCACCCTCGCGGGCCTTCGCAACCGCGGCATTCCCGCCGAGGCGATCAAGGACTTCTGCTCCCGCATCGGCGTTGCAAAGGCCAATTCCGAGTGTGAAATTTCCTATTTTGAGGCAGTGGTGCGCGATTATCTCAACGCCCACGCTCCCCGCGCCATGGCCGTGCTCGACCCCTTGAAACTCACGATCACCAACTACACGGGCAGCGAGGAAGTGGATTTCGAGATCAACCAAACGGCCGAAAACGCGGGCACGCGCAAGGTCTCCTTCTCGGGCGAACTCTACATCGAACGGAGCGACTTCTCCCTCGACCCGCCCCCCAAGTACTACCGCGGCAAGCTCGGCGGCTATGTGCGCCTCAAAAACGCCTACATCGTGCGCTGCGACGAGGCCGTTACCGACGATAAAGGAAATGTCGTCGAAGTCAAGGCGACCTATCTTCCCGATTCGCGCAGCGGTTCGGATACGAGCGGCGTGAAGGCGAAGGGGGTCATCCACTGGGTGGACGCTCACACCTGCAAGGACGTGGAAGTGCGCCGCTACGAACATCTTCTGCGCGACGCGGACTATGCGGGACAGGATTTCTCCGAACGTATGAACGAAAATAGCGAACACATCCTCTCGGGCAAGGCGGAGGCATACCTTGGCGAAGCGGAGGAGGGCGCGGCCTTCCAGCTCATGCGCACAGGGTACTACAAGAAATGCACGGAGGGCGGCAAGCTCGTCCTCTCCGAGATCGTCTCGCTCAAAGATAACTTCAACAAATAACGCGAGACGTCCGTTTTTCGCATACTGTCTCCTAAAAAAGACAATACTGTCTGCGGAGAAAGTATGTTGGACGAACGGGCGAGCGCTTTGCTCGAAGAGATCGACAGGCTGTGCGGCGAGGGCGGTTTCAAGATCGCCGAAGAGGAGGAATTGCTCTCCTCTTTTTCGGGCACGGTGCAAAGAGAAGAACTCAAACGGCTGCTCTGCGATCTCGAAGAGCGGAAATACATCGAGATCAAATATGCGGAGGGGGGAGTTTACTGTCTGCGCCCCCTCCCCGAGGGCAGATTGTACTTTCAAACGCTCAAAGAACAGCGCCGCGAGGGAATGCGCCGCCGCACGGACGTGCTCATGCTCTCCATGCTCGGCGGCTTTTTGGGCTCTCTGTTCGGCGCGCTCCTCGTCTGGCTCATCTTCTTTCTCGCGAGGGGAATATGATCAGCGAAACACTCAACAGGCGGGAGAGCGAAGTGATGAACGCCGTCTATGAGCTTTCGGGGGGAAAGGAGCGGTTTTTGGTCTCCCCCTGCGAACTTGCGGCCGTTCTCCCCGCGCGGGGAAAATACAGCGAGGAAACGCTCGAACGTACGCTCAACAGCCTTGCCCTCGACGGCTATTTCGAGTTTGTTGAGTCCGACCGCAAGGGCGAAAAGACGTACGTCATCCACATGCGCGAGGCGGGCATGAGCTACCGCAGGCAGGATTACCAGCGCAAACGGGGTTTGGTGTTCCGCATTGTCGTCGCCGCGCTCGGCGCCGTCGTCACTTTTTTGGTCGGCCTGCTTTTGCGGGCGATCTTCGGTTAAAACGCTTGACTTTTCCGCCCGAAAGGGCTATTATACTATAAACGAATGTTTGTAAGGGAGGATGATTATGGAACATCATGAGTTTAAGCTGATCTCTCCCTTTGCGCCGACGGGGGACCAACCCGAGGCGATCCAAAAACTCACCGAGGGGGTGCTCGACGGCATCCGCACACAGGTGCTCGTGGGAGTCACGGGCAGCGGCAAGACGTTTACAATGGCAAACGTCATCAAAAACGTGGGGCGGCCCACCCTCGTCATCGCGCACAACAAGACGCTCGCGGCCCAGCTGGCGGGGGAATTTCGCGAATTTTTCCCTCAGAACCGCGTGGAATATTTCGTCTCCTATTACGATTACTATCAACCCGAGAGCTACATTCCCTCCACCGATACTTACATCGAGAAAGACCTTTCGATGAATGACGAGATCGACAAGCTCCGCAACGCCGCCACCTGTTCTTTGGGCGAGCGGGACGACGTCATAGTCGTAAGTTCGGTCTCGTGCATCTACGGCCTCGGCGCGCCCGAGGAATTTTTCCGTTTGGGCGTTTCTCTCCGTCCCGGACAGGAGATGGCGCGGGATGAGCTTCTGCGCCGCCTCGTGGAGATCCACTATTCCCGCGGGGACATGGACTTTAAGCGTTCCACTTTCCGCGTGCGGGGAGACGTGGTGGAAATTTTCCCCGCTTCCAACTCCGAAGTTGCCATCCGTGTGGAGTTTTTCGGGGATGAAATTGATTCCATCGGCGAAGAGGACGTCGTCACGGGCAAGGTGATCTCCTCCCTCGCGCACGCCGTCATCTTTCCCGCCAGCCATTACGCGGTGGGCAGTGAGCGGCTCTCCTCCGCGCTCTCCATGATCGAGGAAGATCTGCAAGGCGAGGTGAAGGCGTTCGAGGACGCGGGAAAATTGTTGGAGGCGCAGCGCCTCCGCCAGCGCACCGAGCACGACCTTGAAATGATGCGGGAGATCGGCTACTGTTCGGGCATTGAAAACTATTCCCGCTATTTCGACGGCCGCTCTCCCGGGCAGCCCTCCTTTACCCTGCTCGACTATTTCCCGCCGAACTTCCTCGTGTTCATCGACGAGAGCCATATGACCATTCCGCAGATCCGCGCCATGTACAACGGCGACCTGTCCCGCAAGATCAACCTTGTGGATTACGGGTTCCGCATGCGCTCCGCCTATGACAACCGCCCGCTCACCTTTGAGGAATTTGATGCGCGGGTGCCCCAGCTCATCTGCGTTTCGGCCACACCCGCGCCCTATGAACTCGAACAGGCGGGGCAGGTCGTCGAACAGCTCATCCGTCCCACGGGGCTTTTGGACCCCCCCGTCACGGTGAAACCCACCAAAGGGCAGATCGACGATCTGCTCTCCGAGATCCACACCGTCGTTCAAAGCGGCGGGCGGGTGCTCGTCACCACCCTCACCAAGCGAATGGCGGAATCGCTCACCGACTATCTGAAAGAGAACAACGTCAAAGTGCGATACATGCACTCGGATATCGACACTTTGGAGCGCATCGACATCGTAAACGGTTTGCGTTCGGGGGAATTTGACGTCCTGTGCGGGATCAACCTGTTGCGCGAAGGGCTGGACCTTCCCGAAGTCAAACTTGTCGCCATTTTGGACGCGGACAAGGAGGGCTTCTTGCGCAGCGAGACCTCCCTCGTGCAGACGATCGGCCGCGCCGCGCGAAACGCGGAAGGACGGGTCATCATGTACGCCGATGAGATGACGGGCAGCATGGAGCGCGCGATCGGCGAAACCAACCGCCGCCGCACAAAGCAGCAGGCTTACAACGAGGCGCACGGCATCATTCCCAAGACCATTGTCAAAGAAGTGAAGCAGTCGCTTGTCATCACCAGCAAAGTAAAGCCCGCGGGAGACATCAAACTCAAAGATATTCCCGAGGAGATCGAAAAGCTCAAAGCGCTCATGAAGGTCGCCTCCAACGCCCTCGACTTCGAGCGGGCCATCGAGATACGCGAAACCATCAACGAACTGAGAAAGAGAATGAGAAAACAATGAAGATCGCTGTGGACATCGACGACACTTTGAATATCGTCGATCGGCTGGAATATGCAAGCGCCTACATCGCGCGGGAGGGGCTGCCCTTTCGGGCGGTGGCGCCCTGCTGTAACCGTCTCGCCGATATGTTTGATTGGACGTGGGAGGACGTGCGCAAATTTTTGTATGAGGGCGGCGGCGACGCTGCCTTTCGCCATGCAAAGGTTCGCGCGGGGGCGGCGGAGACTCTCCGCAGTTGGAAAAACGCAGGTCACGAGATCGTCATTCTGACGGCGCGGAGCAGTAGCTGCTTCCGTGACCCCGTCGGCCTCTCCCGGGATTGGCTCGAAGAGAACAAGATCCCCTTTGACGAGCTCGTCTTTGGCGTGGAATATGCCCAAAAGGGGCCCTATTGCAAGAAAAACGGGATCTCCGTGCTCGTGGATGACGACGTCGGAGCCTGTCTTTGCGCGCAGGACATCGGCGTATCCGCGGTGCTTGCGATCGGGCAGCATAACCGGGACCGCGCCGCGCAGATCGCTTACGGCGGCGAAACCTGGAAAGAGATCGGCGAGGCGGTCACAGCGATCGCCGGCCGCACATAAACGAGAAAATACCATGAAAGATTATCTTTACGTAAAAGGGGCCAAGGAGAACAACCTCAAAAATATCGACGTCAAGATCCCGCGCAATTCCCTCACCGTCTTTACGGGGGTGAGCGGCTCGGGAAAGAGTACGCTCGCCTTCGACACGATCTTCGCCGAGGGCCAGCGCCGCTATATGGAGAGCCTCTCCTCCTACGCGCGCCAATTCCTCGGCATGATGGAAAAACCCGACGTCGAGAGCATCGACGGGCTCTCTCCCGCCATCTCCATCGACCAAAAGACGACGAGCCATAACCCGCGCTCCACCGTGGGCACCGTCACCGAAATTTACGACTATTTGCGTCTTTTGTACGCCCGTATCGGCATCCCGCACTGCCCCAACTGCGGCAGGGAGATCCGTCGGCAGACCGTGGACGAGATCGCCGACAGGGTCATGGAATTGCCCGCGGGGAGCAAAATCCTCGTAAACGCGCCCGTCGTCCGCGGACGGAAAGGAGAATATACCAAGGAGCTGCAAGGCTTCCGCAAGAGCGGCTATGCCCGCGTGAAAATTGACGGGATCGTCTACGACCTGCAAGAGGAGATCAAGCTCGAAAAGAACATCAAGCACAACATCTCCGTCGTCGTGGACCGCCTCGTCGTCAAAGAGGGCATTTTGAAGCGGCTCACCGAGAGTTTGGAAACAGCCTTAAAACTTTCGGACGGGCTCGCCGTCATCGACTGCGGGGGAGAGGAGACGCTCTATTCTTCCCGCTATTCCTGCCCCGACTGCGGGATCTCCATTGAGGAGATCGAGCCCCGCCTCTTCTCCTTCAACACCGTTTGGGGAGCCTGTCCCGAATGCTCGGGGCTCGGCTTCCGCCAACTCGTCGATCCCGATCTCATCTGCCCCGACAAGAGCAAGACGCTCCGCGAGGGCGCGATCAAGATCAGCGGATGGAATCTCGACAGCTCCACCGTCACGCAGATGTATCTCGGCGCGCTTGCAAAGCACTACCATTTTTCGCTCGACGTGCCCGTGCAAGATCTTCCCTACGGCGTGTACGATCTTCTCATGTACGGCTCGAAGGGGGAAAAACTCGAACTCGAATATGCGACCCACACGTTCCACTCCACCTATGTGAGCGCGTGGGAGGGGTTCGTCAACAATTTGCAGCGAAGATACAACCAAACTTCCTCCGAGGGAGTAAAGTGGGACATCGAACGATACATGCGCACCTCGGACTGTCCCGTCTGTCACGGGAGGCGGCTCAAAAAGGAGGCGCTCGCCGTCACCGTCGGGGGGAAGAACATCTACGAGGCCTGCGATCTGCCTGTGGGAGAGCTCCATGCCTTTCTCGAAGGATTGCAGCTCACTTCCACCGAGCATGCCATTGCAGACGTCATCTTAAAGGAGATCAAGGCACGTATCAACTTTTTGGTGGGCGTTGGGCTCGATTACCTTACTCTCACCCGCTCGGCGGCGACGCTCTCCGGCGGCGAGAGCCAGCGCATCCGCCTCGCCACGCAGATCGGCAGCGCGCTCTCGGGCGTCTTGTATATTCTTGATGAGCCGAGCATCGGCCTCCACCAGCGGGACAACGAAAAGCTGCTCGCCTCCCTCAAAGGGCTGCGCGATTTGGGCAATACCCTCATCGTTGTCGAACACGACGAGGACACGATGCGGGCGGCGGATTACATCGTGGACATCGGTCCCCGCGCGGGCATTCACGGCGGACAGGTCGTCGCCTGCGGGAGCGTGGAGGACATTATGAACGCTCCCGATTCCCTCACGGGAGATTATCTTTCGGGCAGGCGGAAGATCGAAGTCCCGCCCGCAAGAAAGGTCTCCGACGGCAGATGGCTGAAAGTGGAGGACTGCCGCCAAAACAATCTGAAAGGGTTCACGGCGAAGATCCCCGCGGGGCTTCTGACCCTTGTCACGGGGGTGAGCGGTTCGGGAAAATCGTCCCTCGTCAATGAGATCATCCTGCCCATTCTCTCCAACAATCTCGGCGGCGCGCGGCTCCCGTTCGGCAAGCACGGCAGCTTTTCGGGGCTGGAATATTTCGACAAGGTGATCGCGATCGACCAATCGCCCATCGGCAGAACGCCGCGGAGCAACCCTGCCACGTATACGGGCGTGTTCACGGCGATCCGCGAACTGTTTGCGGCCACCCCGGACGCGAAACTCATGGGGTTCAAGTCGGGGAGGTTCTCCTTCAACGTCGCAGGCGGACGGTGCGAAAATTGCCAGGGCGACGGCATCATGAAGATCGAAATGCACTTTTTGCCCGACGTCTACGTTCCCTGCGAAGTGTGCGGCGGGAAGCGTTACAACCGCGAGACCTTGGAGGTGCGCTATAAAGGAAAGACGATCGCCGACGTGCTTGACATGACGGTGGAGGAAGCGTGCGAGTTTTTCAAACCCGTTACGACCATTTACAATAAAATTTCCACCCTCAACGAAGTGGGGCTCGGCTACATCAAGCTCGGGCAGAGCAGCACCACCCTTTCGGGCGGGGAAGCGCAGCGGGTGAAGCTCGCGACCGAGCTCTCCAAGCGTTCTACGGGCAGAACGGTATATATTTTAGATGAACCGACCACGGGACTTTCGAGCTTCGACGTGGATAAGCTCGTGAAAATTTTACTAAAACTTCGGGACGCAGGCAATACCGTCATCGTTATCGAGCACAATCTGGATGTCATCAAGGTCGCCGATCACATCATCGACCTCGGTCCCGAAGGCGGAGATCGCGGCGGCACGATCGTCACGACGGGTACCCCCGAGGAAGTTGCCGCCGTCGAAAAAAGTTACACGGGGCAATTTTTGAAGAAAGTCCTGTAAGGTTTCGCCCGTTTTTTGCGCTTCGCCTTGTTAGACCTTCCCCCAACTTGTTGGGGGAGGGTGGCATGACGAAGCCATGGCGGGTGGGGGTGCTTTCCTTGAATGTCATGTCGACCGAAGGCGTAGCCGAAGTGGAGACATCTCAACCTTAGTGTTAAAATAATGTAGAGATTTCTCGGCTGCACTTCGTTCCGCTCGAAATGACAATGTAGAAAGGCTGCTTCGCGCTTTGCGCTCGTGCCGCCCTTAGAGAATCAGAACAGCGCGCGGGGCGAAAGGGCAAAAGAAGCGCAACGAGAAATGACGATCCATATTAAGGAGAAAACCATGTACAATCATAAAATGATCAAATTGGGCGAGGAGCGGTCGGATATCCGCGAACTGTTTGAATACGGTCTGCAACGCAAAAAAATCGTCGGAGCGGAGAACGTATTCGATTTTTCCATCGGCAATCCCGGCGTGCCCGCGCCCAAATGCGTGCAGGACGAGGCGGAACGGCTCGTGCATAAAATGCCCGCCGTCGCCCTGCACGGCTACTCCTCCGCGCCGGGGCTTCCCGAGGTGCGCGCGGCGGTTTCAAATTACATCCAAACGGCGTTTGGCGCACAGATGCGCCCCGAGTTCGTCTATATGACCTGCGGTGCGTCGGCCTCCCTCACCGTCACGTTGAACGCGGTCCTAAACGAGGGAGACGAGGTCGTGGTCTTTGCGCCCTTCTTTCCCGAATACCGCGTGTTCGTCGAGCGGGCGGGGGGAACGCTCGTCGTCGCGCCGACGGACGAAAAATTCCACCCCGACGCCGAAAAACTCAGACCGTATCTCGGAAAACGCACCCGCGCGGTGCTTCTCAACTCCCCCAACAACCCCTCGGGTGCGGTGTACTCCGAGGCGGAGATCAAATCGCTCGCCGCGCTGCTCAAAGAAAAGTCCGAGGAGCGGGGGGAGCCCATTCTGCTCCTTGCAGACGAACCCTACCGCGAGCTTACCTACGGCGCGAACGTGCCCTACGTCATGAATTTTTACGACAATTCCGTCGTGCTGTACTCCTTCTCCAAATCTCTCTCCCTTGCGGGAGAGCGGATCGGCTACATCGCCGTTTCGCCCAAGTGCGCGGAAGCGGAAACGCTCTTCTCGGCCGTCTGCGGCGCGGGCCGCGCGCTCGGCTTTGTCTGCGCGCCCGTCCTCTTTCAGCGGGTGGTCGCAAAGTGTCTCGGCAAATCGTCCGACGTGGGCGAGTACAAGAAAAACCGCGATATTTTGTATAACGCCTTAAAAGAATACGGCTACGAGTGCATTCCCCCCGAGGGCGCGTTCTATCTGTTCGTCAAGGCCTTGGAACCCGAGGCGAAGAAATTCTGCGAGCGGGCGAAAAAACACGAGCTGCTCCTCGTCCCGTCGGACAGTTTCGGTGTCGCGGGCTATGTGCGCATCTCCTACTGTGTGGAACGCTCCGTCATTGAGCGGAGCCTGCCCGCCTTCAAAGCCCTCATCGAAGAATACCGCAAATAAGGAACGTAATTCAAAAACGCCGCGCCGCCTGCGAGTTTTCGCAGGCGGCGCGGCGTTTATATGGCTTTTCTCACACAAACGTTGCCGTGGAAAGGAGATCTGCAATGCTTTCTTCGTCGGGGAAGAGAACGTTCTCTTCTCCCCAAGTCCCAATAAAGATTTCGTAGACGTGTTGTTCGGTCGTGACGCATACCGTCCAGTTTCCCGCTGCGCCCTCATGGGAGAATGCGTATCCCTCAAACGCGCCGCGGAAGGGGTGGTAGACTTGTGGACAATACGTTTCGCCTTTTTGGACCCAACCGTTAACGATATTGTCGCGCGCCCTGAAAATATACGCGGTGAATAACGCGGCGCTGTTCGGGGAAAAGAGGAGAGAAAACTCGCTCTTCCGGTAGGTGACCGCATAGTCCACGATCTGTAACCACGTCGTCAAGGAATGTTTTTTGCAATATCGCGCCACGGGCGCAAATTCGGGATTGCCTTTGTCACTAATGTTGTCCGGCCAAATGTCGAATGCGCGATGGAAAGCAACGGAGATATTCCATTTCCGAACAAGGATCCCCGTGTTTTCAATTCGCACGGCATAGGCGCTGTTTAAGACGAGGTTAGTGTACGGCTCGGGAAGGATAAGCGTGAAGAGGGGCTCTTTATCGGGGCCATGCGGCTGAGAAAACGGATAGCCCTCCTCGGGTGGCTCTTGGGTGTAAGTCTCGATCGGTTTCCCGAGCTTGATCATGGAATCGGTCGCGTAAGTCCATGCTCCCTCTACATCGTCCGGCTTTCCGTTGATCCCGTAAGGATACAGAATGTCCCGCACTTCTTTGAGCCGTATGGGGAAGAACACGGCGCAAGCGACAACGATCAGCGAGAGGCAGACGGACGCGGCGGCGACCGCGGCAGTGTGCTTTTTGATTTTTTTCCTCGTCTTTTTCAGCACTTCCTCCTCGGGCGCGCTTTCGGCCCGGGGGGAAGGCGCGGCGGGCGTTTTCAACAGTTTCAATTTTTCCGAACACGCCGCGCACTTGGCAAGGTGGCGCTCCACAAGCTGTTTGCTGTCCTCGGAAAGCAGGTCCTCGGCATACAGCGGCAACAAGTCCGTAATCAAATTACATTTATTCACGGTTTTCCTCCAATTTTTCCAAAATTTTCAGCTTCGCGCGATGATAGACAACGTACACCCAATTCACGTTCTTTTTGTAGATGCGCGCGATGTTTTCAGGCGGGAGCGCGCCGACCGTCCGCAAAAAGAACACGCCGCGGTAGGGTTCTTCGAGCGCGTTCATCGCAAGCAAAATGCCCGTTGCGTCGTCGCGGTCTTGCAGGGCGGAATCGAAGTCGGGCGGCGGGTCGGGCTTTGCCCGCCGTCTGCGCTTTTTTTCCTCGGCGAGAAAGAGATTGCGCGCGATCGCGCATAGCCAGGTGAAAAAGTCGCTTTCCCCGCGGAAAGACTCCTTCTGAACGGCGCGGAAAAGGGTCTCCGCGGCAAGTTCCTCCGCGTCGCTCTTGTTCTTTGCGAGGGTCAGGCAATAGGCGTACAGCCTGCCGCCATAGGCGTTGTAGAGTTCTTCAATGTCCTTCATTCGCGCGTTTCCGTCGGTAAGATAACTTGAAAGGGGAAATCTTACAAAAAAATTATAAAAGACAAAAATTTTTTTGTCAACAGAGACGTGACGGCTTTTTCGCAGCGCAAAAATTTGCATAGAAATCCAAAAAACGCCGCATATTGAAAGTACACGGAGGTTTTTGAATGAAAGCAACGGGAATTGTCAGGAGGATAGACGAACTCGGGAGGGTCGTCATCCCCAAGGAAATAAGAAGAACACTTCGCATTCGTGAGGGGGATCCCTTGGAACTCTTCACCGACCGCGATGAACTCATGCTCAAAAAATATTCGCCTATCGCGAGCATCGAACAGTTTGCAAAGGGTACGGCGAAGTCTTTGAACGAACAGAGCGGCTATCTTGCGGTCATCTGCGATACGGACGGCGTTTTGCAGGCGAGCGGTACGGGAAAGAAATCGCTTGCGGGCAAATCCGTTTCCGATAAAATGACGGAAGTCATGCTCTCGCGCAGGAGCTATCTTGCCAACAAGGCGGAGGGCGGCGATATTCTGCCCATCGCGACAGACACCGATCTCACGGTCACGGCGCAGGTCATCGTGCCCGTCGTTTCGAACGGCGACTGTCTGGGCGCGGTGGTGCTTCTTTCCACCGACGAGGGCGCGATCATGGAGTCGTCCGCGGTAAAGCTCGCGCGGCTCACGTCGGATATTATCGCAAATCAATTCGAGTGAGGAAATGGGCGCGCACTTTAATTTACTTGTCCTCTCATTCGCTCGGCTTTAACACTAAGCCGCAGGTATGCGGCAAATTGAGGGCGCTGCCGCAGGGAAACCCTGCTCCGCGCAGGAATTTAAAACGCGCTCCTTGGCGCCCATGTAGGGGAGCTGTCACGAACAAAGTGAGTGGCTGAGGGGTTCTCAGAGACAGCGAGGTAGAGATGTCTCCATGCGCTACGCTTAGTCGACATGACATTTTAGAAAAGGCGCACGCGGCGACATGAAAGTTTTATAATTTGTCATTTCGACCAAGGTAGCGTAGCGACCGCGTGGAGAAATCTCTGCATTTTTCGGAAAAAGAGCGGCCGCCCGCGCCGTTGGGCGCGGGCGGCCGGCAAACGCACGCGTACATATATGAAACGCTCCGAATTTCTCAGATCCGCCGCAGTGCTCTCTGTCGGCGGCATTCTCGCAAAGGCGATCGGCGTTCTGTACCGCATTCCGCTTACGGGTCTTTTGGGCGGCTATGGCATGGGGCTCTATCACATGGCCTATCCGCTCTTTTGCGTCATGCTCACCTTTTCGTCGGCAGGGATCCCCGCGGCGCTCTCCCGCATGATCGCCCGCGAAACGGCAATGGGCCGCAGCAGCGCACCCACGCTCAAAACCGCATTGCGGCTGTTTGCTCTCCTCGGACTGTGCGGAACGGCGCTCATGTGCCTCTTTGCACCCTATATGAGCGCGATGCAGGGGGATCATGGACTGACGCTCTGCTATTTTCTTCTTGCGCCGGCAGTGTTTTTCGTTGCCCTCATCGCGGTGCTTCGGGGTTATTTTCAGGGCAAGAGCCGAATGGCGCCCACTGCCGTGTCGGAAATCGTGGAGGAAGTCGTAAAGTCGGTATTCGGGCTGTATTTTGCCTACCGTTTTGCAAAAACGCCCGCGCTTGCCGTGGCGTGCTGCCTCTTTTCCGTCACCTTGTCCGAGATTTTTGCCCTTGGCTATCTCTTGTTGTGCAGACGCGGAGAACGGGAACGGAAAACGCTCGCCGTCTGCCGGACCTCCTCCTTCGGGATTTTGCTCTCCGTGCTGCCCGTCATGGCAGCCGCTTCCCTTTTGCCGCTCTCGCAAGTTCTCGACAGCGTGTTCCTCGTCCGCCTTCTGCGGGCAGAGACGGAAAACGCCGTTTCACTGTACGGTCTCTTTTCGGGCGCGGCGCTCTCCCTTGTCTCTCTCCCCGCCACTGCCTGTTACGGTCTTGCCGCAGCCTCCGTGCCCTCCGTCTCGCGCGCCGTCGCGCTTGGGGATGCGGAGGAGGGCAAGGCGCGCTCCCTGTATGCGCTGTTGCTTACTCTCGCGCTCGCCGTGCCTTGCGCGCTCGCGTTATTCTTTCTCGCCCGTCCCATCGTCTCCTTACTCTACGGCGGATTGTCGGCCGAAGAGGCGGAAACCCTCATTCTGCTCGTAAAAACGGTATCCGTATCGGCGGTGTCGCTGGCGGGGGTAGATACTTTGGCCGCCTGTCTCACGGGCATGGGAAGGGCAAAAAAGGCGGCGTTTTCCATGCTCGTCGCCGTAATCGTGAAGTTCGCACTGCAATTTGCACTCGTGCCACGTTTTTCGGTGGGGGGTGCGGCGATCGCGGCAAATGTCTGCTATTTGGTTGCTTTTTTCCTCGACTTATATTATACTGTAAAGAAAAAACGGGTAAAAGATTATGATCACAATCATCGGTTTGGGGACAAGAAAGGGGGACGTGCCGGCGCGGGCGATCGCCGTCATGAAGAGGGCGCAGAAGGTGCTCGTGCGCAATATGTCGCCTGCCGCAGAAGTCCTGCATGACGAGGGGATCCCCTTCGAGACCTTGGACTTCGTCTATGAAAAGAGCCGAAACTTCAATACGCTTGCGAAAAATCTCGCCTCGGAGATCAAAAAACGCGCCGAGGGGTGCGATCTCTGCTACTGCGTGGAGGGGGGCGTGTTCGAGGATCGCGCCGCCTCTCTTTTGAAGGGCGCAGCCGTCATCGAGGGAGTTTCGAAGTCGGCGACGGCCGCGGCTGCGGCAGGGCTTACGGGCGGCTATCAAGCGGTTTCGGCGTATGATCTTTCGGAAGCAAAGCTCACACTTCCGCTCGTGGTGTACGACCTTGACAATGAGTTTCTCGCGGGAGACGCGAAACTGCTTTTGTGTGAAGCGTTCGGCGACGAGGCGCCCGCCTGCTACATAGAGGGGGGGACGGCAAAGAAACTTCCCCTGTACGAGGCCGACCGCCAGAGCAGCTATTCCCCTCTTTCGGCGCTCGTCGTGTACGACGTACCGCTCCTTGAAAGGAAGCGGTTCGATTTTTCAGACTTTCTCGCCATTCTGCGCCGCTTGCGCGCCCCCGACGGCTGTCCTTGGGACAGAGTGCAGACGCATGCGAGCCTCCGCATCAACGCCATTGAGGAGGCGTACGAACTTGTGGACGCCATCGATCAGCAGGATCCCGACAAACTGTGCGAAGAGGCGGGAGACGTATTGATGCAGGCTGTGTTCCATACCCTTATCGAGGAGGAGGCGGGAAACTTCACCGTAACGGACATGCTTTCCGCAGTCTGCGAAAAGCTCATCACGCGCCATACGCACGTATTCGGCACGGATAAGGCGGTCGGCGCGGACGGCGCGCTCTCCGTTTGGGACAAGAACAAGATGGCGGAAAAGCACCAAATGACTTATTCGGATGCGGTCAACGACGTGCCCGCGTGCTTTCCCGCCCTTCTGCGCGCGCAGAAGATCGCCAAACGCGTGGAAAAGGGCGGCTGGGACGCCGCCACCTTTGAAAATTTCGAAAAAAAATTCAAAGAGGAATACGGCGAGCTGAAAGAGGCCGTGGCCGCGGGCGACAAGGCGGCGGCCCGCGAAGAATTGGGCGACGTTCTGTTCTGCGCGGCAGAGCTCGGCCGTGCGGTGGGGGAGGATTGTGAAATTGCTCTCCTCGATACCGTCAAAAAGATGCAGAAACGCTATACGGAATATGAAAAACT
>CANRPN010000043.1 GCA_947632505.1 uncultured Clostridia bacterium | reverse complement strand
TTTTGTTTTCTGCCCCCTCCAAGGAGGGGGGGGGTGGTGCTCTTGCTTTGAGGCGCCCCCTTCCCTCCCCTCCCCCCAACAAAGTCGAGGGAGGCAAGTAAACAACTCTTTACAGCGAGGCGCGCATGCGGAGGCTGTTTAGGACTGCAAGCAACATCACCCCTACGTCGCCGAATACCGCCGCCCAAATGGGAAGTGCAAACAGGCCCGTCGCCGTAGCAACGACCGAGGCCGCCATCAGAGCCGCCTTCACCGCAATCGAAAAGACGATGTTCTCCCGCACGATCTTCCCCGTCTTTTTTGCGCCCTTGATCGCCTTGGGAAGCGCAGAAAGAGAGTCGCTCGCCAACACAAAATCGCTCGCCTCAATGGCCGCGTCGCTGCCAAGTCCTCCCATCGCCACCGAGACGTCGCTCGCTGCCATGACGGGCGTGTCGTTGATCCCGTCGCCCACATACAGCAGCTTGCCTCGTTCTTTGAGCTTTTCGGCGTAAAGAGGCTTCTCCTCGGGCAGAAGTCCCGCATGGATCTCTTCGAGCGGAAGTCCGCTGAGAAGTCCCTCCGCCCGCGCCTCGGTGTCACCCGTGAGGACCGCGCGATACTCGATGCCCGCATCTTTCAAATTTTTGAGCGCAGGTGCTGCCTCTTCGCGGACTTTATCCTCGATTTCCACCTGTCCCAAGAGCTTGCCCTCTTCCGCGACATAGACGACGGAGCAGAGGCTCTCCGCAGGCTCGGCCGCGACCTTGCGGGAGCGCAAAAGTTTGAGACTGCCGACCAAAACTTCCTTCCCGTCCACCGTGGCGGAGAGCCCCATGCCTGCGATCTCCTGTACATTTTCGGCCGTGTAGGGCGTTGCGATCCCCGCAAAGGCCTGCGCGAGCGGGTGAGAAGAATTTTTCTCAACGGCTGCCGCAAGCAACTTGACCCGTTCCCCGCCCGTGACGCTTGCGAGGGAGAATTTGCCTTCGGTGAGGGTACCTGTCTTGTCGAACACGGCGACGCGAACTTTGGCGAGCTCGTCGAGATACACCGCTCCCTTGGTGAGCACACCGCAGCGGGCGAGCGTTCCTACGCCCGAAAAATAGGTGAGCGGCACCGAGATGATGAGGGCGCACGGACAGGAAATGACCAAAAATTCGATGGCGGGCACGAGCCACGCGGCAAAGTTGAAGTTTTGGAAGAGGGGCGGCACCACCGCGATGAGCACGGCGAGCAGAACCACGACGGGCGTGTAAATTCTTGCGAATTTGGTGATGAACTTCTCGGGCCTTGCCTTCTTTGCGGAGGAATTTTCCACCATGTCGAGGATCTTGGCGACCGCCGATTCGGACACGGGGCGCAAGATCCGCGCTTTGACCGCACTGCCTGCGTTTACGCAGCCCGCCAAAAGCTCGTCCCCCTCCTTCACCTCTTTGAGATAGGCTTCGCCCGTGAGCGACTTGGTGTCGAGCGCGGTCTCTCCGTCGAGCAGGAGACAGTCTGCGGGTACCTTATCCCCCTTGCGCAGCAGCACGATGTCGCCCGCTTTGAGCGTTTCGGAGTCGACCTCCCGCTGCCCGTCCTCCTCCACAAGAATGGCAGTATCGCTCTTTAAGGCGATGAGTTTTGCGATCGCCCCGCGCGAGGAACCCACGGCGATGTTTTGCAGCAGTTCGCCGATCTGATAGAGAAGCATGACGGCCGCGCCTTCGAGGGGCTGCATGATGGAAAAGGCGCCGATCGCCGCGATCGTCATGAGGAAATTTTCGTCGAACAGGGTCGCAAGGCCGCGAAAGTGAAGGACGTTCCATACGACAGACCAACCTGCCGCGAGCGCACTTGCCAAAAAGAGGGAAAAGACGACCCATTGGTTGAAATCGAGCAGTTGCAGCACGAGCGCAGGCACGAAAAAGGCCGCCGAGACCGCGATGGAGACGATCTCTTTGAGATGACGTTCCTTTTGAGGGGTTGCGCCCTCGTCGAGTTCCACTTCTTCGAAGTGGGTGATCGCATGGATGGCTTTTTCAAGAGCCTCGTCCGTCTCGTATTCGAGGCTAACGCGCTGGTTGATGAAGTCGGCAACGGCGTTTGAGACGCCAGCGATCGCGTTGAGCTCTTCGCTCAGTTCCGCTGCGCACGCCGCGCAGTCCAAATTCTTGATTTTGATAACTTTTTGCATAATGTTCTCCGATTGGGTTGTGATGATGAGCGTCATGTTGAGGCTCTCGGCAAAGCAATCTTGCCGCTCTTGCTGTCCCTTTTAGGGAAAGTACCCGCGAAGCGGGGGAAAGGGTTTTCCGAGAACCCCTCAGTCTCGCTGCGCTCGCCAGCTCCCCTGCAAGGGGCGCCAAAATGCGGTAGAGATGTCTCCACTACGGCTGCGCCTTCGGTCGACACGACATTATCAGAACGGCGCGCGAGGCGAACGGACATTCTTGGAATATTTGCCTTAGGCGAAATTCACTTCCGCCGTGGGCGACTCAATTTGGCAAAACCTTTTGCCTTCTTGTCCGACAAAGCGACAAAGAGGACGAGCAAGTTAAGGCATCAAAGAAGGTTTCCTCACGAAAGAGATCTTGCATAGCAAGAGATCTTGCATAGCAAGAGATCTTTCGTGAACTTTATATCTTACAATTCAAATGCGCGCAGGTGAGTTCGAGAACCGCAAGAACATGCTCGTCTGCCAAAGAATAGACAATGTTCTGTCCGTCGCGGCGGGCCTTGATCATGCGCGCATCCCGCAAGATCCGAAGCTGGTGCGATACCGCACTCTGCGTCCCCCCCACCGCCTCAACAATGTGAAAGACGCACATCTCCCCCTGCCTGAGCGCAAAGAGAATTTTCAGCCGGCTCGGCTCCGAGATCGCCTTGAACACCGAAGCCACCCGCCCGACGTCCTCCTCCCCCGGCATGTTGGCCTTGGCCGCCTCCGCCGCCAAATGGTGCAGTTCTTCATGATCGCACGTCGTCATCTCTCTCCTCCATATCAATATATGAATAACTGTTCATATATTAACACAAAGAAAAAGCGCTGTCAAGCGTTTTTCGGAAATTTCTATAAATTTTTCGGAGAGACAAACGTTCTGCCGCTGAGGTACGCCAAAATTCCGCCCGTCTTTACGGTGAGCGACTTGGAGAGCAGTTTCTGCCGCGTCGCGTGCATTCGCTTATTGAAAGCCGCGTCCCCGTACTTTTCGTCCCCTGCGACGGGGTGGCCCAGGTACGCCATGTGCGCGCGGATCTGGTGTGTCTTTCCCGTGTGCAGAATGATTTTAAGGAGGCTGCACTCCCCCCGCTCCTCCAAGACTTCGTACTCCGTTTCAATGGGCGTGCCGCCTTGGGAGCCCACCCGCACGGTGGCAGAGCGCTCGTCCTTGTGCAAAAATGCGCGTTCCACGGCGTGCGGTTGGGAAAATTTTCCGAGAACAAGAGCGAGATATTCCTTTTTTATCCGCTTCTCTTTGAACGCCGCAAGCAGCTCGCTTTCCGCCTCCCCGTTCTTGGCGAGGATCATGACCCCTTCGGTGTTGCGGTCGAGACGGTGCACGCCGCGGCAGCCCGTCTCCGCAAAGACGGCTTCCGAATTGACGCCGCTCTCCTTGTCGAGCACGAGCACGTTTTCGTCCTCGTAGAGGACGGAAAAAGCGGGCTTTGCTTCCTCGGCGGGGGTCATAAAGTAGCAGACCTCGTCGCCGCGGCGCAGCGGAACGTTCTCCCCCACCTTGACGCCGTTCACCCTGATCTCACGCGCTTTCAAAAGCCGCCGGAAGCAGAAGGAGGCCTGCGCGCAGGTGTTATCCGTGAAGTTTTTGAGCGAGCTTTCCTCGCTTACCGTGAATCTTTTCATGATGTTTAAGGAGCAGTAGGACGAGCGGCGGCAGGAGCAATAGCAGGGCATATCCCCACCCGCCCGTCAACAAAAAGTAGGTGAGATAACTCATCAAAAGAGCAAATACCGTTTCCAGCAGCGCGGCAAGGAGGGCGGTTTTCCACCCGAGTTCCCTTGCGCTTGCCGAAATGGCCGATACACAGGGGGAACAGCAGAGCAGAAAGACGGCAAAGGAGAACGCGCTCTGTGCGGAATAGGGAAATCCGCCGTAAAAAAGTTCGAGGGCGCCCGCCACATTCTCCTTGGCGATGAGTCCCGAAAGAGCGGCATAAGCGATCTTCCAATCGTTCATGCCCACGGGCGCAAACAGAAATTTGAGCCCCCCGCAGAGCGAAGCAAGCATACTCTCCTCCACGCCGCAGTACTGCCACTTCCAGTTGAAGGAGGACAGCAGCCATGAAGCGAGAAAGAAGGCGAGGATCACCGTGCCCAGCTTCATTATAAACTGTTTGAGCTGAAAAAACAAGGATTTTGCCACAAATACGGGGCTGGGAATTTGCAGCGGAGCGAGTTCCATGACGAAAGGCGGCGTCTCCCGCTTGAACAGGAGTGCCGCGGCGAGCGAAAGACCCACTCCGAGCGCGTACAAAAGCGCCACCGCGGGGAAAGGATTTTCGAAAAAGGCCGCGGAAAGAGTGAGAAAAACGGGCAATTTTGCGCTGCACGGGATAAAGGGAAGGCAGAAGATCGCCCGCCGCTGCACACGCTTGTCGTCTAAACCGCGCGTGGTGAGAATGGCCGTCGCGGTGCAGCCGAATCCCATAAGCAGCGAAAATACGGCGCGACCGCTCAACCCGATCTTGCCGAAAAAACCGTCCGTGAGGAGGGCGAGACGGGACAAAAGCCCGCTCTCTTCCAAGAGCAGGAGGGCGAGAAAGAGCAAAAAGATTTGCGGCAGAAAGCAGAGCACCGTTCCCACCCCTTTCAGGAGCCCGTCCCGCACAAATCCGCGCAGCACGGGGGAGGAGATCTTTTCCGCATACCCTGCAAGCGTCTCCGAAAAGAATCTGTCAATGCAATTTTTCAAAAAGTCGCCCAAGAGCCCGGGTGCGAAGGTCACCCAAAATACCAAAAGAAGCAGCCCGAAAAAGAGAGGCAGCGCAAAAAGGCCGCCCGTGAGCAGCCGATCGGCGCGGGAGAGGCCGTCGCTTTGCGGACAGTACACGACCCTCGGAAGGTTTACGGTTTTGAGTTCCCCTCCTCCCTCGGTGAGACGCAGGACGGCACGCAGCAGTTCCCCCCTCTTTTTTCCTTCGGAAGAGAGGACCTCCACGCCGAGAAGCGCAGAGAGCGCGCGTTCGTCCACTTTGCCGCCCGCACGCTCGAACTGACGCTTTTTGGTGAGAACAAGGGCGCATTTGCGGCCTTTGGAGAGCGCTTGGAAGAGGGGCAGGGCGCGCACGAGATGAGCGCACTCACATACGAAGAGCAAAAAAGCGGTTCCGTGCGCTTGGATGTAAGCTGCCGAGCGCTTTTCCTCCATGCTCATGGCGTTGAGGGAGTAAAGACCGGGCAGGTCGGTGACGGTGAGGCTCCCGCCTGCAACCGTGCGGGAGATCTCTCCTACCGTGACGCCGTGCCAATTCCCCACCTTGGCGTGCCCGCCCGTGAGCGCATTGAAGAGAGTGCTCTTGCCCGCGTTTGGATTGCCCACGAGGAGCACTTCGCGCCCGCCCGAAGGAACGCCGGACTTGTTTTGTGCTAAGCCTTTCGGACGGAAATGCAACAAGCCACCTCCCTGGAAAGCGCAACACGGCTGCCCATCGCCTGCAAAAGATAGGTCTTTTTGAAAAAGGAGACTTTGAGAATGCGCACCACACCGCCGGGACGAAGGTCGAGCGTGCGGAGCCGCTCGCGGAGGGGCTCGGAGAGGTCGATCGAGGTGACGACGGCCCGCTCGCCACGGTTGAGATCGGTGATGTTCATACCATAAAAAATGCAGACTTAGGACGAATTATGCAAAATTTGTTTCGGAAGTGCGATATGCGAATGCGGCAGACATTTCTTTCCGCCGCTGACAGCTTTGAATTGAATAAAATGGAAAAAGCGCCGATTCGGCGCCTTCCGTTGTTCATAGCTTTATCATTGTTTACGCACGCTCGTCGCGTACTTCTCTGTGGCCCATGAGTTTCAGAGCCCCGTTCGTGATGATGGGCGAGATGATGAGCCAGATCGCCGCAAGCGCGATCAGCGAATACACAATGATCGCACCGATCGTCCGCGGACCCGCGAAGATCGTGGATACCAGATTGAAGTTGAAGATGCCGTAAAGTCCCCAATTCAACGCCCCTGTGAGTACGAGAATATAAGAAATGAGATTTGCAATAACCATTCTTTGCCTCCTATCCGCAGTTTGCGTAAGCCTCGTCTTTTTATGCAAAAGAAAAACGCGCCGCGATCAAGCGTGCGCGTCTTTCGGATTTTACTTACTTTTTGTCGTTTTTCTTCTTGCCGCGGAGAGTGTTGACATCCACTTCCTCAATGTTCTTATCCGAAGGTTTCACCACGAACAGAACAACGATGACAACAAGGAGCACACCTGAAATGGAGAACAGCACCACGGAGGTGATATTGCCCTCGATCCATGCCGTCGCGTTGGGAATGGGGTCGAGCGGGTTCTGCACGTCGATCACCTGGAAGGAAACAGCCTTGCTGCCGGGCAGCCTGCTCTCCTCGGTGACTTCGAGCTGCACCACATAGAAGGTCGCCTCCTGCGGCACAAAGCTCAGAGAACTATCGGGATCCCAATGATACTTGTTGTCCGTTCTGTTCCAGCGGTCCTCGTCGTCCTCGCTCACGCTGCTGTTAAAGGTCTTGATCTCTTTCAGGCAGGAAGCATATTCCGTGAAATAGTCCTTGGCGTTCTCCACAAAGTCATTGTAAGAGGGCTTTGTCTGGCCGTCTTTGAGACCGCTCTCGTCAAAGCGGTAGAGCTTATAAGTGGTCTTGTAGCCGTCGAGCGCCACGATATCAAACGAGCCGATGTTATAGGTGCTCTCGCGGTAGCCGAGGCTCTGCGAACCGGGATCTTCGATGGTCGCACCCGTATAGGTGACTTCAAATTCGAAGGTGGGGATCTCCTCGATGTCCCAAATGTTGCTTGCAGAGACGTCAACGAGTTTATCTTCCACATAGTACTTCATCGCGTTGCCCGCGGCGTCCGCGGCGAGCACCTTGAAGATGTACTTGCCCTCTTCGTCGATCTCGAAACGGAGAGCATTGTAGCGCAACGACGTTGCAGAGGAAGCGCTTCCGCTCGTTTCAAGACTCTGCTTTTTATAGTAGATGCTGAAACGGAGATTGCGGTAGTCGGCATTGTTGCTTGCGATGAGTTTACGCAGGGAAGGAAGGTAGAAATAGCTCCCATCGCCTGCACTGAGGGCGAGTTCGCTTGTCAAATTCCCGTCATCATCCTTCTTGTACACCACTTCGTCGATCGCCTGCTGATATTCGAGCGCAAGCACAGCGGCATCGTCGGTCTTGACGTTGGTCTTGGTGGCTTCGTCGGCGGTCACGCCCACATAGGAAGGGCCGCTCTTTTCACCCGAAGCGCCGTCCACATCGCCGCGGTTGACAATGATATAGGTGAAATCGTCCACAGCGGTTTCGACGAGGTCCCCTTTCTTGACTTCGGAATGATTTTCCTTCTCGTCGGGGTTGGGGCAGGTCCAGCTGTCATCGAGCTTGTCATAGGCCTCTTTGTTGAGCTGATAGCCGCACTGCGGGCACTCATAGACGGCCGCGGAAGCCAAAGATTCGGTCTGTCCTTCGGCAGCGTACCACGCAAGGTAGACCCACTTGGCCTGCTTCTCTTCGGTGGTGAGACCCGAAAGATTGGTGCCGTCGTCCAATTCAAAATAGATGGAGACATACTGCACCTCTTCCTGCGTGTCGTTTGTAGGCATGAACACGGTGGAGGTGGTGAGTGCGGAATAATCGCTCGAAACGGGCTTGGGATAGAGGCCGTTGTCGTCTGCGGCGTTCACCATCGCATATCTTCTCGTAACGGTGACGGAGCTGTCGCATACGTCCACTGCTTCATAGGTGAGGGACCACTTTCTGCCGAGTGTGTAGGCGTACACTTCCTCGTTTACCACGAGCACGGGATCGGCATTGTCGGTGACGCGGCCGTTTTCGCTGAGCAAAAAGCTCTGTCCGTTGAGCTCTTTCATGAGAAGTTTCTGTTCCGTCTTGCCCTCGGCGAGCTTATCCGCCGTAAAGGTGATGGGATCGCGGGGGGTGGAGGAGGCGGAGCTTAGATATTCCATAAAGTTGCCGCCGATGTTGGTGAAGCAGCCGACCGATGTGCCGTTGACAAGTACCGAAAATTCGCCGAAGCCGGCGTCCTCTTCGGTGAAGGCAAGAACGATGTCCTCACCCGCGGCCACGGTAAGAGCCTGCTTTTCGGCATTTTCAAACCATGTGTCATCCTCTTCCTTGACATCCTTCTTGGGCTGCGAGGAAGCGTCGCGCACGGCGACGGAGAGCTTGTCCTCTTCATAGAAGAACACGAGGCTGTTTGTGGCAGTGCCTTCCTTGGTGATGTTCTCTTCCGCGCTTTCAAAGGAAAGCGTGAAACGGGTGAAATCAAAGGTAGGGAAAGCGAACGTCATGGAGAAAAACTTCTCCGTATATGTCTCTTCGGCCGCCTGTTCGGCAGGTTCATCCTCTTCGGGCTCCTGTTCGGGTGTTACGGGGGCGAACCACTTCAAAGCGAGGTCGCGGCGGAAATGCACGTTGCCCTTGTCCGAAAGGGTAAATTGCACATACTGTTCCTCCCCATCGGATGCGCCGACCGAGCCGCCTGTACCGGCGGAAAAGATCTCGGTGGGACGGTAGTCCACAGCCAAGGCCGTCTTTTTGGTCAGAACAGAGCCGAATGCAAAGCTCAATGCGAGCGCGAGCGCAGCCAAAAGCGCGAAAATTGTCAGAAAGCGGATCTTTGTCTTATTCATGTAGGTTGCTCCATGCGGGCATTTTGCCCGACTATCTTTACCATTTTACTAAAATTTTCCCTGCAAGTCAAGCGGTATTTCGCATTCTTTGAAAGAAATCGAAAATTTTCCCGCTTTTCTCAGGGTTTGAGGGCTGCGGAGAGGTCGAAGCGTTTCCACGGCGCCTCCGTTTTGGGCGGTTCGCACAGAAAGAGCATACGCTCCTTGGAAACCGGGTGGGTGAAGCCCAAAGAATACGCCCAAAGCGCCAGCTTCCCCTTTACCGCCTTTTCCCCGCCATAGCGCATATCGCCGTATACGGGGTGGGAAATCCCCGCCATCTGCACGCGGATCTGGTGGCTCCTGCCCGTATGCAGTTTGATCTTGACGAGGGCGAGTTCCCCCTGCTTTTCAAGGGTCTCATAGTCGAGCGAGGCGAGCTTTGCCCCGTCCGTGGCCTGCGGCGTCAAATACACCATGTTGTTGACGGTGTTCTTCTTCAAATAATTGACAAGAGTGCCGCTCTCCTCCTGCGGCGCGCCGATGAGCACCGCGAGATACTTCTTTTCAAAGTCCCCCGTCTTCATCTGCGCGGAGAGCCTGCCCGCAGCTTTGCTCGTCTTGGCGAACACCATCACCCCGCCCGTGGGACGGTCCAAACGGTGCACAAGCCCAACATACACGTTCCCCGGCTTTTTGTAGGTCTCTTTGAGATAGGCCTTTACACGGTCGAGCATATTGTCGTCCCCGCTCTCGTCGGGGCAGGAGGCCACGTTCTGCGGTTTTAATACCACAATGATATGATTGTCCTCATAGAGTAGCGTGAGCTCCGATCCCTCCGAACGTTCTTCGGCTTCATTGCCATTACACATAAAACATTCCTCCCGCGCCGCAGGGAAGAGCGATCCCTTCCCCGGTGGGCAGTCCCACCTCGTACGCCTCGTAGTTTCCCTCTCTGCCCCCGAGCGCGAGGGTGAGGATATTTTGGAGCACCGTGGGTTGCAGTCCCGTGGTGTAGCTGTTGATGAGAAAGAAGAGCGGATCGTCTGAAAGAAGTTCCGCGCAGAGCTTGACAAAGGGGAAAATTTCCTCTTCGATCTTCCACATTTCGCCGCCCGGTCCCCTGCCGTAGGAGGGCGGGTCCATCACAATGCCGTCGTAACGGTTGCCGCGGCGGAGTTCGCGCAGGACAAACTTTTTACAGTCGTCCACGATGTAGCGGATGCCGCTCTCAATGCCCGAAAGCCGCGCGTTTTCGCCTGCCCGCTCCACCATGCCCTTGGCGGCGTCCACATGCACGACTTCCGCTCCCGCCTTGCACATGGCGACGGTCGCGCCGCCCGTGTAGGCAAAGAGATTGAGGATCTTGGGCCGTCTCCCCGCTGCCACCGCGGCGCGGATGAGAGAGCCTGTCCGCTCCCAATTCACGGCCTGTTCGGGGAAGAGCCCCGTGTGCTTGAACCCCATCGGCTTTACCTTAAAAACGAGGTCGTTGTAGCGCACCGTCCAGCTCTCGGGAAGCGGTTTGAAAAATTCCCACGCGCCGCCTCCCCTTTCGCTGCGGTGATAGACGGCGGAGAGCCCGGGATAGGCAAAGAGATCGCGCTGAGCCGACCAGATGACTTGCGGATCGGGGCGGAGCAAGAGCACATCTTTCCAGCGTTCGAGCTTATAGCCGTCGCCCGTACAGAGCACGGCAAAATCCTTCCAATTTTCCGCAAGTTTTATCATACCTATATATTATAGTAAACAAGGAACGAAATGTAAAGCAATTTTCGGCGATTTCATAAGGTGAGATTTCTCCATGCGGCTCGGAATGACAAAATGGGGAACAGCCGAGAAATTAGGCACCCCCTCCCCTACCCCTCCCCCGCTGACGCGAGGGCGGGCAAGTTCACCACTCTCTTCCTTAGGAGGGGGCATACATAGCGCCTCCTGAGGAGGAGCTGACGGGCAAGCGAGACTGAGGTGGTGTTATCAACCTTTCACTCCAAAAAGTCGTCGCGGTCGAGGCCCGCACGCAGCTTTTCGAGCGCCTTCTTTTCGAGCCGCGAAACGTACGAACGCGAGATCTTCATCCGCGCCGCCACCTCCCGCTGCGCCATCGGCACGCCGCCCGTGAGCGCGTACCGCAGGCAGACGATCTCCGCCTCACGCTCCGTCAAAAGTTCCTTCACTTTGCTCAAAAACTTTTGCTGCATGAGGGAACGCTCCACCCCGCCGAATACCTTGTCCTCCTTCTCGAACAGAAGGTCCATGAGGGTGAGTTCGTTGCCGTCCTTGTCCGTCCCCACGGGGTCGGAGAGGGAGAGGTCGTTTTTATGCTTTTTCCCCGCGCGGATGAGCATTAAAATTTCATTTTCGATGCACCGCGCCGTATACGTCGCAAGCCGCGTGCCGTGCCCCGGTTCGTAGGTGCCGATCGCCTTGATGAGGCCGATGGATCCCACCGAGAGCATGTCGTCCGTCTCCGCCGCGCCGTTGTATTTCTTGACGATGTGCGCGACGAGACGCATATTGTGGCGGATGAGCTTTTCCTTTGCGGCGACGTCGCCCTCTCTTGCAAGCGCGAGACAGCGCGCCTCCTCCTCGGCGGAGAGCGGCTTGGGAAAGGAGCTGCCGTCCGACACTGAGCCCGTGAAAAAAAACAGCCTGCATAGCATGGCACAGAGCATGGAAAACATCTGATCACCTCTTGCCATTATATGCGCGGGAGAATTTGTCCCATGAACGCGGGAAGAACGGGAAAGCGCCCGCCGCGCAAAAATTGCGCGGCGGGCGCCCTTTTCTTCGCTTCCGTCAGACCGAGAACACGGGCAGCACTGCGCCGTTGTATTTGGCATTGATGAAGTCGATAACTTTTTGCGAGAGCAACGCCGAGAGGAGCGCTTTCGTTTTTTCACTATTCTCGTTGCCTTCCTTCACCGCAACGACGTTGGCATACAGTTGTGCGGCGGCACCGTCTGCTTTTTCGAGGGCAAGCGCATTCTCCACCTGTAACCCCGAGGCGAGCGCATAATTGCCATTTACGACCGCGAGAGCGCCGTCGTCGGCATTTTTGAGTTGCACGGGCACCTGCTCGGCGGCTACGAGCACGACCTCGTTCCCGTTCTTTTCCACAATGTCTTTATCGGTGAGCGCGTCGGCGGCACTGACCCCCTCTTTGAGAGTAAGATAGCCTTCGTCTTGCAACACAAGAAGTGCGCGGGTGCAGTTGGTCCCGTCGCTCGGGACATAGATCGTTCTACCCGTTTTGGTCGCGGCAAAGTCCTCCTTCGTCACATTCTTGCCGTACACGCCGAAGGGTTCATAGTGGATCTTCGCGGCGGCGACAAGATGGGTACCGCGCTCCTTATTGAAATTATCGAGATAGGGCGTGTGCTGAAAGTAGTTCGCATCCAGCTCGCCGCTTTCGAGGGCTGTGTTGGGCAGAACATAGTCGCCGTAAGTGACGATTTCAAGTTTCCAACCTTCCTCTGCGAGGGTGTCTTTCACGGCGGCAAGGATCTCCGCGTGCGGCGTGGAACTCGCGCCCACTTTGATGGTCTTTTCTGTTTCGCCGCACCCGACAAGGGAGCAGGCGAGGATGCAGGATGCCGCAAGCGCGGCAAGAGTGGTAAGTAACTTTTTCATAAAATATCTCCTTAAAAATTTTTTATTTTTGTTTTATGAGGTGGTAAATATTTGGCGCAAAGGACACTACCCCTATCCCCCCATGAGGAGGGGCCCCTTTTTATTGCTCTTTCGCTCTCTTTCTGCGTCCCTTTACGCGCACGCGCTTGTCGGTGTGGGTGACGAGAAACATCCCCCCTTCCTGTATGATTTGCACGATGATCACTGTAAAAAATACGCACATCCAGATCACGTCGTCTTGGAAGTTGTTATATCCGTAAAAGATAGCGATCTGCCCTAACCCGCCGCCATTGATCGTGGAAGCCATCGCCGAATAGCCGAGCACCGTCACCATGCTGATGACCGCTCCCACGAGGAGAGAGGGTTTCGCCTCGGGCAAGTACACCTTCCAAATGATCTGAAAGGTGCTCGCTCCCATGGAGCGTGCCGCCTCCACGACTCCCGCGTCCACTTCTTTGAGGGAGGATTCCACCATGCGCGCGATGTAAGGCGCGGCGGCGATCACAAGCATTACCACCATCGCGGCGGGGCCGTAAGTTTTCCCTACTATCACCTTCGCCACAGGCAAAAACGCCACCATGAGGATGATGAATGGAATACTGCGGAAGATGTTGACGATGATCCCAAGCAATTTGTTCAACCACGTCACAGGCGTGAGCCCGTCTCTTGCAGTCGTGCGGAGCAAAATGCCAAGCGGTAAACCGATCACATAGGCAAGTGCGGTGGAAAGTACCGTGAGATAGATCGTCTCCCAAATACCAAGCCACATTGTGTTGTCACGAAAAAGAGAAGCAAGTACTTCACTCATCTCAAATTTCCTCCTTGAATACGACGTTTTTTTCCGTCAGATACCGCTTGGCGGCCTCGATCTGTCCTTCGTCTTGCGGCAGCTCAATGACCATGTGCCCGAACGTCTTTCCGTCGATACGGCGGGTGTCGGCAAAGAGGATGTTCGCGGGCACACCGCACTCCGTCGCAAGTCCCGAGATGACGGGCGTGTCGCTCGTCTCCCCGTGAAAAACGAGGCGGAGCTTGTTTGCCCCGCTCCCCGCAAGCGAGCGGATGAGGCCGGGAATGATGAGCTGCTTGGCGATCTCCGACTGCGGGAAGGAGAACACGTCCTCCACTGTTCCCGCCTCGGCGACGTGGCTTTGATCGAGCACGGCCACATGGGTGCAAATGCTCTCCACCACTCTCATCTCATGCGTGATGACAACGATTGTCACTCCGAGGTCTTGATTGATCTTTTTGAGGAGCTGCAAAATGCTCTCGGTGGTGGAGGGGTCGAGCGCGCTCGTCGCCTCGTCGCACAGAAGATATTTGGGGCTTGTTGCGAGAGCGCGGGCGATCGCGACCCGCTGCTTTTGCCCGCCCGACAGCTGCGAGGGATAGGAATCGGCCTTTTCCGCAAGCCCCACGAGGGAGAGAAGCTCCTCGGCGCGCGCTTTGGCCGCCTTGCGGGGGGTCCCAATGAGTTCGAGCGGGAAACGGACGTTGGCTTCCGCCGTGCGCTGTTCCAACAAATTGAAATTCTGGAAGATCATGCCGATGGAGCGGCGGAGCTCGCCCAAGCGTTTTTTGGAGACGGCCGTGATGTCCTCGCCGTCGAGGAGCACCTGTCCGCGCGTGGGCTTTTCGAGGAGATTGAGGCAGCGAACGAGGGTGCTCTTCCCCGCGCCCGACAGCCCGATGATCCCGTAAATGCTGCCGTCGGGGATTTCGAGGTCGATGTCCTCTATGGCGACCGTCTCCCCCGCCTTGGAGGGATAAATTTTTGTTAAATGTTTGAGTTCTATCATAACGTCTCCTTGGGAGTTGTTGGTTGTTGTTGGTTGTTTTTGGCAAGTTCACCACCCCCCTATCCCCCTCCTTGGAGGGGGCATGTGGCTCCTCCTAAGGAGGAGCTGTCACCGCAGGTGACTGAGGTGGTTTATTGTCACTTACTTTTGAAGGGACAGGTCTCCCACCCGAGGGCATAAAAAAACCGCCCGAGAGGGAAGTCCCGGGCGGAGAAGTTCA
>CANRPN010000042.1 GCA_947632505.1 uncultured Clostridia bacterium | reverse complement strand
AACAGTTGATTTCTCGGCAAGATCGTGATATACTCAAAGATAGACAAAGGAGAAAAAAATGGACAACGAACAGAAAGAGCAGGGCGTCATCTATATCCTGACGAATCCCTCCTTCCCCGATTATGTAAAGATCGGGTATGCAGACGACATCGACAAGAGGCTCGCGCAACTCAATCGCAGCGAATGCGTTCCGTTCGCCTTTCGGGTGTATGCGATTTACGGCGTACAGTCCCGTCTTTCCGACATTGAGCTGCATAAGATCATCGATAACTTAAATCCCAATTTACGGGCGATCGAGAATTTTGAGGGTAAAAAACGGGTGCGGGAATTTTACGCCATGAGCGCCGAGGACGCTTATGCGCTTCTCGAAGGGATTGCAAAGATCACGGGAAGTACGAAGCGGTTAAAGAAAGTCGCGCCGAACAAGGCGGAGCGGGAAGCGGAGGAACTCGCCGAAGAGATCGAAACGGAGAGCCACGAGCGGAGAGAAAATTTTTCCTTTGCAAAGTGCGGCATTCCCGTCGGGGCTGAACTCACATTTTCGCACGATCCCTCCGTCCGCTGCACCGTTGCCGATGAGCGCAGGGTTTCTTATAACGGAGAAATGCGCTCGATGAGCGGACTTGCAAGGGAGTTGCTCCGGAGCAAGGGGCCTGTGCAAGGAACACTGTATTTTACCTATGAAGGCGAACTTCTGACCGACCGTCGGAACCGCCTCGAACGTGAAAACAAAGAGGGGAAATAGATAGAAACAAAAATCAAGGCGCCGCCGTTGCTTTGGGCAACGGCGGCGCCGCATTTTTATTTGTTTTTGTTTGTTTTATTGGCGGTTTTCTCCGTCTTTTTTCTCTCTTTTGCGGCTTTGAGGTCGCGTGCGCGTGCCGCTCTTGCTTCCGCTTCCGCTACGGCGCTTTCTGCCCTTGCCTGCGAATATGTTGGGTCGCTTTGACCCCATCTGTTCCAAGTCAAATTTTTTCACCTCCGCAGATTATATTGTTTTTTTATGAATGTCAACCCCCACCTGTCACCTGCGGTGCCACCCGCCCCCACAAGTAGGGGCAGGTCTTTTGCCCACCCCCTTGATCCCCCTCCGCAGGAGGGGAGCATATAAGGTAGAGATTTCTCCACGCGCTTCGCTTGGTCGAAATGACATTTGGAGAATGCGCCTAATGTTTCCCAAATCCTGCGCGTTGGAAAACCACGCTTTGCCATAAGCGCACCCAATTCGCCGCATACTTACGGCTTAGTGTAAAAGCCAAGCGAACGAGAGGACAACTTGGTTGATGCAGAAGGAAGGTTTCTTCACGGCGTTTCTTTTCGACCGACACCCCTTCCGTCACGCGCATTGCGCGTGACACCCACCCCTCAAGGGGTGGGCAAGGGGGGAGAGAGCAAAGAAACGCGTGAACCCCTTATATCTTGCTGTATCCGTACGAATTGACAAGAGCGTCGATCTTGATGCCCGCGCGGCAGTAGGGACACTCGCTTGCGGCGAAAGAGCTGTATCCGTGAATGTCCTCCACGCCGAAGAGGCGCACGACGGGGATATTTTTGAAGGAGAAATTCCCCCCGAATACCGCCGCCGCACCGGCTGTTTCGCCGCCGTAGTAGCGAATGCCTTCGAGCGCGCTCGCAAGAGTCAGCCCCGTCGTCGCGGTCGCCGTGAGCAGCAGCACCCGCCTGTTTTTTACATAGGGGGAGAGGTTGTCCCTCAAAATCATCATGTCGCCCGTCACCTCGGGAGAGACGACGGCGATGTCCGCGCCCTGGTTGATTCCGCTCCCCGAGAGCTCGCTCGCGAGGAACGCGCCGATCATCTTGGTGCGCTCCAAGGTAATGATCGTATCGATCGGGGTGGAATAAAAGTTCTCCGCAAAGAGTTTCGCCGCTTCTTTTGCCATGTTCATCTCCGATTTTACGGCAGTCATGTCGATGCAGTGGCTCACATGGGAGTGCTGCGTGGCAAAGTGTCCTTCCATGACGCGGATCTTAACTTTTTTGTTTCTTCTTGCGGTGAGTTCCAAGCCTCTGGTCTCCATTTGGGGCCCCCTTGCATATCATTTTCTATTATTTTAATACATTTTCGGGGTAAAGTAAAGGGCGAAATAAAAATTTCCCCGAAAAAATGCAAAAAAATCGGAAAAAATTTGTACGAAAGCGTTTGAACTTCGGTTTTTGGCATTATATTTAGGTATGAAAAAGCGCCGTGAGGCGCAAACAGGAAACGGCGGTACAACAAGTGGATAAGAAAAAGAAAGAAAATCCGAAAACAGAGCAGCAGACGGGCGAGGAACAGCCGCAGGAGACGCAACAGACCCCCGAGACGGCAGCACAGCCCGAAGCGGCCGCACAGCCGCAGGTGCCCGAACAGCCGGACGAACTTGCGGCGGCAAAAGCAGAGGCGGAGGATCTCAAACGCAAATGGTATTCGGTGACTGCGGAATATGAAAACTATCGTAAGCGGACGGCGCGGGAGAGCGCGCGGCGCTACGAGGAGGGACGTGCGGACGTCGTCTGTAAACTCTTCCCCATTGCCGACAATCTGGAACGCGCGCTTGCAGCCTGCAACGACGAGGCGACGAAAAAGGGCATTTCCATGGTGACGGCGAGCTTCCAAAACCTTCTGAAAGAGGAAAAGATCGAGACGATAGACCCCTTGGGCTGTGAGTTCGACGCGGAGGAGTGCGAGGCGATCATGGCCGTGGAGCCCTCGGAAGGGGAGACGAGCGGCACGGTGAAGCAGGTCTACCAAAAGGGCTACAAACAAAACGGAAAAGTGTTGCGCTATGCGCAAGTCGTCGTGATCAAATGAGACGGCAAAGCGGCGCTTTGAAAATAAAAAAATCGTGAATTATAAGAGAGGAAATAAATATGTCTAAAACGATCGGTATTGATTTGGGAACAACCAACTCCTGTGTGGCGGTGATGGAGGGCGGCGAGCCCGTGGTCATCGCAAATGCGGAGGGCAGCAGAACGACCCCCTCCGTAGTCGCATTCCAAAAAGACGGCTCCCGTGTCGTCGGGCAGGTGGCGAAGCGTCAGGCGGTCGCCAATCCCGACAAGACGGTCAGCTCTATCAAACGGAAAATGGGGTCGGATTATAAAGTAAAGATCGACGATAAATCTTATTCGCCGCAGGAGATCTCCGCCATGATTTTGAGCAAACTCAAAGCGGACGCGGAGGCATACCTCGGCAGCAAGGTGACGGACGCCGTCATCACCTGTCCCGCCTACTTCACCGACGCCCAGCGTCAGGCGACAAAGGACGCAGGCAAGATCGCGGGGCTCAACGTGCTCCGTATCATCAACGAACCCACCGCGGCCGCCCTTTCCTACGGCCTCGACAAGGATAAAGAGTCGAGCAAGGTCATGATCTACGACCTCGGCGGCGGCACCTTCGATGTCTCCATTCTCGAAATTTCGGACGGCGTGTTCGAAGTGCTTGCGACGAACGGCAACAACATGCTCGGCGGCGACGACTTTGACAAACGCCTCATGGACTACATGGTGGAGGAATTTAAGAAGAGCCACGGCGTCGACCTTTCCAAGGACAAAATGGCGATGCAGCGCCTCAAAGAGGCCGCGGAGAAGGCGAAGATCGAGCTTTCGGGCATGACTTCCACCTCCATCTCCCTTCCCTTCATCTCGATGACGGAAGCGGGTCCCGCCCACCTCGAACTCGACATCACCCGCCAAAAATTCGAGGCGCTCATCTCCGACCTCGTGGAAAAGACGGCCGAACCCATGCGCCTTGCGATGAAGGATGCGGGCCTTACCTACAACGATATTTCCAAGGTCATTCTCGTGGGCGGCTCCACCCGTGTGCCCGCAGTCGTCGAGAAAGTCAAGCAGATCACGGGCAAGGAACCTTTCAAGGGGATCAACCCCGACGAATGCGTGGCGGTCGGCGCGGCCATTCAGGGCGGCGTGCTCTCGGGCGAGGTAAAGGACGTGCTCCTTCTCGACGTCATGCCCCTTTCCCTCGGCATTGAGACGCTCGGCGGCGTGTTCACCCGTCTCATCGACAGAAATACGACCATTCCCACCCATAAGAGCCAGGTATTCTCCACGGCGGCGGACAATCAGACGACGGTGGAGATCCACGTCTTGCAGGGCGAACGCGAATTTTGCCGCGACAATAAGACGATGGGCAAGTTCACGCTCACGGGCATCGCGCCCGCGCCCCGCGGGATCCCGCAGATCGAAGTCACCTTCGACGTCGATGCCAACGGCATCGTACACGTCGAGGCGAAGGACCTTGGCACGGGCAAGAGCACGGACATCACGATCACTTCTTCCACCAATCTCTCCGAGGAGGAGATCGACAAGGCGGTCAAAGACGCGGAGCGTTACGCCGAAGAGGACAAGAAGCGCAAACAGAAGGTGGAGGAACACAACAAGCTCGACGGGCTCATCTTCTCGGTGGAACAGACGGTGAAGGAGAGCGGCGACAAGCTCACCGACGACGACAAGGCGACCTTAAATTCCGCGGTCGAGGAGGCCAAAAAGGCGCTCGATTCGGACGACGAGGAAAAGTACAAGTCGGCGTTTGAAGAACTTTCGAACAAAGTACAGCCCGTATTTGCCAAGCTGTATCAACAGGCGGGCGGGGCGCAGGGTGCTCCGAACCCGAACGGCGGAACGGACGGCGGCGACGAAGAGTTCCATCAGTAACCTCACGCGCTCCCCGACGGCTGCCGAACGGTAACAGCGGGGAACCGTTTCCGAAAAACCGATCAACCTTTTTCTTCTGCCCGCCCGCGCATATGCGCGGGCGGGCAGAAGCGGGCAATCTCTTTTGTTATGGCAGATAAAAAGAATTATTACGATATTCTCGGCGTCAAAAAGGACGCGAGCGAGGAAGAAATCAAGTCGGCATACCGCAAGCTCGCCAAGCAGTATCATCCCGATCTCCACCCCGGCGATGCGGCCGCGGCGGAAAAATTCAAGGAGATCAACGAGGCGAACGAGACCCTCTCCGACAAGCAGAAGCGCGCCGCTTACGACTATGAGCTCGAACATCCCGGCATGGGAGGTATGGGCGGCATGGGCGGCTTCAACGCAGACTTCGGAGGCATGGGAGACCTCGGCGAGTTTTTCAGTTCCATGTTCGGCTTCGGCGGCAGTCCCACGCACCGCGACGACACGGGCGACGACATCCAGATCGAGATGAAGCTTTCGTTTATGGACGCCGCCAAGGGGTGCGTAAAGGACCTCACCTACATGCGTAACGAACCCTGTGCGGCCTGCAAGGGCACGGGAGCCAAGGGCGGCACTGCCTACAAGACTTGTTCCAAATGCGGAGGAAGGGGACAGGTGCGCTTTTCGCAGGACACCCTGTTCGGCAGAACGGTGCGCGTGGGAGCCTGCCCCGACTGCGGCGGCACGGGCAGGATCATAACCGATCGCTGTCCCGACTGCAAGGGCAAGGGTTCGGTACGCAAGGAGACCACCGTATCGCTCAACATTCCCGCGGGCGTGGATACCAATTCTTACATCCGCAAGCGGGGATTCGGCCAGGCGGGCCAGAACGGCGCGGCGGCAGGCGATCTTATTGTCGTCTTTCGCGTGGAGCCGCATAAGCTCTTCCGCCGCGAAAAGAACGATCTCTATCTCGATCTGCCCGTTCCCTTCTCGGTTGCCGCGCTCGGCGGTACGGTAAAAGTCCCCGATATAGACGACACGTTTGACTACAATATCCCCGAGGGCACTCAAAGCGGAGCAACGTTCACGGTGCGCGGCAAGGGCTTAAAAACGCGGAACGGTACGGGAAATCTCTATCTCAAAGTGTTCGTGGAGGTGCCCGCGCGGCTCACCAAGGAGCAGAAAAAGAAGCTCGAAGAGAGCGCGAAATTCGATTTGAAGCAATACGATAAGTCCAAGAAGTTCGCGGACAGCGTCTCTGCCCTCTACGGCAAAGATCCCTATTAAAAAGGCTCCCTTCGGGGAGTTTTTTGAACATATTTTGCGCAGCCTGCGGTCGTCATAGAAAATCATGATGACGAAAACTTGTCAAGTTTGCGAAAAACGTGGTATAATGAAGTACGCGGCTGTATAAGGCGGTTTTCCGGAGAAAAACATGGAAGGGTTAAAAGTAACCGATTTGAAAAAAACTTACGGGAGCGGACAGCGCACCGTCAAGGCGCTCGACGGCGTCTCCTTTGAGATCGAAGCCGGAGAGTTTACCGTGATCCTCGGCCCCAGCGGCTCGGGGAAGAGCACCCTCCTGAATATTTTGGGCGGCATGGATCGGGCGGACAGCGGCTCTGCATTTGTGTTCGGCAAGGACATCACAGGTTACAGCGCGCGGGAGCTCGTCTCTTACCGCCGCCGCGACATCGGGTTTGTGTTTCAGTTCTACAATCTCATGCCCAATTTAACGGCGCGTGAAAACGTCGCCATTGCCCGCTGCGCGGGGAGCATGGAGGAGAACGTCGCCTTGGAAAAAGTGGGGCTCTCCGAGCGCGGGGGGAACTTTCCCTCCCACCTCTCGGGCGGGGAACAGCAGCGCGTCGCCATTGCGCGGGCGATCGTCAAAAAGCCGCCTCTGCTCCTCTGCGACGAGCCGACGGGCGCGCTCGATTCCAAGACGGGGCGCAAGATCGTGGCCCTTTTGCGCGAGCTGAAAGCGGAATACGGCACGACCGTCATTGTCGTGACCCACAACGCGAAGTTGGCGCAGATCGCCGACAGGGTGATCACCCTTTCGGACGGCAAAGTAACGGCAAATACGTTGAATGAACATCCGGTCGAGGCAGGTGAGATAGAGTGGTAAACAAACTCATGCTCAAACTCATGGTGCGCGAGCTCTTCCGGAATTGGTTTCAATATCTCTCGATGTTTGTGATCACCGCGCTCGCCGTCACCTTGTTTTTGGGATTTATTTCCAATACGCAGACGCTCCGCCTGCGCTCCGAACGCTATCTCGACGAGTCAAACCTTGCAGACCTCATTGTGCAGGTGACGACCTTCGAAGAGGGGGACGAGGAATACCTTGCGGAGCTCGATACCGAGCGGCTCGAATACCGCACCTATTCGGACGGAGAATTTTCCAAGCCCGGCGAGGGCGGCGCGCACAACATCGCCAAGATCTTTGTCTCGGACGGGGAGATCAACAAGCCCTACATCGTGGAGGGCAAGCGGGGTTTTCTCATCGACAAGACGGTGGCCGATCTTCACGGTTACAAGGTCGGCGACGAGTTTACGGTGGAATTTACGGCATTCCGCGAATATGCCAAAGCGGTGAGTGAGGAGGTCTCTAAACAGCTCGCTGACGCCGGGGAGCGCTTCGGGTCGTTGGTGCCGGAACTCAAAGACTTCAAAATCGAGATCCCGTATGCTTACAATTTCGTGGTGACGGGGCTCATGCATTCGGTGGAGGGAGTGAATATCTATTCCAATTCACCCATTTTTCTCTCGACCGACGTCGTTGTGCAGGCGATTGCAGATGAGGTGATCGCGCGGCTGCCCATGGAAAACGGTCTGTTCAGCAGCATCGTAACCGAAAAGGCTATCTTGCAGCGGGTCGAGGAAATTTTCAGCGGCTGCCGCAACCAGGCGCTGCTTCTCAGTGAAAATTTCGAAGAGCAGAGGGAGCAGATCAGGGATCGCTTTGCCGAAAAGGAGGACAGCAATCTCCTCTTTGTGTACGACCGCGATACGATGGAGTCCGTGGTCATTCTCGATAACGAGGTGGAACAGAGCAAGAATATGCTCTATATCTTCCCCGTCATCTTCTTTCTCGTCTCCATCCTCGTCATTATGACGAGTATCAGCCGCCTTGTGCTGCGCGAGCGGATCAACATCGGCACATTCAAAGCGCTCGGCATGACGAACGGGCGCATCGTGTTCCACTATGCCTTTATGAGCGCTGCCGTTACCTTTTTCGGGTGCGTGCTGGGGGCGATCATCGGCCCGCTCATTGTGCCCGCCGTCATGACGGTGAAATACGGGCTCATCTTCTCCATGCCGAAGATCGTGGGCACCGTATACAGCCTGCCGTGGACCTTCGGTATGACCGCGATCGTCTGCCTGATCGCACTGCTCATCGGCGTCTGGGCGGCGCGGTCGGTGATGAAAGAGGATCCCGCGGAGTGCATGCGTCCCAAGCAGATCACCTACACGCCCAAAGTGAAGCGCGGAACGGGGCGGAGCAAAGAATCGCGGCACCTGCTTCTCTCCTGCCGTATGGCGCTCCGCAACATCCGTATCAACTGGGGGCGGTCGCTCATGACGGTTATCGGCGTTATGGGCTGCGCGGCGCTTCTCGTCACGAGTTTCGGCATCGGCGACACCATGAAAAATTCGGTGGAGAACGACTACGGCGTGCTCTGCTATTACGACGTCACAAGTCCCTTTGCGTCGGCGCAGGAGGAGGAATTTTTCGCCGCGCTCGAAGAAATGAAGGCGGCGGGGAAGATCGAAACATATGAGCGGGTGCGCACTTATGTCGCGACCGCGCATACGGGCACGCAGAGCAAGGATATTACGGTGTATGTGCTGCCCGAAAATTCGCAGATGTCGGCGATCACGCGGGGCGGGAACACGCTCTCACGAATTACGGCGGACGTACTTAAAATCGGGGAGGGGGAGCCCCTTTCTTTCACGCTCGGCGCCTGTAAAGCGGAATATGCGATAGAGGACGTTGTGGAGACATCTACCTGGAACGGATTTTTTACCACGGAGAACAAGTTTTCGGCCGACTGCTACTTCCAGGAGAATGTCTGGGTCAAGACGGATCGCCCCGACGAAGTGCGCGACGCGCTGAACGAAGTCAACGGCGTGGGCACCGCCAAGACGATGGGGGACCGAAGGACAGAGATCGAAAATCTCATTTCCTCCACGAACGCGATGAAATATACGTTGATGGTATTTGCGATCCTGCTCTCCGTGGTGGTGCTGTACAATCTGTCATTGCTCAACGTCAAAGAGCGCACGCGGGACATGGCGACCCTCAAAGTGCTCGGCTTTACCCATTTTCAGGTGAGTTTCGCGCTCATTGTGGAGATCATGCTGCTCACGGTCATCGGCACGGCGTGCGGGCTGCTGCTCGGATACCCGCTCATGTATCTTGTGATGAAGCTCAATGAAATGGCGACCATGGCATTTGTGTATGCGATCACGCCCGCTTCTTATGCGATGTCGGTCGCGGTTGCGCTGGGGACTGCGATCTTCATCAACCTGGTGTTCGGTCTCACGATCTCCCGTATCAGCATGACGGAGTCTCTGAAAAGCGTGGAGTGAATTTACGAAAAATCTTGCTGCGCAATCTTTTTTCCGTGAGGAAATGGGCGTAATCCAGAGGTATCTATGAAAAATAAAAAGACGACGGTCTACGAAGACCGGGAGGAAAAAAAGCGGAAGTATCTCGAAGAGCACACTGTGCTCTGTCCTCACTGCGGCGCGGAAGTGCTCGACCATATGACGGAGTGTCCCCACTGCAAGCAGCCCTTAAAGCCCAAGGGCTATACCCCGCTTACGGACAAGCAAATTAAAAAGATCAAGATCATCACATTTTCGGTCGGCATGGCGATCGCCATCGCCGTACTCGTCTGTTGGTATGTCTTTTGGAAATAAAACGCGGCTCTACGCACGGTAGAGCTTTTTTTTGTACAGTAGAATCCGCTGTTTTGGTATAGAATCGAAGATACCGAAAGGAGAACGCGTCTGCGCGGAAGTAGGTAGCCTTTCTGAGAGAAAACGGGTATACTGATAGAGTCGGGAGGCCACAGTAATGGAAAACGCAGTTGCGGAAAACACAGTCATGGAAAGAAACAAGAGAGGGGGATTCCGCTCCTTTTATACGCGCGGCGAGGAGATCTTCAACGCCGTGTCTCATATCGTAGGCGGGGCGTTCGGGCTCATCATGCTCGCGCTCGGGCTTGCGTTCGCCTATCCTTCGGGCGCAAATATGGCGGCGATGTCGGTATTCGCCGTCTGCGTTATTACGCTCTATACGATGAGCGCGCTCTATCATTTTTTGCCGGACGGCAGGGCCAAGGGCGTGTTCCGTATTTTCGATCATTGCACGATCTTTCTGCTCATCGCGGGCACCTATACCCCGATTTGCGTAATCGTGCTCGGCAATACGCCCTTCGGGTTGGGAGTGCTGATCGGGGAGTGGGTCTGCGCGATCGGCGGCGTCACGATGAACGCGATCGCCATGAAAAACAAGGTCGTCAAAGGACTTTCCATGGCCCTCTATTTCGTCATGGGCTGGGCGGCGCTCGCCATGATCCCTCTTGTACTCGGGAAGATGTCCGCGCTCTCCCTTTGGCTGTTGCTCGCGGGCGGAGTCGCCTACACCGGCGGGATCATCTTTTTCGCCTTCGGGAAGCGGGTGCGCTATTTTCACTCCATCTGGCACCTGTTCGACTTGGCGGGCACCGCGCTGCAATTTTCGAGCATTCTGCTCCTTCTCCTCTGATTGCCTTGACAGCGGGCGGGAAATGCTCTATAATGAGGACAAACATTCAGGACGGGAGGTACAACATGAAAGTTTTGATGATCAATGGAAGCCCCAACGAAAAGGGCTGTACTTACACGGCGCTCAGCGAGGTCGCAAACACCCTCAAAGAGGAGGGGGTGGAGAGCGAGATCGTCTGGCTCGGCAAACAGCCGGTCGCGGGCTGTATCGCCTGCGGCTATTGCAGAGAGCACGGAATTTGCGTATTTAAGGACAAAGTCAACGAGGTGCTCTCCCGTCTCGACGGGTTTGACGCGCTCATCGTCGGCTCTCCCGTCTATTACGCGGGCCCGAGCGGACAGATCACGGCGTTTTTGGACCGTCTCTTCTATGTGGGCGGCAAACGAATGGCGGGAAAGCCCGGCGCGGCGGTCGTCAGCTGCCGCAGAGGGGGCGCAAGCGCGGCGTTCGACCGCCTCAACAAATATTTCATGATGAACAGAATGCCCGTCGTCTCGTCCCAATATTGGAACCAGGTGCACGGCAATACGCCCGAGGAAGTGAGAGAGGACGGCGAGGGCCTGCAAACCATGCGCACGCTCGCCCGTGAAACGGCGTGGCTGCTCAAATGTATCGCCGCAGGCAGAGAGACGGGCGTGGAGCGTCCCGCAGACGAGCCGCGCATCCGCACCAACTTCATCCGGTAACGGAAAGCGGGTGGGACTATGCAGATCATCGCACAGCGCAAGGACAAGGTCATCTACCGCGACGGGGACAAGCTCATCAAACTGTTCGGCGAAAATTATTCCAAGTCGGACATTCTCAACGAGGCGATCAACCAGGCGCGGGTCGCGGAGACGGGGCTCAGGATCCCGCTCTTCCGCGAGGTAACGGTCATCGACGGCAGGTCGGCGATCGTCATGGACTACATAGAGGGCGAGACGCTCGCCGCGCTCATGCAAAAATTCCCCGAAAAGCGTGGGGAATTTTTGCGCATGTTCGTGGGGATCCAAAGGGAAGTGCACGCGCACAAGCATTTGCTTCTTACGAAGTATATCGACAAACTCAAAAGGAAGATCTTGACTTCGGAGCTGAACGCTTCCACCCGCTACGATCTCTCCATGCGTCTCAACGGCATGCCGCGCCACACGCACATTCTGCACGGCGACTTTTTGCCGAGCAACATCATCCTCACCGCAGACGGCGTTCCCTACATTCTGGACTGGTCGCACGCGAGCCAGGGGAATGCCACGGCGGACGCGGTAAAGACCTATCTTTTGTTCCGTCTTTCGGACGCCGACGAGGTAGCGGAAGAATATCTCGGGGAATTTCTCGCGCGCACAGACGTTTCGCGGGAGTACGCCATGGAGTGGGTCCCTCTCATTTCGGCGGCGCAGCTCTCCCGCACGCGGGACCCCGAAAAGAGGGCAAAACTGCTGCAATGGACGCGGGAGGAGTGAACCATGCAAAAATTCGATACCAAGGTCCAGCTACTCAAATACAACGTGCTCAAAGAGGTCGCGCGGCTCTCGTGGACGGATGATCTGCTCGAAAACGTCACCGAGATCCCCAAGCGGATCGCTCCCGGGAAGATCCCCACCATGCGCTGCTGCGTGTATAAGGAGCGCGCCATTCTGAGCGAACGCGTGCGGCTCGCCATCGGCGGGAACCGCTACCAGCGCAAAGTCATTCAGGTCATCGACATCGCCTGCGAGGACTGCCCCACGGGCGGGTACGAAGTGACGAGCGCTTGCCGCGGCTGTCTTGCCCACCGCTGCGAGGAGGCCTGCAAGCGGGGCGCGATCTTCTTCGACCACAGGCAGAAGGCCTACATCGACAAGACCAAGTGCGTCGAATGCGGCGCGTGCGCCAAGGCCTGCCCCTATTCCGCCATTCAGAATTACAAGCGTCCCTGCGAACAGAGCTGCAAAGTGCAGGCGATCTCGGTGGGGAGCGAGAAAGAGGCGGTCATCAACTATGAAAAGTGCATCGCCTGCGGCGCGTGCGTGTACGCCTGTCCGTTCGGCGCGATCACCGACCGCTCCTATATCCTCGATGTGATAGACCTTATCTTAAAGAGCGAAAAGAATACCAAGTACAAAGTTTACGCCCTCGTCGCGCCCTCGATCGCGGGGCAGTTCACCTATGCCAAGCTCGGACAGGTGATCACGGCGATCGCAAAGCTCGGGTTTTACGGCGTTGCGGAAGTCGCCCTCGGCGCAGATCGGGTCGCTGCGAGCGAGGCGGAGGAGCTCGAAGAGAAGGGATTTCTCACCTCCTCCTGCTGTCCCGCGTTCGTCTCCTATGTCGAGAAGAATTTTCCCGGCCTCAAAGAGCATATTTCGCACAATCTGTCTCCCGCGGGAACGATCGCCCGCATGCTGAAAGAGCGGGACGAAAGCTGCAAGACGGTCTTTATCGGCCCCTGTACCGCCAAAAAGACGGAGTTCCAGCGGGAGGAATACCGGGGACTTTTGGACAGCGTCATCACCTTCGAGGAATTGCAGGCGCTCATCGACAGCCGCGACATTCCCGTCTCCGAACTGCCCGAAACGTCGCTTGCGGACGCTTCTCCTTTCGGCAGGGGATTTGCCTGTTCGGGCGGGGTGTCGGAGGCGGTCGCACAGGCGCTCAAAGAGCGGGGGAGTGCGTTTCCCTTTGACCCTGTCGCATGCAACGGGATCGAGGAGTGCCGTGCGGCGCTGCTTCGGGCCGAAAAGGGCGTTCTGCCCAATAATTTCATCGAGGGAATGGTCTGCACGGGCGGCTGTGTGGGCGGTGCGGGCTGCCTCACGCACGGCGAAAAGGGAAAGAGCGAAACGGCGCGCTATGCCGAAGAGGCGGCGTATGAGGAGATCGCGTCCGCGCTGGACGCGTTTGACAAATGACCCTCGTCATCGTACGGCTCGGCGCAGAGCGGGAGCTGATCGGGCGTGCGCTTGCGGCAGTTCCCTCTGCGCGGCGGGAGGAGATCGGAGGGCTGAAAAGCGAACGTGCGCAAGAGCAAAAAACCGTCGGCGAGGCGATCGTGCGGCTGGCGGCAAGAGCGTGCGGTGTGCGCGAAGGGACGATCGTGCGCGGCGAGCGCGGGAAGCCCTCTTTTGCCGAGCTTCCCGCGCTCTGTTTTAATCTCTCCCATTCGGGGGAGGTCGTTGTTGCGGCCTTTTCCGACAGACCCGTGGGGATCGACGTGGAGCGCGTTGCCGAACGCGACTTTCATGCAGTCGCGGCGGGCTGTTTTTCTCCCGCGGAGCAAAAAAAAATCGCCTGTTCCAAGGCGCCTTTGCAGGAATTTTATCGGCTCTGGACGCGGCGGGAGAGCATTATAAAGCGCCGCGGCGAGGGATTGGGAGGCATTCGAAGCGTCAAAGTGAGCGGGGAGCGGGTGCGCTCCTTCGGCCTGTCTGAGGGGGAGCTCATTCCCTTTGGAACGGGGGAGGCGCAATACATTCTCTCCGTCTGCATGTCGCAAGGGGAGAAGCGCAACCTGTCGGTGCATTTTTGCTCCGCGAAAGAGGTCTTGTCGGCGTTTTGCAAATGAAGTTCTTTCGTATTTGTCATTTTGCCCCGCCCGCACGTTCTATTTTTTCGAAGGGCGGCACGAGCACGCAGTGCGAAGTAATGCGGGGCTCTACCCGCATGAGAAAGTGGCGAACGTAGAGAGCCGAAAGGGGGGAGTGTACCATGCAAGAAAATGAGGTGCCCCCTTCCCTACCCGTTTTGGCGGCAGGTACCGCCAAAACCCCGTCGGCGAGGCCACGCCTCATGTCGCGGCGCAGCTCACAGCCCACTGGGCTGTTGAGAGAATTGCGCCGCTCCACCCCCAACGAGTTGGGGGGAGGCAAGAAACAAGGTAGAGCGAAGCGCGTGGAGAAATCTCAACCGCATTCTCTGCGCCCCTTGCCGGGGAGCTGTTGAGCGGAGCGACAGAGATGAGGCTATTCCAGGTGCAGAACACCACCCCCTACCCCCTCCTTAGAGGGGGCAGAATGCAGTCCATTCACCAAATAAATTTTGCGTTGGCGGTCTCGCCGTTGTCGATGAGAACGTCCTGCGCCGTCATCGACTTGTTCACGATCGCAATAAAATAGGTCCACTCGGCGATCTCTTCGGGGGTCGCCCATTTTTTTAAGGGCGTGAGCGCCATGATCTGCTCCCAAAGTTCTTCGTTTCCCATGACGCGGCGGTTGAGCGCGGTCGTCACGCCGCCGGGGGAGAGACTGTTCGCCGTCGCGCCCCACTCTGCCACGCGGAGGGCGACGTTCTTCATATAGGAGACGAGCCCGCCCTTGCTCGCCGCATATTCGGGAAATTCCGCGCCCGTCGTCGCGCTCGCCGAGGCGAGGAACACCACGCTCCT
>CANRPN010000041.1 GCA_947632505.1 uncultured Clostridia bacterium | reverse complement strand
CAATGTGGAATACCGCGAGGGGCTGTTCGTCGGCTACCGCTATTTTGCAACGGCGGGCGTAAAGCCGCATTACCCCTTCGGGCACGGCCTGAGCTATACGGCTTTCGAATATTCGGACGTCAAGGCGACGAAGGCGGGCGTCTCTTTCACCGTAAAGAACACGGGCGCGGTCGCGGGCGACGAAATTGCGCAGGTGTACGTCTCCAAGAAGGAGAGCCTCATCGTCCGTCCCGCCCTCGAACTGAGGGGCTTCAAGCGGGTGAGCCTCGCTCCCGGCGAGAGCAAAAAGGTGGAGATCGCCTTCGGCGAGCGCACCTTCGCCTACTACGATGTTTCCGCCAAGACCTGGCAGACCGAGCAGGGGACCTATGAGATCAAGGTGGGCGCGTCCTCCGAGGACATCCGCCTCACCGCGTCGGTCGAAGTGGACGGGATCGTGCCCGAGAACGAGCGCGAGAAATATCCCGTCTATGCGAGCTGCGACGTCAAGCACATTCCCGACGAGGAATTTTATGCGCGGCTCGGCTACGTTCCCGAACAGGAGAACGCCGGCAAGAAGAAGATCGTGGTGGGGGAGAACTCCACCGTGCAGGATTTGAAGCGCGCCAGGGGCTGGACGGGCCGCCTGTTCGCGTGGGCCATCTGCTCGGCGGCGATCGGCTGGTGCAAAATGACGGGCAACCGTGCCCTCGAAAATACGCTCATCATGGGCATGGTACATCAACCCATCCGCGGCATCGCCAAGTTCGGCAGCTTTACGCGCAACCAAATGGAGGGGCTCATTACAATGTTCAACGGGCACTTCTTCAAGGGCTTGAAGCTCTTCTGCAAAAAAGAAAAAGAAGGTAAGGAAGGAAAATAAAATGAGCAAATATACCGAAAAAGATCTGCAATTACAGCTCAAACCCTATTCGAAGAACGGCTTCGTCGCCTTCTTCCAAAAGATCTGGCGCGGGTGGCTCTCGGCATGGTACGGCTTTGCCGATAAACATCCCAAGCTCTCCAACCTCATCTACATGGTGTTCTTCTTCATCGTGTTCTCGGAGGGCGTCACGATCTGGCAGTACATCGTCATGACCTTCCTGCCCTACGCATTTGCGAGCCTCAACAACGGGGCGTGGGGCTGGCCGAACATCCCCGTCTCCATCGCGGGCGATCAGCCCTACATGATCTTCGGCGACGTACAGGGCCTCGGCTACTTCATCGCGTTCGAACTCGCCGTCTTTACGGCGCAATGCATCAACTTCCCGTTGCAGCGGAACATCACCTACCGCTCCCACGGCAATCCTTGGTACCAGGCGATGTGGTATTTCATCGGCTGGGTGCTCGTCTCCGTGTTCGTCAACGCCATTTGGGGTATCTGCAACGTGTTCTTCGTGCACTGGGGCTGGCCCGACGCAGTGACCGGTCTCATCAAGACGGTGATCACGGGCGGCGTCTCCATGGTGATCTTCTTCTTCATCTTCCTCGTCATCTTCCCCGATAACAACAAGGTCGCAAAGAAGGCGAAGGCGAAGTATGAAAAGCTCGTGGCGGCAAAAGCTCCCGCCGCGAAGATCGCCAAGGCCGAGAAGGCTTACAGAGCCGCGCAGGACAAGGCGGACCGCTCCAACTCCGAAAAGGAATACCGCCAGGCGCTCACGCAGGCCAATTCCAAGGCGCTCAAATATTTCGCCACCGTCAAGAAGGCGGGCATGGCGGAAGAGGAAACCAAGGCGGCGCAAAAGGCGCTCGAAAGCGCGAAGCAGGCAAAACTTCCCGAAAAGAAGCTCGCCCAAAAGGTCGCTCAGCTCGCCGAGGCGCAGAAGAACGAGGAGGCGCTCAAAGAGCGTATCTCCCACAACTTCGAGGCAGCCTGCAACGCCATCGACACCAAGGAGGAAAAGACCCGCGTCTATAAAGAAGTCATGACGCGGCTCGGATTACAGACCAAGTAACTGCTCAGGCAAAACGGGAGTTGCTCGAATGGACGTCAATCGAGTAAAACTGAAAAAACTCAAAAACACGCGCGATCTCGGAGGGATGAAAGCGGCGGGAGGAAAGCTCATTGCAGGCGGAAAACTCATCCGCAGCGGCGATCTGAGCAAGATCTCCTCAAAAACCGCTCTCGCTCTCCGGGAGTTGGGCGTGAAAACGGTGGTGGACCTGCGTATCGAAAACGAACGCAGCGCCCATCCCGATGCGGAGATCGCGGGCAGTCGGTATATCCATCTGCCCATTTTGTGCGTTCCGACCATCGGTATCACATGGGAGTACAATATCTTCGAAGCGACCGAAAAGGAGCGGGTCCGCATCAAAAAAGAGGGCGAACGCATCAAGCGCGAGTTCGGCAGTATCGACGGCTACATGAAGGAGTCCTACCGCAGCATTGTTTTCACGGCGGGGGGACAGGAGGGGCTGAAACGGTTCCTCCGCATTTTGATCGAAAGCGACGGCTGCGTGCTTTGGCATTGCATGAGCGGAAAGGACCGCGCGGGGATCTGCGCCATGCTCATCGAAGCCCTCCTCGGCGTGGACGAAAAGACCATCTTCGAGGACTATCTTATCTCGGGGAAGTTTTTGCGCCGCCGCTATTTCATCAACCGCGCGGCGCTCGTGCTCGTGCCCACGAGTATGCGCTTGAAACGCATTCTCTTCGGGCTCATGCGCACCAAGCGGGAATATCTCGCCTGTCTCATCAAAGAAATGAAGGAAACTTACGGAGGGATCGTCGGCTACTGCAAGGCGTGCCTCGGCATTACCGACGCCGACATCGCCCTTCTGAGAGAAAAATATCTGGTTTGACCTATGAAGATCATTACGTTTACGGTACCTTGCTTCAATTCCGAAAACTACATGAAAAAATGTGTCGACAGCCTCCTGAAAGGGGGAGAGGACATCGAGATCATTATTGTGAACGACGGCTCCAAAGACGGCACTTTGCAAATCGCGCGGGAGTACGAAGCGCGCTATCCCGAAGTCGTGCGGGTGGTGGACAAGGAGAACGGCGGCCACGGCTCGGGGGTGAATGCGGGGCTCAGGCTTGCCCGCGGCCTCTATTTCAAGGTCGTCGATTCGGACGATTGGGCGGACGAACAAGCGCTCAAAACGCTGCTCGGGGCCATCCGCACCCATTATTCCGCCGGGACGCTGCCCGATCTCTATATTGTAAACTATGTGTATGAACATGTGGCGGACAACACCTCGCACGTCAACCGTTACGGCAAGCAATTCCCCGTGGGCAGACGCACGGATTGGAAAAAGGTGAAAACCTTCCACTATGCGCATATGCTCCTTATGCACGCGCTCGTCTATAAGACGAACGTGCTGAAAAAGAGCGGGCTCGTTCTGCCCGAACACACTTTCTATGTAGACGACATTTTTTCCTACAATCCGCTGCCCTATGCAAAGAGCCTGTTCTACCTCGACATCGACTTTTACCGCTATTTTATCGGCAGGGCGGACCAGTCGGTGAACCTTGTGAATATGGTGCAGCGGTATCCGCAGATGGTGCGGGTGATGGAGACCATGACCGACCGCTGGACGTATGCGGAGATCAAGAACTTGACAAAAGGGCTCAAACGGTATATGATCCACGCGCTTGCAAACTATATGATGACGGCGCAGCTCTTTCTCTGCGCCGAGGATTCTCCGGAGCGGCGGATCGCCTTCAAGGATATGTGGCTGCACATCAAGGAACGGGACAAGGCGCTCTACCGCAAACTGCGCTACCGTACCTATGTGCTCTCGGCGACGCTGCTTCCGTGGAAATTGCGCGGGATCTATCTCGTGCGCGGCTATAAAATGCTGTGCCGCCGAATGAAATTGGGATAAAAGGGGGAGGAATCTTATGAAATATTATATCGGGATCGACCTCGGCGGAATGAGCGCCAAGGCGGGGCTCATGGACGAGGAGGGCAACGTGCTCTGCATGGCCCGCTGCGAGACGAAAGCGGAGGATTCCGCGGAAGTCACCGCGGCACACCTTGCCGAGCTTGCCGATCAACTCATTGAGGACCGGGAAATCGCGCGCGAAGAAGTCGTCGCCATCGGCATCGGCTCTCCGGGCGTCATCAACAGCGAGAGCGGCAATGTCGTCATCTGGTCGAATTTCCATTGGACGAACGTGCCTCTCGGCCGTCTCGTCTCCGAACGCGCAAAGCTGCCCGTCTACGTCACCAACGACGCCAACGCGGCCGCCCTCGGGGAGGCAAAGTACGGCAGCGGCAAAGGCTTCGGCGACAGTGTCATGATCACCCTCGGCACGGGGGTGGGCGGCGGCATCGTAATCGGGGGGAAGCTCTTCGAGGGCTACCGCTCGGCGGGCGGCGAGCTGGGGCACACCGTCCTTCACAGGGGCGGCAGACTGTGCACCTGCGGCAGGCGGGGCTGTTTCGAGTGCTATGCCTCTGCAACGGCGCTCAAACGGGAGACCCGCATCGCGATGGATAAGCATCCCGATTCCCTCATGTGGAAAATCACGCCCAGAGTCGAGGACGTCAACGGCAAGACGCCCTTCGAGGCCGAGCGCGCCGGGGACAGGTATGCAAAGCGCATCGTCAAGAACTATATCCAGAACCTCGGAGAGGGGATCGCGAACATCGTCAATCTGCTCCGTCCGCAGGTGATCATTTTGGGCGGAGGCGTCTCCAATGAAGGGGAATCGCTCATCTCCCGCGTGCGCGCATTCGTATTAAAGAATATTTACGCGTCGGCGGCATACGCCTCGCTCGACATCGTGCGCGCCTCTCTCGGCAACGACGCGGGCATGTACGGCGCCTGCGCCTATGCGATCGAGAGGAGCGAATAGTCCGAAAAGACGCAAGCAAAAGGATATTATGGTTCAGATCGCAATCGTGGAGGACAGTGACGAGGAGGCGGAAAAACTGCTGGAATGCCTCGATCGCTATGCCGCGGAAAACGGAGAACAGTTCGCTTACACCCGTTACAGCGAAGCGAATTCCTTTCTCGAAGAGCGGGAAAAGACGTTCGACATTGTCTTTATGGACATCATGCTTCCCGGCATCAACGGCATGGAGGCGGCTCTGCGCATGCGCCGCGCCAACCAGCAGACGGTGCTCATCTTCGTCACCAATATGACTTCTTACGCCATCAAGAGCTATGAGGTGGACGCGCTCGACTACATTGTCAAGCCGCTCTCTTATAAACGGGTGGTGTTTAAGCTGCGCAAGGCGCTCCACATCGTCAGCGCCAACGAGGGCAAGCTCCTTTTGATCCGGGACAAGCAGGGCCCTGTGCAGATCCCCTCGGGGGAGATCTATTACATCGAGATCCGCAAGCACAAACTCACCTATCATACCGCGCGGGGGGAGTATACCGAGATCGGTTCCCTCAAAGGGCTGAGGGAGGAGCTCGCGCCCTATAATTTCTCCTGCTGCAACGCCTGCTATCTCGTCAATCTCAAATACATTTTCCGCGTAAAGGGGTTTATCCTCACTATGCAGAGCGGGGATGAGCTCAAAATCAGCCAACCCAAGCGCAAGGAATTTATGAACGACCTTGCCAACTATTTAGGACAGGGAAAATGAACGTTTTCCAATCGGTCATCAACTTCATTTATGAAAACGGGTACGTGCTCGAACTGTTTGCCGCGTTCTCTGTTTTCGCCTTTTGGTATCGGCGCAGAAGTTACTTTATTCTGCGCTATTTACTCGTATTTTTTCTTTTGCTCGCCACGTCCATGGTCTGGAACCTCTTCCATATCGAATCCATGTGGCTCACCTGGATCAAATACATCGTTCTGATCCTGATTTCGGGCGGCGGGGTACTGCTGTGCACGGAGACCAATCTGTGGGATGCGCTATTCTGCGCGGTCGGCGGCGTCGCCACCCAGCACCTCTATTTCCGGTTCATCTCCCTCATTCTCTCCTTCACCGATTTCGGTTATGAGAGCGTATTCCGCATGGTCATCACCGTCGTGCTCTTTTTCACCGTGTATCTTTCGGTGTTCTTTCTCTTCCGCAAGCCCCTCAAAGAGCGCGAGGAGGAGGGAAGGCGTTCCTCCGACAAAGTGAGCCTTTTATTGGGGCTCGCCATCATCATTGTCGCAATCATTCTGCATCTATATGAGAGCACGCACGACTTCCTCTCCACCGACCGTTCCCTGCTCTCCGCCTTCTCCTGTTACGGCATTCTGTGCTGCCTGTTCACCCTCGGGCTCGAATACAGCCTCATCCGCAACAAGGCGCTCTCCGTGGAAAAGGCGGTTCTCGAACATCTTGTGGAAAAACAGAAGGAGCAGTACGAACACTCCAAGGAGACGATCGACATCATCAACATCAAGTGCCACGACATGAAGCAGCACATTGCCCTCCTCGAAAGCCGCCTCGAACCCGAGGAACTCAACGAGATCACGAGCAAGATCAAGGTCTACGAGACGAGCTATCACACGGGCAACGAAGTCATTGATGTGTTCCTCGCCGAAAAGAGCCTGCTTTTCGAGAAGAACAAGGTGCAGTTCAACTGCATTGTGGACGGCGGGTGCATCGGCTTTTTGAAGCCCTCCGAGATATACGCCCTCTTCGGCAACGCCTTCGACAACGCCATCGAGGCTCTCCAATCGGTGCCCGAGGAGGACAGGATCTTTACGCTCTCGGTGAAGCGCCAGCTCGACATGGCCGTCATCCACATGGAGAACGTATTCTCCGCCGACCTCACCTTCGAAAACGGTTTGCCCCGCACTACCAAGGGCGATCTTATGAGCCACGGCTTCGGCATGCGTTCCATCAAGATGGTGGCGGAAAAGTACCGCGGCTCGGTCACCGTCCGCGCCGAGGGAGGAATTTTCAATCTCAATATCCTACTTCCGCTGCCGCAATGAGCACATGTGCAAAAAAGACAAAAAAATCGAACAAATTTGCATCCTCTGCCGTAATAAAATGGTAGAGGATTTCTTAAACTGTGCAGTGTAGACGGGAATTTGTGTTTTTTTGGCGGAAAAATTCAAAAAGGCACTTGAAATTTGTCGAAAAAGAGATTATAATGAAGTCCCGCCGAATGGGGGACAAAATCGGGCGGCACAGAGAGACGTCTCTCTGTCTGCGCACTGTGTGCGCAGACAAAAAACATCTAAGAGGGGACTTTGAAACAGAGGGCGGTTTTACAACTTGCGGCGCTATTCACGGCGCTCACGTGCGTGCTTGCGGGCTGCGGCAGAACGGCCGTCACCGTCGCGATCACCCCCCATACCGCCGTCATGACGGTGGGAGAGACGCGCACGCTCTCGGCCTCCGCTTCCAACGGCGCAGCCCTTTCTTGGAGTTCGGACGACGAAACCGTTCTCACCGTCACGCAGACGGGCACCGTCACCGCGCTTGCCGAGGGGAAGGCGACCGTCGTCGCTGCCTGCGGAGAGGCGCATGCGGAGTGCTCGGTCACGGTCAACGCCCCCGAGAGCCCGTGGCAGCTCGTCTTTTCCGATGAGTTTGAAGGAGACAGTCTCGACCGCAGCAAGTGGGACGTTCAGTCCGGCGTGCAGGATGACTATTTCGGCACGAAGGGCCCGACCTATTGGGGCAACAACGAACAGCAATATTACACGGAGAACGCCGTCTCTCTCGGCGGCGGCACGCTCACGATCACGGCGGCGCGGGAGGATATGCCCGAGGGGCGAAAGTATTCTTCTGCGCGCATTGTGACGCGGGATCGCTTTTCCTTTACATACGGCTATGCCGAGGCCCGCATGAAAACGCCCGCGATCGAGGGAATGTGGCCCGCCTTTTGGGCGCTTCCGCAGCCGACCGATCAAACTTCCACCCGCAACAGATACGGCAGCTGGCCGTACAGCGGGGAGATCGACATCATGGAGGCGCGTGGCAGACAGAAGAATGTGGCGGGCTCCACCCTTCATTTCGGAGGGAGAGCGGGCAGCTGGAACAGTACCTATCTGTTCCGCGATACCGTGCTCTCTTCGAGCACCGAGGAGTGGCATACTTACGGCGTGGATTGGCGGGAGGACTATCTTGCGTGGTATTACGACCGCGAGGAAGTGTTCCGCGTGGACCGTGAGAGCTATTGGACGGGCGCGGTGAGCAAGGAAGAGAACCCCAACGCGCCGTTCGATGTTCCCTTTTATCTCTTGTTGAATCTTGCGGTCGGGGGAAACTTCGACGGCGGAAGGGAACCGCCCGCCGACTTTGTCTCCGCGACCATGCAAGTGGACTATGTGCGCGTGTACCGTTTGAAATGAGCGGGCTTATCTTCGGCGCCCCTTGCAGGTGGAGCCGGGGACAGCAAGAGTCTTGGCGCCCCTTGCAGGGGAGCTGGCACGAACGCAGTGAGTGACTGAGGGGTTTTCGGCGAGCTTACCAAAAACCCTTTCCCCCGCTTCGCGGGTACTTTCCCTAAAAGGGACAGCAAGGATTTATCTTGGTTGCGAAACCCACGGGAAACCGTATGATATATAGAAAAATTAGGGAGGATTTTGTATGAAGAAGAAATTGAGTGCACTTTTGGTGTGCCTGCTCTCCGTTGTACTCGCATTTGCGCTCGTCGCATGCGGCGGCGGCACGCTCACCATCTCCGACACGAGCCTTTCGCTCACCGTCGGCGACACCAAGCAGCTCACCCTCAAAGAGGGAGAAAACGACGTCACCAAGGACGCGAAATGGGAATCGAGCGACGCGAAGGTCGTCACGGTAGACTCCCGCGGCAACGTGGTGGCAAAAGCTGCGGGCAGTGCCACCGTCACGGGCACCTATAACAGCGCTTCCGCCAAGTGCGAGGTGACTGTCACGGCGAAAGAGGTCGTCACCGTCACGATCACCGATGAAAGCGGCACAGAGATCAAGACCGCCTCCGTCGAGCGGGGCGCGACCATCACCTTAAAGGCGACGACGTCCAACGACAGCGAAGTCACCTGGACCTCGGGCGATACGACCTATGCGACGGTCGCTCCCGTTTCGGGACAGAAGAACACCGTCACCGTTACGGGCGTATTCCCCACGGCGGCTCCCGTCAAGATCTTTGCGAAATCGGGCTCCACGCAGGTGAGCGTCGATCTCACCGTCACTGCGCCCGCGGGCAATCCCACGTGGTACGACATGGTGGCGAGAAATGAGGACGGCACCCCTGTGGACGGCGCAGGTTCCGTCGGACAGAACAAGTCTCCGCTCGGAAGGTGGACTTTCTGGCGCGATCAGGCGGGCTGGAACAACGGCAATGCGGATATGGGTACCGCGGAATATCTCGGCGATAACGACGCTTCCATGGCGGGCAGCATCCACCTTTCCTACACGAACGGCATGCCTTCCACGAATGCCGGTTGCAAAGCGCCCGACACCGTGCAGATCACATTCCGCAGCCCTACGACGAAGCTTGCGAATAAAGATGCCACTCCCGAACCCAACGAGGGCGGTCTGCTCGAAAATGGCAAATATTACAAACTCACGGCGGAGATCACCGTGGACTTCGAGGGCGTCGTCACGATCAACGGCACCGAAACGCTGCTCCACAGCGGCAAGAACAACGTCGAGATCTGGTTCCAGCATAACGACGACGGCGCGATCCGTACGCGTGCAAACGGTTACTTCAACCCCGACGTTGAGGGCGACAGCGATTATGACATCTATCAATTCCCCGCTTTCTATATGACGATGGGCTCCTATAAGGAGAACACCTTCGTTCCCGAAGCGGACATCACCATTGCCAAGTTGCAGTGGACGGAATTTACACCCGACACGCTCAAAGCGCCCACCGTTGCGATGAGCGGCGACAAGGCGACCGTGACCGATACCGTCAACACCGCGGCGAACGTGGACGGCTATGAGATCGGCTTCTTTGCGACGGCCGACGCGCAGACGCCCAAGTACACCGTAAAGGCAGCGGCGGGCGAAACGACGATCAACTCCGCTTCCTGGGATAACGGCACGTATATCGTAAAGGTGCGCGCACTTCCCGCCTCGGGCAAGTATCAGGCGAGCCCTTGGTCTGCGGCGACCGACGTCACCTACACCGTCGAACATGAGGCGCTCGTCTACGATCTTCCGTTCTCGGAGGAGGCAAACATCACGGCAGACGGTTGGTACTACTGGAACGAACTCGGCAAAAAGACCGAAGAGGACGCGCACGGCATCGTAGAGGCGAAGTATAACGACGGCACCCTCACCTACGAGTTCAATGAAACGGCAGGGAGTTGGTACAGCCAGCAGTTGTTCTACAACAACACCTCTTTGGCTGCGGGCAGCTACACCGTTACCTTCAAGTTCACTTCGAGCGTAGAGGGGACGATCCGTATCAACGGCACATACTACGAATTTACCGCAGGCGAGACCAAGACGATCACCGCCACTGCGGCGCCCGGTATCATGATCTCCATTCAGTTCGGTAAAGCGAATGACGATTTCAGCGCCACAGCGAGCGCAATTCAAGCGGGCCGCTTCACCATTACCGACATCGACATCGCGAGCGGCGGCACCCAGCCCGCTCCCGAGCATCCCAAGGCCGAGGACTACGACCTCGGCGAGGCGATCACCCCCACGGGGACAGAACTCGTGAAGGGCGGCGAACAGGACATCGGCGACAATACTGATAAATGGTACTATTGGTATGTTGAAGACGCAAGCTGGAATTGCGGCAGCGTCGTCACCGTGACTGACCCCGCATTTGCGAACGGCGTGTTCTCCATCACCTACAACGGCGGCAGTGTGAACTATTGCACCCAGCTTTTCTATAAGGCCTCCAACCTCGACGCGTCGAAACAGTACTTCCTCACCCTCACGATTGAGACGGATAAGGCCGTGACGGTGGGACTTCACGGCGAAACTTATCAACTCACCGCGGGCACGCATACCCTCACCGCGATCAAGGCTCCTGGTGCGACCTCGCTGAGCATTCAGTTCAATGCAGTCACCGAAGCGACCACCGTCAAGGTCTCGAACGTGAAGTGGCAGGAGATCAAGGGCAGCCAGCAAAAACCGACCGGGGGCTTTGAATTTGGCGAAGAGAAAAATATCTCGAACGGTTGGGCTTATTGGAACGACCAGGATTGGGCGGGCGCGACGGTAGCTGTCACCGAGCACACGTTGACGGAGAACAGCGACGGCACCTTCACGATCGCGGTCAAATACAACTGCACCAAAGGCGGCACCGCCTACGGCTTCCAGATCTTCTACAACAACACCGCGCTCTACACCGTCGGTAAGAACTATACGTTGACGTTTACCGTCACCTCCAAGACCGATTGCACGATCACGGTCAACGGCCAAAGCATTACGTTGACAGCGGAAACGCCTAAGCCGGTAGAGATCGCGTTCCTCTACAACTTCAACGCTGCCGATGCCGTGAACACCATCTCTCTGTTCGATATGCAGGCGGCGGTCGAAACGGGGAAGTCGTATGAGCTCACCCTTGCGAACATCAAGTGGACGGAACAGGGCGGTACGCAGCCCGAAACGCCCGCAGAGGGTAAGGAAATTACCGTCACGCCCACCGAGTGGTACGGCAATACCTTCGTCAAGCTCTCCATGTCCGATGCGGACTTCGCGCTCGTCAAGACAGCCGCAAACTGCAAAGTCAACGGCGGCGACGTGCAGCCTCACGGCGAGGGCAAGGGCTTCCTCGTAGACGGGACAGTGCTCCAAGTTCAGCTCCCCGAGGCTTACGCTGCGGGCAAGACCTACACCGTAGTTTGGTACGACGCGCAGGGCAATGCCATTGCGCATGCGACTTTCACCTGCCAACAGGCATAACTTGTTACGGCCGGGGGCGGCGGCTTGCCGCCGCCCCCGCACCTTTTGCGGCCGTAGCAGCTACACCTTATGACCATGCTAAAAATTTGATAGAAAGGAGAAAATGACATGGCTAATTTCTTCGCAGGCGGCAAAGGCAAAAAGAGGATCGTCCTCTCGATCGTTGCGGTCTTGCTCATTGCGGTGCTCATCGCGGGCAACATCGTCCTCAACAACTTTGCTCCTCTTCTTCACGGCTTTTTCAGTAAAGAGAGCGTCACGGCGACAACCTCCGAAGCGAAAAACGCCCTCGCCTCCGCAGACGGCGTCGTACGCGAGCTCGCAGAGGAGAGCATTGTCCTCCTCAAAAACGACGAAGTGGACGGAAAACCCTTCCTTCCGCGCGATAAGAGCGAAAAGTTCAACCTCTTCGGCTGGGGTTCCACCGATAAGGGCTTCCTCGTCGTCGGCGGCGGCAGCGGCGGCGCAAACATCAACGAGACAAATCCCACCCATCTCACGCTCACCGAGGCGTTCAAGGCGATCGATGTCGCTTACAATGAGGACCTCACCCAAAAGTACAGCGAGTATTCGAATTTCGACGCGGACTACCGCTCGGGCGGTTCCACGGGCGCGAACGCGGTGGAGAGCCTCCGCAATCCGCCTGCCTCCTTCTACACCTCCGAACTCATGGACGGCGCCTATAACTATTCCTCCACGGCGGTCGTCACCCTCTCCCGCTGGGGCTGCGAGAACGGCGGCACGGGCGAGCTCGTCAACATCAGCGGCAACAACGGCGGCACGGGGACCTTCCAGGACGGCGCGTTCCTCGAACTGACGCCCGAAGAAAGAGCGATGTTCGAAGAGCTTCAAAAGAAGAACTTCAATGTGATCGTTCTGCTCAACACCACCAACCCCATCGAGCTTTCCTTCCTTGAAGAGTACGACTGCGTAAAGGCCTGCCTCTACGTGGGCATTCCCGGGCAGTCGGGTGCGTACGCGATCCCCGAGCTCCTCATCGGCGAGCAATACACGCTCACCCGCAACGAGGAGACCCGCGAGGTCGAAAAGACGGAGCTTGCGGGCGAGATCTCTCCCTCGGGCAGACTTTCGGATACCTACGCTTACAGCTGGCAGGAACACAACCCCGTGTATGCGAATGCGCTCTCTTCCAATAGCAGCATCGTCTACCAGGAGGGCATTTACTTCGGCTACAAATGGTACGAGACCGCAGACGCGGCGGGTTATTTCGAGGCACAGGGGACCTCTTATGACAAGGTCGTGCAATTCCCCTTCGGCTATGGACTTTCTTACACCGATTTCACCCAAGAGATCGTGAAATTCGGATATCATGACGGGGACAACTTCGTCGAACTTGAAAACGGCGCAGACCTCGTGGACGGCAGAGAGTACGAAGTCACCGTCCGCGTCACCAATGTCGGGACCTATCCCGGCCGCGACGTCGTGCAGCTCTACTACACCGCGCCCTACATCGAGGGCGGCATCGAAAAGGCGAGCGTCAACCTGCTTGCCTTCGATAAGACGGCCGTGCTCGACCCCGACATCCCCGAGCAAAAGACGCAGGAAGTCACGCTCACCTTTACGGCGTACGACATGGCCTCCTACGACGCTTACGACAAGAACGGAAACGGCTTCCGCGGCTATGAGCTCGACAAGGGCGATTATGCGGTCAAGCTCATGCAGAACGCCCACACCGCGTGGACGGCTCCCGAAGGCAGCAAGTTCGGCAGCGAACTCGGCCTCTATTGTGAGGGCATCGAGATTGGGCAAGACCCCGTCACGGGCGCAACGGTGGAGAACCGCTTCACCGATTCCACGGCCTATGCGGGCATGCCCATCGACGGCTCCACCGGCATTTCGGGCGGCGTGGACTATCTCTCCCGCGCGAATGCGTTCGCAAACTTCCCCACGAAGCGCGCGGGAACGCCCAATTCGCAGGCGCAGAGCGCAGCCGGCTTCACCTACACGGGCTACGACAATGAGGACGTCTCCTCCTACCAATACGAGCAGGATAACGACGAATATCTCCTCACCGTAAACGGCCAAAAGGCGACGCTCGCCCAGCTCAACGGCGGCACGACCCTCACCAACAACGACGCGCTCTTCAAAAAGCTCGCAAATTGGGACGATACGGCCGCTTGGGACAAGGTGCTCAATTCCCTCTCCCAGAACGTCATCAAAGACCTCATCGGCAAGGGCGGCTTCCAGACGGTGGCGATCGAAAGCATCGGCAAGCCCCGCAACCAGGACAGCGACGGCCCCGCGGGCTTCAACTCCAACGTCGTCAATCCCGACGCGCACAACGAGTGGACGATCTTCCCCGCCGAAACGCTCACGGGCTGCTCTTGGAGCCGGCGCCTCACCTACAACCTCGGCCGCGCGCAGGGTGCGGTAGGGGTCACGACGGGCCGTCAGGGCTGGTACGCTCCCGGCGTCAACCTGCACCGCTCGGTGTACAACTCCCGTAACTACGAGTATTACAGCGAGGACGGCGTTCTCTCGGGCAAGCTCGCGGCGGAGACCGTGCGCGGCGCAAAGGAGAACAACCTCTACTGCTATGTGAAGCACTTCGTCATCAGCGACAACGGACAGAATGCGTGCGATTGGTACGAATGGCTCACCGAACAGAGCCTCCGCGAGAACTATCTCAAAGCGTTTGAGATCGTCGTCAAAGAGGGCGGCGCGAACGCCATGATGAGCGCGTTCAACAAGCTCGGCGCAGTGTGGTGCGGCTACAACCACGCGCTGCTCACCGACGTGCTCAGAACGGAATGGGGCTTCCACGGCTCTGTCATCACCGACTGGGACCAGGGCTACATGAACACCTACGGCAAGGCCGTGAAGGCGGGCAACGACCTCTGGCTCAACAGCACCAACGGCAGCGCAACGCTCGACTTCTCCAAAGCGGGCGAAGCCTATGCGGCACGCCGTTCGGCAAAGAACATCCTCTACACCTATGTGGACACCTATGCGGCCGCGCTCGAATATCAGGAGAAAGTCGAAAGCGGCGAGTACGAGGATCCCTACAACGTCACCCTCGGCACCACGACCGCTACGGCAGCAGCCTTCTCGCCGCTGTTCGTCGCGCTGTGGGCGATCATAGATGTTGTGCTCGTGCTCGGCATCGGGGCCTGCGTGCTCTTCATGTTCGTCCCCAAGGCGAAGAAAGAAGAAGAGACTGCGGAAGAGTAAGACGCTAAACAAAAAGAGACGGGTTTTCCCCGTCTCTTTTTGTACCAAAATGTCATT
>CANRPN010000040.1 GCA_947632505.1 uncultured Clostridia bacterium | reverse complement strand
CGTCCTCGTGCGCATTGCGCTTTGTAAGGTAGCTTTCGAGCGCATCTGCGCCGACTGCGGCTTCGAGAACTTCGTTTTCTTTGATCGCGGGAACTGCGATCCCTTGAACGGTGGTATTCTTGTCGTACAGGGCATTGAGTTCGTCCCATTCGGTTTCGGGAGAGGTCGCCTCAATGGCCCCAACTTTCTCTTTGAACTCCGTTGCACGTTCGTAATAGAGCTCCGCGGTGAGAAGAAGGACAGTATATTTGTTATCCCCGTACGTCGTTTCTGCGAGATAGGACCCCGTCGCCATGAGCGACTTCACGCCGTCTTTTTCGGAAGCGATCTTATCTTGCAAGGCGGTGACGTTTGCAACGTACTGCGCATAGCCTGCTTCGGAAACATCCATTTCGTCGATGAACTTCTGCACCTGTGCGTCGTATGCCGCCGCTTTTTCGTTCATCTCGCGAAGCTCTTTGACCGTTTCGCCGAGCGCAAGAAGAGTCTCCTTTTCTGCGCTTTCCAGCTCGCCTTGGTGGGTGAGCGTGATAGAGAGCAGCGAAGTCTCTTCTTCGGGGCTGATCGCGGGAATGCCGTCAACGTTGAGATTGAAGGTGAGTTGGCCTTCGTCGGTTGTGCCGACAAAGATCCCCGCGCCTGTGATCTGCGCGCCGAGCCAGCTCCCAATCATTGACCCCGCAAGGGATCCCATTTCGCCCGCAGCTTCTGTAATATAGTCCAGCGCCTTCTGTACGAGCCCCTGATAAGCTTCGTTGAGCGTTTGCACGAGGGTTTCACCGAGAGAGACCGCAAAGCCGTTCTCCTTGATCTCGAAGATGAGCTGCGGAAGTTTGAGTCCCTGTAAGCCCTGTAAGCCCTGCGTGCCGTCGGCTTCGTCGTCGAGCGCGGTCGCCGTCGGAAGATACTGCGTCAGATCGAGATCGGTCGTAAAGACGGGGTTCCCTGCCGCATTGTTGAGCGCGAGCGTCAGAATTCCGTCGCCTAAATAATATACGTCGAGACTGTTGAGGTCACCGCTGAGCCAAGAAGGCAGATCGGGGATCATGCCGCCAAACATTCCGAGCATCTGCAAGATCAGCTGTGCGGGCGTAAGATCGAGATGAAGTTTTCCCTGCGCGATCGCAAAGAAGTTCTGCGTCCAAACGGCAGCGGGGTTCAGGCGGAATTGCAGTTCGCCCTCAAACGCGCCGCTGAACAGACCGCTGCTGTTGAGAAGGCCGATGTCAAGGCTCACATCAAACTTTTCGCCCATGGTGACATTTTCGGAGGGCGTACCTTCGAGGGAGAGGGAGATGTCCGTGACTTTTTCCGCGCCGCCGATGTCGGCGCCAATCGCGGTGATCGTGCTGCCGAGCAAAGAGCTCACATAGCCGTGCGTATCGCCGAGCATAGCGGCGGCCTGTGCGATGATCTCCGCATAACTCTCATTGATGATTTCAACATAGGGAGCTTTCAGCGCCACGCGGAATCCGTTCTCCGTCTTTCCCAAATCGAAGAGTTCCGACATGAGATTTTGAAGTTGTTCGATGGAGATGCCCTCCAACAAGGGAAGCGCCGTGCCGATGTCTGCGGTATAGGTAAAGAGATAATGATCTCCGCCTTCCGTTCTGTTGTTGAGTATCACAAGCAGCACGCCCTCGCCCATATAGCGCAGCGTAACGGTGTTGGCGACCTGCGAAAGAAGCGGGATAGAACTGATATCAAGGTCGTAGCGCAGAGCAAACGCATTCAGAACATCGCCGCGGCTGAGCGCTTCGCGTTTGAGTTGCAGCGTGAAATTTCCTCCCAACGTGATCGGCGCACCGAAGAGGTTGATCCCGAGGGACAGAGGAATGGAAAGTTTTTCATTCCGATCGAATGCGGCGCCGATCGCCGAGGTGAGCTGCATGAGCGCGTTCTCCTCCCCATGGGAAGGCTTGACCTCGGAGGGCGTGGTGCCGAGCTTTGCATTGAACTCCTCCACGCTCGGGACTTTCACCTCACTGTTGACATTGGAGTATGTGCAGGTGAGCGTCTGCTTGATGCTCATGTTAAAGATCTTCTTACAATCGTAAGAACATTCGGAAGAATATCCGACGGGCGTCCAGTCCTTTTTGATCGTGAGACGGAGGTCTACGTCGGAAAATGAGGGAAGATCGTCGAGCGAGCCGTACGCCTTGGCTTGCAGGCGCACCCCCGTCGTGGCGGATTCGGTCGCAGAGCCGTTCTCCTTCGAGAGATCGCCCGCCAAACGGAAGTAATATGTAAGCGTTTCTCCCTCCGTCTTTTCAAGCGCGGCGTAGCGCAGCGTCTTTGCGTTGATAATATAGCCGCCGAGCGTAACGTCGTCCGCCGTAAAGCCGTAGACCTTTTTGTATTCCTCCTTGGTGGCCACCTTTAAGTCGCCGTCAAAGCTGTCGCGATAGACGACTTTTCCGCCTTTGGAAAAGGCCTGGTGCTTCATTTTGACAAGAATGGAGTCGGAAGAAGCCTGGTTCAGGAAATCTTCCCCGTTCTTATAGGAGGTATTATGGATCTCCTGCTCATAACCCGCAAGGTCGGCCACCGCCTTCCCTTCCGTAACGATCGTATAGCTTTGAAGCTCGCTCTGTTTCTGCAAAAACGCATAGGCAACGTTTTCGGGCGAGAGCTCTTCGGGCGACTTGGTTGTCACAAGCGTGGTGGATGCGCCGCTTTGTAAAGTATAGGTATCCTCACTCTTGCATGCCGCAAGCCCTGCCGTTGCCGTACCGGCGCACAACACGCCCGCAAGCAAAATGCCGATCTTTTTTCCGAATTTTTTCATCTCTTTGCTCCCTTGTGGATAAGTTTCTTAACTAAGTTAAGAGTATAACAGTTTTATGACAGTCTGTCAATTATGTAACATGGTTTCATGACAAAATTTTTTGAATTTTTGGCAAAAAAATCCTCCCGCATGGGGGAGGATGTCGAAGATCGGATCATTCCGCCGAAAAATCTTCCTTGCCGACTCCGCAGAGAGGACAAGTGTAATCGTCGGGAATATCCGCCCACTTGGTGCCGGGCGCAATGCCGTTATCGGGATCGCCCGCTTCTTCGTCATAGGTGTAGCCGCATACGTTACATACATACTTCATGGTATCTATCTCCTTTTTATTTGAATTTTTTTAATAAGGTAGAGATGTCTCGACTTCGCTCGACATGACATTTCCGAACAGCGGTACCCCCTCCCCTACCCCTCCCCCGCTGCGCGGGAGAGGGCGAGTGTTTGGTGTCCCCGAATGCAGCGAGCGGGGGAGGGCGAGTGTTTGGTGTCCCCGAATGCAGCGAGCGGAGGAGGGCGAGTGATTGGTGTCCCCGAATGCAGCGAGCGGAGGAGGGCGAGTGTTTGGTGTCCCCGAATGCAGCAAGCGGGGGGCGGGATGTCGGTCCTTTATTTGCCGAGAAGGTCGGCGGCGATCTGCGCGCCGAGAATGTGCAGCGCCTCTGCCTGCTCCTCCTTGACGGAGGAGAGGACCGTCACCTTTTCGCCGACCTGCGACATGTTTTTCCATTCACCGATGAGATTTTTCATCAGCGTGCCCGCCTGCGGCGACCAGCTGCCGTTTTCGACAAGCGCATATTTTCTGTTTTGGAAGTTGTGCGCCGCGAGGTCGTGCAGGAGCTGCTCCATGGGCAGGAAAATGCCGTTGTTGTAGGTCGCCGAGACAAATACAAGGTGGGAGTAGCGGAACGCCTCGGAAACGAGCAGGGAAAGTTCGGTCTGCGAGACGTCGTACACTTTGACGGGCGCGCCGTTTTGCGCGATCGAAGCCGCCAGAATTTCCGCGGCATTGCCCGTGTGCCCGTGGATCGTGCCGTAAAAGACGACCGCGCCCTTCTCCTCCGGCTCGTACCTGCTCCATGTGTCGTACAGCCCGAGGTAGTAGCCGAGGTCCTTCCGCCAAACGGGGCCGTGCAGCGGGCAGATCGTCTTGATGTCGAGACCCGCCGCCTTTTTGAGTACAGACTGCACCTGAATGCCGTACTTTCCCACGATATTAAAGTAATATCTGCGGGCGTCGGATAAAAATTCTTCCTTGAAATTCACCTCGTCGGCAAAGATACTGCCGCCCAAAGCCCCAAACGTGCCGAAGGCATCCGCCGAAAAGAGAGTCCCCGTCGCGGAATCGAAGGAGAACAGCACTTCGGGCCAATGCACCATGGGCGCGGCGACAAAAGTAAAACTGTGTTTGCCCGAGGAAAGGACGTCCCCCTCCTTGACGGTTTTGACGTTCGCGCCGTCGAAGGGGAAGAAATTTTTCATCATCTGCACCGCCTTGGCGCTTGCGACGACCGTTGCCCCGGGATAGCTCTCGATCAGCCGCAAAAATGTTGCGGAGTGATCGGGTTCCATATGGTGGACGACAAGGTAGTCGAGTTTCCGTCCGTTCAGCGCAGCGGCAACGTTTTCCAAATAGAGATCGGCGACGGAGGGGTCCACCGTATCGAACAACACCGTCTTTTCATCGAGCAACAGATAGGAATTGTAGGACACCCCACGAGACACGGGATAGACGTTTTCAAACAGCGAGAGCCTTCTGTCGCTCCCGCCGACGTAATAGAGATCTTCTGCGATCGAGATCATATTGTGCATAACTCTGCTCCTATTTCTGCCAAAAGCAAATCGTATTTTACCATATTATGGGCAAAAAAGCAAGCGGTAACGCAAGATGCGGAGAAAATTATAACGTCGCGCGCGGGCAAATTGCCCGCGCGCGACGTGCCTTAGTTTTTTACTGCGCCGGTTACATTGCGGGGCCCGTTGAGGAGGGCGTATAGACGCGCGCCGCAAGCTCCCGATCGAGCGCATAAAGCCCCTTGGCATCTCCGCCGAAGAGCTTGAAGTTCTTCACCATTTCGTCCGCATTTGTCTCTTCCTCGCCCTGTTCCTTGATGAACCAATCGAGGAACTGCATCGTGCGGTAGTCCTTCTGCTCAAACGCCTCATGATAGATGTTCGTGATGAGAGAGGTGACGTATTGCTCGTGCTCATAGCCCGCATTCAACGGATCGAGATGGGTCTTGAAGGTCTTGTCGGGCTTGGCAACGGCCTCGAACACGACCCGATGGCCGTTGTTGATGAGGTAACGGCGAAGCATCATGGCATGGTCGCGCTCCTCCTGCGCCTGCACTTCATACCAATGCGCGAAGCCGTTCAGGCCCTCGTCCGCATAGTAGTTGGCGAAGTCGAGATAGAGATACGCCGAGTAGAGTTCCTTGTTGATCTGGTCGTTGAGCATTGCTGCGATCTTTTTGTTTAACATTTTATTTTTCTCCTTTTTTTGGTTTTTTTTGAAATGAGGCGCCCCCCTCCCCTACCCCTCCCCCGCGCAAAGCGCGGGGGAGGGCGAGAGAGAAGAGTTTGTTGGGAAACGAGATCTCCCTCAAATGCTCATGCTGCCCCGCCCGCACGTTCCATGTTGTCGAAGGGCGGCACGAGCACGAAGTGCGAAGTAGCCGAACTATTCTACAAAGTCCGAACAGTAAGTCCGCGAAGGCATCTTGTTGCGTTTGGGTTTGGTTTTGAACATGCTTGAACGGAACAAGATTCCCTCGGAGAACCGCCATTTCGGACTTCGTAATTGCCGTTACGGCTCGGAATGACGCGGGACGAGTGAGCATACAAATCAACGAAACTATTTACGCCTTGTTCTTGACTTTCATGAGGCGGATGATGGCCGCACGTTCGTTTTCGTCCAGCTTGTCGCGGATGTACTTGATCGTCTCTTCGAGCTGCGGGATCATGACATATTCGAGCGCATTGACGCGGCGCTTGTTGCGTTCGATCTCTTCGGCAAGCAGCCGCACCGACTTTTCCACCGCCGCGAGCTTGACGAGCAGGGGCAAGAGTTCCGAGATCCGCCTCACGCTCTCGTCCGCTTCGCTCGTGATCTCGGAATAGGCGTACGGGAGGCTGTCCGTCCGTTCGGCAGCGGTCAGTTCGATCTTGGGGACGTCCACTCCCATGACGCTCTCCACGCCGCACTCCGCCGTGACCGTTGCCGTGGGCATGGCAAATGCCGTTTCGACCGCATATTCGGGCGTGAGGGAGCGCGCCACGGAAAATTGCCGCAGCGTTTCGGAGAGCGCCTTTTCCACTTCGTCTCTGAGGCGCTTGTTTTCCCGGATGATGAGCGTGAACCGGCGGATCATCTCATCCGACTTGTCTTTCAAGAGTTTGTGCCCGCGCACGGCCGTTGCAAGCCGCGCTTTGAGCTTTTTCAGCTCCATCCGGGTGGGATTGACGTTGAGTTTTGCCATATCGTGTTTTGAAAATCGGGCGCCCCCTCCCCTACCCCTCCACCAAAGCCGGGGGAGGGCAAGAAAGAACGGGAAATTCCCCAAAATCGGGGGCGGGCAAGAAGGCGGATATCACCCCCACCTGTCTCGCTTCGCTCGCCACCCGCCCCCGTAAACGGGGGCAGGTCGGAGTCAGTCGGGGAGGTATTTGTCGAGATATTCCGTGCGGATACGTTTGAGTTCGGTCTTGGGCAGAATCTTTAAGAGCTTCCAGCCGATGTCGAGCGTCTCCTCGATCGTTCGGTCGGTTTCGAAGCCTTGGTTGACATATTCCTTTTCAAACGCCTCGGCAAATTTCGCGTAGAGCTTATCTACGTCCGAAAGCGCCGCTTCGCCCAAGATCGCCGAAAGTTCCTTGCTCTCCTTGCCGCGCGCATACGCAGCAAAGAGCTGGTTCATCGTGTCCGCATGGTCCTCCCGCGTCTTATTCTTGCCGATGCCCTTGTCCTTCAAACGGGAGAGGGAGGGCAAAACGTCGATGGGAGGATTCAACCCCTTTTTGTACAGATCGCGGGAGAGGATGATCTGCCCCTCGGTAATATAGCCCGTGAGGTCTGGAATGGGGTGGGTCTTGTCATCCTCGGGCATGGTGAGAATGGGGATCTGCGTAATGCTCCCCTCCTTGCCGCGGATCCTGCCCGCGCGTTCATACAGCGAGGCGAGGTCGGTATAGAGATAGCCGGGATAGCCGCGCCGTCCGGGAACTTCACGCCTTGCGGCCGAGACCTCGCGGAGCGCCTCCGCATAATTGGTGATGTCCGTCATGATGACGAGCACGTGCATGCCGCATTCGAATGCCAGATATTCCGCACAGGTGAGCGCCATGCGCGGCGTTGCGATCCGTTCGACCGCGGGGTCGTTCGCAAGGTTGGTGAACAGCACCGTGCGCTCGATTGCGCCCGTGCGCTTGAAATCTTCCACAAAGTACTGCGCTTCTTCGAAGGTGATGCCGATGGCCGCGAACACGACCGCAAACTTGCTGTCTCCCCCGCGCACCTTTGCTTGCCGCGCGATCTGCGCCGCGAGCTCGGCATGGGGAAGGCCGCTCATCGAGAACACGGGAAGTTTCTGCCCGCGCACAAGAGTGTTCAGCCCGTCGATCGCGGAAACCCCTGTCTGGATAAATTCGTTGGGATAGTCGCGTGCGGCGGGATTGATCGGCTCGCCGTTGATGTCCGCCATCTTTTCGGGAATGACGGGGGCGCCGCCGTCACGGGGATTGCCCATGCCGTCAAACACCCGCCCGAGCATGTCTTTCGAAACCGCGAGTTCCTGACTGTGCCCCAAAAAGCGCGCCCTGCTCGTGGCGATCTGCAAGCCCTGCGAATTTTCGAAGAGCTGTACCACCGCCTTGTCGCGGTTGACTTCGAGCACCTTGCCGCGGCGGATCTCTCCGTTTGCGCAGACGATGTCCACAAGTTCGTTGTATTTGACCCCCTCTACGCCCTCGACGAGCATCAAAGGCCCCACCACTTCGCGGATGGTTTTATATTCCTTATACATCTTCATTGCCTCCCTGTTCGAGCGCCTTGATTTCCGCATTCATGGTGCGCAAAATTTCCTCGAACTCGGAAAGATTTTCTTCGGGAATGTATTTCGCCCGTCCGATCTTCTCTTTGAACGAGCAGGCGAGAATATCATCGAGCGCGACGTATTGCCCGAGCGCCTCTTCGGAGAGACGGTAAAATTCATAGATAAGTCTGAGCATCAGAAGCTGCTTCTGCATGGAGGTGTAGGTATCCACCTCGTGGAAGGCGTTCTGGTGCAGATAGTCCTCACGGACGGTCTTTGCAGTCTCCATGACGAGGCGGTCCCGCGAGGAGAGAGCGTCCATGCCGACAAGACGGACGATCTCGTCAAGCGCGGCCTCCTCTTGCAAAATGGTCATGACGAACTGACGGTATTTGAGGAAATCCTTGCCGACCTGTTCATCGTACCAATCCTTCATTTTATCGGCATAGAGGGAATAGCTGATGAGCCAATCGATGGCGGGAAAGTGCCGCTTATAGGCGAGAGAGGCCGACAAGCCCCAGAACACTTTGACAATGCGGAGCGTTGCCTGTGAGACGGGTTCGGAAAGATCGCCGCCGGGAGGCGAAACGGCGCCGATCGCGGAGACCGACCCCTCGCGGTTCTCACTGCCGAGCAGCTTGACAATGCCCGCGCGCTCGTAAAATTCCGCAAGGCGGCTTGCAAGATAGGCGGGATAGCCCTCGTCGCCCGGCATCTCTTCGAGACGGCCGCTCATTTCGCGCAGCGCCTCCGCCCAACGGGAGGTGGAATCCGCCATGATCGCAACGCTGTATCCCATGTCGCGGAAGTATTCCGCGATCGTGATCCCCGTGTAAATGGACGCCTCGCGCGCCGCCACGGGCATATCCGACGTGTTGGCGATGAGCACGGTGCGCTTCATCAAGGGTTCCCCCGTCTTGGGATCTTTGAGTTCGGGGAACTCGTTCAAAACGTCCGTCATTTCGTTGCCGCGCTCGCCGCAGCCGACATAGACGATGATGTCCGCGTCCGCCCACTTGGCGAGCTGGTGCTGCACGACCGTCTTTCCGCTGCCGAAGGGCCCCGGCACCGCCGCAACGCCCCCCTTTGCAATGGGGAAGAGAGTGTCGATCACCCGCTGGCCCGTGACCATGGGCTTATCGGGATTGAGTTTTTCCTTGTACGGTCTGCCCTTTCGCACCGGCCACTTTTGGAGCATACAGAGGGGCCGTTTTCCCGTCTCCGTTTCGATCTCGGCGACCGTCTCCTCGATCGTAAAGTCTCCCTCTTGAATGGAGACAATGCGTCCCTTGACGCCGTAGGGAATGAGAATGCGGTGCTCGACGATCTCCGTCTCCTGCACCACGCCCAAAATATCGCCCGCCTCCGCTTCGTCGCCCGCCTTCTTGCGGGGCACGAAATGCCACTTCTTTTCGCGGTCGAGCTTGTTGACGGATACGCCGCGGGAAATGCGGTCGCCATAGTTCCAATACAGCGTTGTGAGCGGACGCTGGATGCCGTCGAAAATGCCTGCGATGAGTCCGGGCGCAAGCTCCGCGGAGAGCGGTTCGCCCGTGGACCAAACGTCCTCGCCGGGGCCGAGACCGGACGTCTCCTCATAGACCTGAATGGAAGCCTTGTCGCCGCGAAGCTCAATGATCTCGCCGATCAGCCCGAGCTTCGAGACCCGCACGACGTCATACATCTTGCAGTCCGCCATGTTCTCCGCCACGATGAGCGGCCCCGATACCTTTACTGTTTTCCCAACCATATTTTGCTCCGTAACTGCTGTCTTGCATCCTTCTTTCGCCGAAGAGGGGTGCAACGCTATTTTTGAAATAGAATGTCCACGCCGAGCGCGCGCTCCATGGCGGAACGCAGCATTTCGTCGCCGTAGCCCGTGGACCCTTTCCCCGAAGGAATGGTAAGCACAACGGGATAGGGCGACTCGTCGAACCGCTTCAAAAAGTCGCCCAACGCGCGCGAAAGTTCCTCGGTGACAAAGATCACCTGATACTCCTGCGCGGCTTTGCGCAGGACGTCCCGCGCCTTTTTCTCGTTCTCCGCGGCAAACGTCGCAACGCCCGCCGCCTTGAACACCATGATGCTGTCGCCGTCTCCGACGATCGCGATTTTTCCTATCATACCGATCTCAATCTCTTTTTGATCTCTTGCTCGGAAAGCCCCGCGTTCAGGCAGACGAGCAGGATGCGCACGTCGGCGATCTCCGCGCGGCGGCGGAACACATAGTATAAAAACGGCTCCTTGCCCGCAAGTTCGTACTTGTGCGCTTCGAAATACTCCGCTTCAAACCTGTCGAGCGCGCGCTCCGCTTCGGTAAACGGCTTTCCCGCCTCCTTGGCGCGCAGGGCGGTGCGGTAAAATTCTTCATACGGGGTGTGCTTTAACGCTTCTTCTCCGCCCTCGAACACTCTTCCGAGCTGCGCCGCGCCGAGTTTTCCGCCCGCAAGGTACAAGCTCTCCGCAAATTCCCTGTCGGACGCGCGCAGAGCCGTTAAAATGTTCAGCCTGTCCACTTTGCCGACAAGCAGTTTTTTGAGAACCGCCGCTCCTTTGCATTTTTGAAACAGATAGGCGTACAGCGCCTTGTCGATCGCCGCGCCGATCTCGGCTCCCGTCGGCTGCTCGGAAAGTTCGAACGAAAACGCGCCCTGTTCGAGCAGTTCGGCAAGCTCCGAAGCAGAGTGAAGCCCTTCGGCCGCCAGCATGGGAGCCGCGTCCGTTCCCAAGAGTTTCGCCTTGACGAGCGCTTTCAGATTGTGAAAATCGCGCGGGGCGAGCAAATACGTTTCGATCGCCCGCGAAGGCGCGTAAGTCCGAATGAATCCGTCGAGCGCGTCCTCTTCCGCACGGCACAAAAGCTCCCCGTCGAAAGAACCCGTCCCCGCACCCGCGCCGAACCCGCTCTCCGAAAGGGCGCGAAAGACCTCCTCCGCACTCATTTCCGCAAAACGGAGCAGTTTTTCGCCCAAAAGGGACTTCTCTTTGACGGCGATGACGCCGTTTGTATACACCGTTGCAAGCATTATCCGAATAATTTTGCCGCGAGCGCAGACTCCTGCTCCTCGCGGTCGAGCGCGAGCAGCGCGCGGAACGTCACGTTTTTATCGCAGACCTTGCCGCGGAGCAAAAAGCCGCCGCCCGTACCCTGCGGTTTGCCAACCGTGAGCTTCTTTTCGGAGATCACGGGAAGGCGCGCCGCCTTGGCGATATGGGGATAGTCGGCGGCAAACACCACCTCGTCCCCCTCTTCGGCATTCTCTTTGAGGAGCCGTTCGACAAGGGCAAGGCTTTCATGTTCACCCAGGGAGAGCAGCCCCTTCAACGCACGGTCATAGATCTCGTCGATGACGCGCCGTTTTTCGGCAAGCAAAAGTTTGGAAGAATCGAGCCGCGCGGTCGCCGCCTTTCCCTCGGAAATGCGCTTTGAACGCTCGGAAATTTCTTCCTCCGTCTCCGCTTTGAGCTCGGCCGCCTTGGTTTTGGCCTCGGCGAGCCTGCTCTCCGCCTGTTTTTGCGCCTCTTCCACGATCGCACCGGCTTCCTGCCCGGCATCGAAGAGAATGCGCTCAATGATCGCTTCCTTTCCCATAACTTAAAGAATACTCAATGCCGCCGCCGTTGCGGGTTCCACGGGCACATAGGAGAGCACGGGGACCGCAGAGACCAGAATAATGGAAATGAGCAGGCCCAGGATCGCATAGAACTCGATCATTGCGGGATAGAGAATGAGTTTGCCGCCCAGGCTCTCCTGCTTGCCGACCGCATAGATGCAGTTGACGGCCGCCTTGCCCTGGAAGAAGCCCGTGACAAGACCCGAGATCGTCATGGGAAGCACCGCGCCGAAGATCGCCCAGCCCTGCGCCGCCATGCCGCCCGCACCCGCGACAGATTGGATCTGCGAATTGAGGGTGGAAAGCTGGCCGGAGGCGATGATGGCGATGATGAAGCCGTAGATCCCCTGCGTGGCGGGAAGAAGGACGAGCACCATGACTTTGCCGAACAGCTTGGGATTTTCTCCCAAAACGCCCGCCGCGGCGCTGCCCGTCTTGTAAAGGCCGATCGCCGAACCTACGCCGCAGAGCAGGACGCAGAGCGCGATCCCCACCATTGCAATGACGTAACCTGTTGTAAACATTGTTTACCTCCAAAAGTTTTCACTTCGTTTTTTAGTTTGATTTTTCCGCGCGCATTTACATCACGCGGACGTATTTCCGCTTGGAACCGAGCGGGGCAAAGAGTTCCCCTTCCCCCTCGAAGAATCTGCCGTAAAATTCCACATATTGCAATCTTGCATCGTGAATGTATGCCCCGAGAAGGCTCATGGCGAGGTTGAAAAGGTGCCCCACCACCATGAGGACCGCACCTAAGATCATGAACGCGACGTTGCCGCCCGTCAGGAACTGCACGCCGTACTGCGAGATGATCTGCGCGATGACCGCGCCCGAGAGCATGAGTCCGTACAGGCGGGCATAACTCAACACGTCCGAAATGTAGTTGATGATCCCGTACAGCGCGCCGAAACCCTTGGTGAATTTGCCGAGGAACTTTTCGTGCCGCCCCGCCGTGAGGACGGAGACCGCGAGCGCGGAGACGGCGACGATCCCGCCCGCCATAGTCAGCTGGGAAAGACCGAATTTTTCGGTAAGTCCCACAACCGCGAGCGCCATGCCGATCGAAAAGACCGCCCAGGTAATGCCGTCGAACAGGCCGTCCCAAAAGCGTCCCCTTCGGCACTCCTGCCAAAACTTACACAGATACCCCGCGAAGATCTGCGCGATACCGATGAGCATGCTGATGATGAGCATGGCGGGAATGTCGATGCCGACGAATTTCCAATTCTCATGCTGCGCGTCGGGCATGACCGTAAAGGGCAAAAATTGCATTCCCAAGATAGAATTGAACAAAAAGCCCCAGATGACGGCGAAAATGCCGCCGATCGCGAACACGCCCGCGAGCGACTTGATGCCACCCTTTTTGGCGCGGTTTTTGAAATAGAGGAAGCCGCCGCCGAGCATCATCAAAAGCCCGTAGCCGACGTCTGCCATGATGAATCCCAAAAAGATACTGTAAAAGAAAGACATCACCGTGTTGGGATCAAATTCCCGCGCGCTCGGCGGGGAATACATGTTGGTGATCGCCTCGAAATTCTCTACGACCTTGTTGTTCTTGGTGAGGGTGGGGACAAATTCGCCCTCGGCGGGGTCGGAAAATTCATAGAACACCGTGAGCCCGCTTCCGTCGAGCGCGGCTTTTACGTCGTTTTCTTTGGCGGCAGGGACGAACGCTTCCAAAAGGAAGGTGCGCTCGGTGCCTCTGAGTTTGGCCGCCTGTTCCGCCTTTTCCAGCTCGAATCCAAGCACGTCGCAGTACAGTTTTAAGTCTTGGACCGAGGACGAAAGCTCGAAGAGGGCGCGTTCGGCCTCCTCCCGCTTTGTTCTCTGCGCCTCCGCTTCCTCATTGAGAGAAGCCAGAAGTTCCTCGCCCTTCTGCCCCCCCGTGTAAGGACAGGAGACGAACCCCGCCGCGCCCAAGACCTGTTCCGCTTCCGCAAGCGCGCTCTTGTGCACGGTGAGGGCGAGCAGCACGCTCTCCCCCTCGGTCGCCTCATAGGCGGCAAGGGGAAGTTCTTCGAGCCCCTTTTTGCAAGTTTCCCATGCGGGAGAGGGAACAAGTCCCAATTTGGTGACCGTATGGCGGGAATCGGCATACGAAGAAAAGGCCCTCGCAGAGCGGTAGGGAAGCGCCGCCGCGATCGCGCGGGAAAGGCGCGCCTCCTCGGCGAGCGCGGAACTTTTTTTGTCCGCTAAGGCATTGATCTCCTTGACGAGTTCCTCCCCTGCGGAAAGGGTCTGCCGCGCGGCAAGAAATTCCCGATAGCCGACCGTAACTTCTTTTGGAAGAGAAAAGTCCTTTATGCTCCGTTCCTTGGCATATTTTTCGGCCTCGGAGGTAAGCAGCGAGAGCGCTTCTTCCCACGAAGAAAGGCGCGCAGAAAGCTCCCCTCCCTCTTCGGGCAGAGGCTGCGTGCCCTCCGTTTCGGCATGGAGCTTCACCTCGACCGCACCCGTGCGTTCGAGGACATCTAAAAGGCTGTCTCGTTCATAGGAGAGGGCGATGAGATGAAGTTTTCTCATCCGCTCGATCACTTGGCGATCCTCCCCACGATCTCGGCAACGTAGACCTCGGTGTGCGAAAGAAGCCCTTCCGCATACTCCTTGGCCTCCTTGGCGGCAAGGGATAAGGCGCGCTCATAGTCGGCAGAAGCGTCCGCCTCGGCCTTTTGCATGCCGTTTGCCCGCAGGATGGCGCAGTCCGTCTCGGCGATCTTTAAGATCTCGGACGCCTGCCTCTCTGCATCTGCAAGCAAAAGTTTGGCGCGCTCCTCGGCTGCGGCTTTCTGCTTTGCCCCTTCTTCCTCCGCCTGTGCGATCTCGGCGATGATGTTTTCTTCCATGTTTTCGCTCCGCTGTAACTTTCCTTATTTTACCATTTCCAAATGCGGAATGCAAGTGTTTTGCGAAACTTACTCAAAAATTCGAACCGTTCCAACCCCAGTCCGAAATGCCGTGATAGGTGACGTAGACCGCGCTGCCGGGAATGCCGAGTTCCTCAGAGAGAATGGCGCAGATCTGCCCTGTCATCTTGTCGTAATCGGCGGGCGACGCCTTGCCGAAGAGACTGACTTCGACATACGCTCCCTTTGCGAGCTTCTTGCCCGCAAAATAGAGATCGTATCCGTCCGCAAAACCCACCATGAGATAACTCTCCCCCTTGTGCAGGGTGGAGACTGCCCTTCCGAGCTTCGCCTTAATGTGTTCCTTTTGTTCCTCCGTCAGTTTGACCGTGATTTTACTGTCGATAAAAGGCATGATGTTTCCTCCTTTTGATGTTTATGGGTTGAGCAGGAGACAGATCGCCGAGGCGATCTCCTCATCGCTGCCGCCGTCATAGTAACCGATCGGGCGCATGAGATAGTCGTACACCGTGCCGCCGCGATAGGTGGCCACGGGGCGGCCGCAGAAGTCGGTGATCCGCCCGCCACCGAAACGCCATTGCGGTCGGAACATCGCGTCGGTGATCTCGCCGTTTTGGACGTGGTAGATCGGTCGGCCGATCGCGTCCGTCACATCGCCGCCGTGCAGCCGCGCGACCGGTCTGCAAAGCGCGTCCTCTACCACCCCGTCGCCGTAGTAGCCGACCGTACGGTGCAAATTGTCTCTCATAGCATGTCTCATTTCATTTCTCCCTTCGTGAGCAAAACAAGCGTCTCAACATCGGAATTGCTTTCACACATAAATTTTCTGACCTCCTCCCCATTACGATAGATAGGAAAGTTAAATTCTATGTATTTCAGCGGGGATTTGCTCTCCCAATTCGGATTGAGTTGAATTTCCTTAACAAGGTAAGTCAACAGATTCTTCTGCTCGTCCTCTTCCATTATATCAAAAAGCTC
>CANRPN010000039.1 GCA_947632505.1 uncultured Clostridia bacterium | reverse complement strand
GCGTCAAACCTGAAAACAGCTGCCGCCGATAAATTCCCGCAGGAGGGAATTGCACGGAATGAGGGAATCGTCGTCGATCTCGCGGAAATATTTGAGGATCTTGATGAGACGGTTCGCGACGAGGTACTGCGGATCGGAGGCTGTGATCTGCGTCAGCGCCTCCATTGCCTGTTTTTTGAGCACGCAGAGCTCGTAGCCGAGGCTCGAATTGAACACATAGTCGGCATTTTCCTGGTTGGGATAGATCCAGCGAAATTCGCCGTTCCGCACCGACTGCCACATGTCGATGGTCTCTGCGGCGGGGCAGCCGCGGAACTTCATGTCGCGCACGATGCGGCGGATGAGCCGCGTGTTCGTGACGGACAGGGGGGAGTGGTCGTCGATGTTCAGCTGCGCGTGCGGCGCAATGTAGATTTTGAATTTCTGGTGCTTCGGAATAGACTTGGTGAGCTTTTCGTTGAGCGCGTGGATGCCCTCGATGATGATGGGGACATTTTGTTCCACCTTGATCGTCTTGCCCGTTTCGCGGCGGTCGAGCTTGAAGTTGAAGCGGGGGAGGGTCACGGTTTCGCCGTTGATGAGGTCGAAGAGGTCCTTGTTGAAGAGCTCCACGTCGAGGCAGTCAATGTGTTCGAGGTCGAGCTTTCCGAGGGGCTTGCCCTGGATCTCGCAGATCTTGGCCTTGTCGAAGTAATAGTCGTCCATGGAGATGGTCACGGGGTTGATCCCGCGCGAGAGGAGCTCGATCCTGAGACGGTTGCAGAAGGTGGTTTTTCCGCTCGAACTCGGGCCCGCGATCGCGACGAGACGCACGTTGTCGATCTCCTTTTCTATGAGGTCGCCGAGCTCGGTCAGCTGGCGGTTGTGGTGGGCTTCGCACATCTGTACAAATTCCAGCGCCTCGCCGCGTTCGATCTTGCGGTTGATGCCCGTCACCGTCTGCACGTGCGCCTTTTCCGCCCAATCGAAGGCCCGCTGCAAGGTCTTGCAGTAGTTGGCCTCCTCCTCAAATTCGGGGATGTTGGCGTCGAAGTCGTGGCGGGGGTATTGAATGACGAGCCCGGGGCTGTACGGCGCGATGGTGTAGTTGTGGATGCACCCCGTCGAGGGCACCATGTAGGCGTGCAGATAATTGTAGTAGTCGCCGCACTTATACAGATGCACCGTCTTTTCGGGGCGGTACTTCAAAATTTCGATCTTGTCTTCGAGATGGAATTTTTTGTAAATTTCCGTCGCTTCTTCGATCGTCACGGTCACCCGTTCGATGGGGAGATCGGCCTCGATGATGCGCTCCACCTCGGCGCAGACCGCGTCCACCGCCCGCGCCATGTTAAAGCTCCTGGTGAGCGCCTGGCAGGAGATCGAGCGGGAAATGTTGTACGAAAAGCGGATCCTGACGCCGGGATAGATGCGGTAAAAGGCCATGGCGACGATGTAGCGCAGGCTCGCGCTGTACACTCTGCCCGCCTCCGCATTGCTCAGGTTCAAAAGTTTGATCGTCATGCCGTCGTTCTTTTCGGAGAGACGGTAGTTGAGTTCCTTGATCTGCGCCCCCACCTGGCAGACCACGAGATTTTTCCTGTCCTTTTCGTCCACGAGCTCCAAAACGCGCGTGCCCTCCTTGACGGACAGATGCCGGTTATTAAAGTGTACGTTTATCATGATTTTTCCTCCCGTCTTTTTGTTTGGTGTTTCATTATACTACAAAAAAAGAGCGATTGCAAGTGGTTTTTGAACATATTTTTCTGTTTTCGTGAGTTTGTTTCATATCCATGCGTGTTTTTTGCAATGCGTCGGAGGGGGCTCCGATTTATTTTTATTCATTTTTTTGCATACTATAAGTTTAACTTATGCCTGACTTATAAGAAACAATCAATGAATTATGGAGAATGGGGGGAGTTTTCTTGACATTTGCACGGATATTTATTATACTGTAATATAGCATAATTTCATTCGGACGGAGGGACGGCATGAAGAAATATATACAAAAAATCATTTTAGGTGCGGCGGCCGCGGTACTGCTCTGCGGGGCGGCGGGCCTCATGGGGGGCTGCGGCGAGCATGAACATCTCTTCGGCGCGTGGACGGAAATCAAGGCGGCGGGCTGCGAGGAAAACGGCACGAGGGCGCGCGTGTGCACCGTTTGCGAATATACCGAGACGGAGGATATTCCCGCGCCGGGCCATGCGTGGGGGGTCGCCAAAGTGACCAAAGCGGCCACCTGCACGGCGGGCGGCGAGCGCACCAAGACGTGCAGCCGCTGCGGGAAGGAGGAAAAGACGCCGACGGATCCCCTCGATCACGATTGGGTGACGGTTTCCGTATCGCAGGCGCCCACGTGCACCGAGCCCGGCAGGGAGGAGCAGATCTGCTCCATGTGCGGGGAGCCGCGCACGGCGGAGGTCGATGCGCTCGGCCACGATTGGGATGTTCCCGAGATCGTGAAGGCCGTCGATTGCGAAAACGACGGTTTGGAGCGCAAGACCTGCAAGCGTTGCGGCACGCCGTCGGGCGACATCGTCATTCCCGCGCTCGGGCATCAATGGATGAACACCCGCGTCATCGTCCCCGCGACCTGCGAGGAGACGGGAACGCAGGAGCAGACCTGCGGGCGTCCCGGCTGCACGGTCAAGACGCGCACGGTGGAGATCCCCGCCCTCGATCATGCCTGGCAGGACTATTACACGGTGGACGTGCAGGCGACGTTCGACCATGCGGGCTCCAAATCCTATCACTGCAACCGCTGCGAAAAGACGACGGGGCAAACGGAGATCCCGCAACTCAATATCAATACGCCCATTCCCTATGAATTTCGGACGCTGCGCAACAACGGACAGCTGCTCATCGCGCCTACGATAACGCTCATCGTCAAGGACGAAACGGGTGCGGAAATCGCCCGCAGCACGCCTGCCGACCTCAACGGCGGCGTATTCACCAAGGAGCTTTTGCCCAAGACGTACACCGTCACGGCGGAGAACATTCCGGGCGGTTACAGCTGCGGTTCGAGCTTTACGGTCACGCCCTTCGATCCCTATTGCAACGTCTATCTCACGGCTACGCTCAGGGAGGGGTCGCCCTCGGGCAGATATGCGGTCGGCGACGTCATGTACAACTTCACCGCACCCGCGGCAAATTCCACGGCGGGCGAACTCAGCTTAAAGAACATTCTGCAAACCAAGAAAATGGTGCTTCTCAACTTCTGGTATGTGGAGTGCGGTTATTGTGAAGAGGAATTTCCCGCATTGCAGCGCGCCTACACCAAATATCAGAGCACGGTAGAGGTGATCGGGGTCAACCAAAGCGACGCGATGTCCGCCATCGAGACCTACCGCGCGCAGATGGGGCTCTCTTTCCCGCTCGTGCAGAACTCCGCCGTCGGGCTCATCTCGCCCTTCAATGTAACGGGCTATCCCACGACTGTCGTCATCGACGGGGAGGGGGTGGTGTGCGAGATCCTCATCGGTCCCCAAACACAGGCAAAATTCGAACAGATCTTCGCAAAATATACGGCGGACGGCTATCTCAGAGCGTCCGCTCCCGCTGCGGCGGCCCTGCCCCTCTGCGAGGCGCTTCCGCCGCAAAACGGAAAACGGTCCGGAAAATAAGGAGACAGCATGAAAAAGAGAAATTTATGGACGATCGTCATTTCGGCGCTGGTGCTTGCGTGCGCGGCGCTTTGGGCGGGGTGTTCGCAGGGCGTCACCCTCACGTTCGAGACGAACGGCGGCACGCCCGCCGCCGCGCTCACCGCGCAGGCCGGGGAGGGAGTCACCCTCCCGCAGACGGTGAAGGAGGGCTTTGCCTTCGACGGCTGGTATACCTCATCCGACTTTTCGGGTGAGAGGTTCGAGGGCGCCGTTTCCGCGCCCGAAAAGAATACCAAGTACTATGCCAAGTGGGTCACGGGCTACGAAGTCACGCTCGACCCGGCGGGGGGCATGCTCGACGTCACCTCCCTCTGGCTGAAAGAGGGCGCAAGCGTGTACGACGCGGTCAAGGAGATCGCGCCCCAAAAGAGCGGGCTCACCTTCGGCGCGTGGTTTATGGGGGAGAGCGAGCTTGCCCGTTCTTTCCGCATGCCCGCGGAGAGGGTCGCTCTCACGGCGAAGTACAAGGTGGACTACATCATGCAGGTGTATCTGCAAAACGTGGGCAGAACGTCCTACCAGCGCAACGACGAGTTGGAAGCGACGGGACAGGGCTATGTGCACACGTCGGTGACGCCCGATGCGCCCCGCGTGGACGGCTTTACGCTGCAACCCGCGCCCAAGGACAGAACGCCCGTCTCCACCCTCACCCTCTCCGAGGATGTGGGGCAGAACCTCTATTCCTTCTATTACGACCGCAACGAATATCCCGTGATGTATGACGGCAATCCGCCCGCAGGGGTGTCGGTCGGCGGCCAAACGCCCTATCAGACGGTGATCTACGGCGGCATGGCGGAGGCCGCGGAGAACGGCTTTTCGGCCGAGGGCTACCGCTTTGCGGGCTGGGGAACGGAGCCTTCTGGGGACGTCGTCTATCTTCCCGCGCAGCAGTTTCGCGTCACCGCGGCCACGACCCTCTATGCCGTCTGGGACAGGGGCTACACCGACCGCTTTGGCGGCAGCGACCTCATTTTCTTCCCCCGCACCCGTTCCGGGGTCGCCATTCTGTACCGCAACGGCGCGGAATTTGAGGGCACGCGCGAGGGCAACTCCTTTACGTTTACCATCGCGGACGGCACGACCTTCGGCGGCTCGGTGTTCGGCGCCTCTTTCAGCTATGAACAGCAAAACGTCAAGGGCACCTACTATCTCTATGACAACTATCCCCGCCCCGCAGAGGACGGGGGAGAGGAGGGCGACCGCTACGACAAGACGTGCACCCTCACGGTGGATGAATATCTGAACGCCGTCTACACCGCGGACGGAAAGCAGGTGACGGGTGCGCTCCAATTCAGCTCCGACCGGGGCGATTACCTTTTCACGGGCGGCGGACTCTCCTTCCATACCGTGTTCCAAAAGGCGGAGGACCCCGGCAACAACATCTTTTCCGTCGGCGGGGAGGAGTTCGGCTACTATGTGGACAGCAACGGCGAGGTGATCCTCCTCGACGGCTACGGCACCGCATTTTTGCAGATCACCCTCACCTCGGGCTACACCTACACCCTCCAAGGCAACTACTACAAGGAGGGGTTCGAGCGGCTGTGGGACAGATACAATGCCCATAAGATCGTCTGCTGGCTCAACGATACGTCGGGCGTGCTTACGGGCACGGCGGGCTGGCAACAGTATTTCCTGATCGCCGTACCGGGCTATTGGCCGGACATGGGGGATGAATACGGCATGTACTTCTTTGCCGATACCTCCCGCGGCGTCTATGAAAACGGCAGCGAAACGCTGGTTCTGGACGGCCACGGGCAATTCTCGGACAGCCTCGTCTACACCGACGCCGATGGCGTTGTGACGAAGGGCCCTTACTCCATCCAGAGCGACTATGTCAGCGGCTCGATCGCCTCCCTCATGGGCGAGGACGCGGAAGGGAAGGAGATCGTGCTCAAACAGTTCCGCCTCTCCTCGGACGGCACGTTCCGGGTGTACAACGGTCCCGAAGTGGCGTACACCGAGTACTATCTCCTCGAAGGCAGCGTGATGCAGCCGGTGCTGCTTGCGATGTTCGAGGAGGCGGCCGAGGGCGTTGAAAACAGCAAACGGGTGGAATTTTACGCCAACAATTCCCGCGGCGTGGCCTGCCACGCGGGGAGCGGATACGTCACTTACGCTTTCGCTTCCAAGGACAGCGATCTCACGGTCTACACGTTCACGCGCACGTCGGCGGAATACGGTTTTTCGTCGGTCGTGCCCGAACAGATGACCTTTATCACCACCGAGGTGGAAACGAACAACGAGGTGCGCTACAACGCCTACTGTGTGCTCGAACGCAACGGCGAGGCCCTCTATGAGCGGATAAAGCTCCCGGACGGCGGGCTCGTCTGGGCCAATCCCAACATCGAGATCGAGGGCGACGGCTCCATCTACTATGTGGACGGTACGGCGGACGGCACGGCCTACCGCTGCTCCTTCTTTACCTACCGCGATGAGTATTTCGATGACTATTTCGGCGAGATCGCCTATGTGGATAAAAACGAGAACAAGACGAGCATTCTCTATCTCCTCACGGCGAGCGGCGACGGGGAGAGCGACTATACCGCCGCCCCGGCGGACGGGCTCCCCGCGGAGTTCTACTATTTCGACCCCGCGCTCAGTCCCGAGTACGGCGCGTTCCTGAATCTCGTGCTCTCGCCCGGCATGCGGGCGCTCTATGACGAGGACTTCGACGGCGTATGGGAGACCACGGGCAGCTACCGCGAAAAAGTTGGGGAAACCACCCTCTTCGGCACGCAGGTGTATGAGTTTGTCGCGGGCGGGCAGGCGCGCTTTACCTTCGTGCTCGGCCACCTCTATTTCCTCGGCAACGACTTTACCGCCTATTTCCGCGATGTGGGCAAGGCGGGGACGTACACCTCCGCAGACGGCGGCACCCTGCTCCTCGACGGCTACGGCACGGCGCGCTATTCGGCGGGGAACGTCATTCTGAGCGGCTCCTACTACTTCATGACGGAGAACATCCTCCGTCTCACCATTCCCGCGGATGCGGACAGCGAGGCCCGTACCCAATATGAATTTGAACTCTCCGGGGACGAGTTTTCCGCGCTCGATGACTGCTACGGCACGTGGGATCTGGTGGACGGCAACTTCCAGCCCCTCAACACCTATTCCAAGATCTTCTTCGACGGCAAGGGCACCTATACGATCACGACCAATTACGGCCAAGGCACCCACACGCAGGGCAGATACGAGCTCTCCGACCCCGCTTACGGGGAATATATCCTCTACCAGGCGGTCATCGACGGCAGAAAGAGCAATTACTATGTGCGCTTTATGGAGTATGTCGAGTACGCCAACTACAACTGCGTCGTGCGCGACCGCGCGAGCGGCCTGTATGTGGATGAGCATGCCAATGTGCTCTCCCTCAACGGGTTCGGCTCGGGCACGCTTGCGGGGAACGGATTCAGCAGCGCGGGCAACTTCTATCTCATCGACGCCGAGCTCGGCTTCGGCTACTTCCTCTTCACCACCTCCAATACGGCCTATGAGGACGAGATCATCCATGTGCTGCTCGACTACGAGGAGGGCGTCTTTGAGATCCTCCGATTCGGCAACGCACTGTATTTTGCCTCCGACCTCGACCACATTGCCTTCCGCGACGACGGATCGGCCTTCCTCGGCAATCTCCAAAACGGTGACTATCTCGTCACCGAAAAGGGCGTCAACGTCTATATCTACGACCAATACAGCTATGTCTACCGCAAGCAGGAGCTGCCCGCATTCGGCGGGGATACCTACCTCTACAACGGCAAGACTTACTACCGCTATGACGGGAGCTCTTTCACGGCGGAGGGCGAGATCAAGCTGCTCGGCGAGAGCGGGGAGGAGAGCGTGCACGCGTCCCTCTCCTTCGAGGCGCGGCTGCGCGGCATCGTCGGCTTCGAAACTACCTTCACGATCGGCGGAACGGTATATAAAGGCTTCTCTCTGAGCACCTACACGGAAGGGAAGATCGACCCCCGTGTGGAGTATAACAGCATCGTCTACAACATCGACTTTGCGCGCAGCGGCAGCGGCTGGACGTTCACCGTCACCGATGCGGGCGTGCGGCAGTTCACGCGGGACGACGCCTCGGTGTCCTATTATGACGGCGCGGCGCAGAGCGGCACGGTCTATCACCAGGGCGGACGGATCACCTTCACCTACAACGGGTTCGGCTCCTACGAGCGCGCGGAAACGCTCTACGACGGCCGCTTCCTCTACTTCTATGACGAAAAGCTGCCCGATAAGGGCGTGATCGAGTTCCACGGCGTCAAGGAGAGCGAGATCCGCACGGTGGGCTATCACAACCTCGGCTCGGGCTACGGCGGCTATCACGAACTCAAAGAGATCCTCTTCACCTACGGCGGAAAGCAGTACGCGATAGACTTCTTCGAGTACACGAGCGGCAGCGTCGTCTATTCCTACACCTACATGCTTTACGGCCTCTATGAGTACGAGGAGGTGAGCGCGGGCAGTTACACGCTCGGCGTAAAGTATTTGCAGATCACCACGCTTGCGGGTTCGCCCGGGTACGGTAACGCAGGAATGCTCCAAAAACCCGTGGCCGTCACCGTCCTCGGCGGCGACAAGAAGCCCGTGGTCGCGCTTGCGCTCGGGCCCCGTTACGAGGGCAAGGGCGTCTGGCTCGTTGAGAACGACAACGGGCGCGCGGGCGCTGCGTATCTCGTCGATTTCGTGTACGGCGAGGGGGAAAATGCGGACCGCGTCGTATCGGGCAGCGTGCAAAAGGGGAGCGTACAGACGGTAGGTCTTGCGGCGAGTTACAACTTCTACATCTTTGTGGATGAGAAGGGGGAGATCGCGGGGATCATGGCGGCGTGGTACGGCACGACGCAATTTGCGGACGTGTGGGATATCCGGCACGAGGGCAATGTGTGGACGTTCAAGGGCCGCGAGGACACAAGCGAGCCGCAGCGCAGCTACAAGCTGACGTTTACCAAGGGCGCCAGCGGCGCTTACAGTGTGGCGGTCGAAACGGAGATGATCGGCGAATAAACCGCTTTGATCGGATGTATCACGGCCCTCCCCCAACGCGTTGGGGGAGGGCCGACAAGAAAAACAGGCCCCGCGGCGAGATGCCGCGGGGCCTGTTCCGCTCTTTCAAGGGGTCATGCCGCTACGAACGTAATGTTCGTTATTGTGCCCTCCGTGGGACAGACAATGAGCGAACCCCGCATGATGTTGTACAGGAAATAGGTCGCGCCGTTCACTGTAAACGAGGTATAGACGGTGTTGCGGTAGGTATGGGTGCCTAAGGTCGTCTGCACGTTACGGCCGTTTGCGTCCGTCACGACGATGTTGTTTGCGGTGATCACGAGGGTGTAGCCGTAGAGCGGCGCCGTCTCGATCTTGCACGTCCATGTGCCGAAGAACCGCTCCTCGATCGTCACGCCCCCCTGGTCCTCCTTGGGGGAGAAAGTGACTTGGTTCGGATAGCTCCCGCCCGAAATCCCGATGCGGTACACATTGTCGCTGAAAATCGCAAAGAGGAAGAATACCTCTTCTTTGCAATAGCCGACCGAAACATTTTCGGGCACTTCATTGAGGTCGCTGCAAACGGCCAAACTCCGCAAAAGAGTGATCTCCTTTTCTCCCCATTTGATGGTATTGCCCCGCACCACGAGATCGCCCTCCACGGGGATGTCTTTTTCGTCTGCATCGTAAGTGGTGCCCGTATAGGTGCCCGCAAGCTCTTCTGCGATCGTGATGTCTTTCGGCAGCGGGTCGGGACGGAAGTCGATCTCTTCGGTGACGGTGTCTCCCGTCTTGATGAAGAGCGAGACGATGAGCCCGTCTACCGGTGTCGCAGCATGTTCCTCCCCGGAGCCGTCGGGATCGTCGGAACGGAAGGTCGGCATCTTTGTGCCGAGCAAGTAGGTTTTCCCGCCGAATGCCACATGGGTATGGGCGCCCTTGTCGTCGGTCGTGCGCGTCACGGTCGCGTCCAACGCATGCCCGTCCTTGTCCTTGATCGCGAGGTAATGCGAACCCAGATAGAGTTTATATTGCCCGTCGAGGCTGACAAAGGAGTTCGCACGGATGTCTTTGATCTCGAAATCGAGGTAGGGCAGCTGCGTCACGGTGAGTTTGGAGGTAGCCGCGCCGTCCCCCGTGTTCGCCGAGAAGCGCGCCATATAGGTGCCCGCCTCAAAGATGTTGATCGCGTAATTGCTCCTGTCGTCGTCGTTGAATTTCCAAACGGGTTCGTCGCCCACGGTCCATGTCGAGCCGTCTTCGGAACTGTCCGTCTGCGTCATGGGGAAGAACGCGGCATAGGCCACATAGTTGCTCGCCGAAAATTCAAACACGGCGGGGCTTTCGAGCGTAAAGGAGTACCAGGCGTCCTTCGCAAGGTCGTATTCTCCCGCGAGGCTGTCAAGTGTCGTAAAGACAAATACGCAGGAAACGACGACGATGATTTTGCCGTTTCCGTCCTGTAACGCCTCGCCGACGTTTAATGTGAACGATTGATCGGAAAGGGTCACCTCTTCGCCGTTCACGACCACCGAATAGATGTCATATCCGCCCTCGGGGATCACCGAAAACAACGTCTCGCCCTCGTAAATCTCGGTCTCCGTTTCGGGGGCCAGAGGAAGGTATCCCTCCTCCCCGTCGTCGGTCACGCCGTAATAGGCGATAGAGCACATCGTCTCATAGAAGTAGAAGGTCATCTTGTACTTTTTGAGTTCCCCGAAGGTAACGTCCACCGCGGTATCCTTTTCGATCGTGAAGGAGTATTCCCCGCTCTCGTCGAGGGTCACGTCGCTCCCGTTCACTTTCACGGAGAGGGGCTTGTACCCGTATTTTGCGGAGACGGCGAGGGTTAGCTGTGTGCCCTCCACATAGGTCCCGTCCGCGCCCGCCTTGGGGGTCACGCTCACCGAGCCCATGCTTGCGTCGAAATCGCCCACCGTCACGCTGTAATACCCGATCGCGCGCATGGAGACGGTCACTTGGGTGTCGCTCCGCACTTTGAAGGAGTACTTGCCCTCTTCGAGCTCCACGCTCTCGCTGCCCACGGTCACGCTTTCGACGAGATAGCCCTCGTTGACGGTGACGGTGAGGGTGACGAGCTCTTCCTTGGCGTACTTGTCGCCGCTCGCGGGAGCGGAGAGGGAAGCCGTGCCCATTTCTTCCGAGAAGTTCTTTGTGAGCGTCACGGAGTAGGTCGTAGGGGTGGGGTCGCCGCCGTCCGGGTCGGGCCCGGGGCCGTCCGTGCTGCCGTTGCAGCCGACGAGCCCGAGGATGGCCGCCGTGCAGAAGATCAGCACGAGCGCCCATAATTTTTTGATCGCTTTCATATCATTCTCCTATTAAAGTTTTTGCCGGATTTGGTTGCAAGGGCCTCGGCGCCCGTTTCGCAGGGGGCTTCGGGGCCGGACATGCGCCGAGATAACTTGATAATATTTAGTATATCTTATCATGCCGAAAAAAGCAACAAAACGGCCATTCAAATTTCTTATGGTACCAAATTTTATCAAATGAGCGCGAATTATGTTCTTCTTTTTCAAAAAGGATGAAAGTTTCGTCTTGACAGACGCTGTCGGAAATGGTATAATTTTGTCGAATGAAGCCGAATGAAAGATCGGGAGGGGGGGACCTGCTGCTCGAACCGCTCTCCGCCTACAAAAAATATTACGGGCAGATGTTCCGCAAGAACTGTAACAGCTGCTTCGACCGTCTCATGCAACAGGCCGGCCTCAACGCCGAGGCAAACCGCCGCACCGTGAGCGCCTATGAGTCCGAGCGGAAAAACCTCGCCGAGATCGAGGGCAAACTCTCCAAGTACAAGAGGCTCAAAGGCCTTCTCATCGCGCTCATCGTGCTGGGAGCGGTGCTCTGCGCCGTAGGCGTTTTGTGCTTCATTGCCTCCGATGATTGGCTCATCCCGCTCGTTCTGCTCTTTGCAGGCGTGGCTTGCATGCTGTGCGGCGCCCTGCTCCGCGCCAAAAAGATCAAGCCCCTCCTCGAACAGACGCAGGAGAAACAGGCCGAGCACAGACAAAAGGCAGATGCGCTCCTCTCCGAGGCGTGGGCGCAGATGACCCCTCTCAACGACCTCTTTGAGGACCGCCTCACCAAACAGCTCATCCGCGAAACCGTTCCCGCGCTCGTGCTGGACGATTGCTTTGACGTCCGCCGCTATGACTACCTCAACGGCAAATACGGCTACGGCAAAGAGGACGACCCCGCCGCCTCTACCCTCGGCGTCGTGACGGGGGAGATCTCCGGCAACCCCTTTGTGGAGGACCGCCGCCTGCTCCAAACGATGGGCACGCAGGTCTACACGGGCTCCATCACCATCCATTGGACGACTACCCACACCGATTCCGAGGGCCATACCGTTACCGAGCACCATAGCCAGACGCTCACGGCTTCCGTCACCAAGCCCAAGCCCTTCTACCGCACCGAGACGAGGCTGATCTACGGCAACGAGGCCGCGCCCGGCCTGCACTTTTCGCGCGCGCCCGCCCATGCGGAGGACCTGAGCGAGAAGGCGCGGGCACGCAAAGTGAAGAAGGGCCTCAAAAGCATCCGCAAAAAACAGGCCGCGGCAATGGGGGAGGGCGGCTCCTCCTTTACCGAGATGGGGAACTCCGAGTTCGACGTGCTCTTCGGCGCGCTCGACCGCGACAACGAGGTGGAGTTCCGTCTCCTCTTCACCCCCCTTGCGCAGAAGAATCTGCTCGCCCTTCTCACCGATGCGGAGGGCTTCGGCGACGACTTCCGCATGATCAAGGACGGCTGTCTCAACTACATCCTCTCCGAACACGCGGCGGGCTGGGACATGCGGGAGGACCGCACCCGCTATGCAAGTTACAGCGTCGATCTTGCCCGCAAGAGCTTTCTCGACTTCAACGAGCAGTATTTCCGTTCCCTTTACTTCGATCTCGCGCCCCTGCTGTCCATTCCGCTGTACACGCAGCAGAAGCCGCAGGAATATCTCTACCGCGGGAGCGAGCGCAGTTTCACGCGCAAAGAGACGGAATTTGCCGTAAACAACATGGACCCGACTTACTTCGCGCCCCGCACGGCGGCAACGAAGAGCATTCTCAAAACCACCTTTTTGGACCGCGACGGCAAGAGCGACCGCGTAAGGGTAACGGCCAATGCGTTCGAAGCGCATGAGCAGGTCGATTACGTCTCCGAATGGGGCGGGGATGGGTATCTGCATGAGATCCCCGTGCCGTGGGTGGAGTATGTGCCGGTTTCTGAGACGCGGGTGGTAAAGCTCAAAGAGATCGGTCTTTCGGACAGAGACTTTTCCGCCGAGGCCGTGCGCGGAAAGTATCGCGCGGCGATGCAGAAATACGGGCAGAAGTTTGGGTACGGCCACGGCATTTTATGCTGTTTGGTCGACGACGCCGACGACTCCTTCGACAAAACGTTCGAATAGGCGTGGCGGGCGCAGCCATTGCGGGCGAGGGCGTACTTGACGTCTCCTCAGGAGGGTCCCGATTATCATTTCGCAGAGATTTCCCGATTTCGCTGCGCTCCACCCGAAATGACATATGATACAGTGTCATGCCGCCCAGCGCGCTTTTCCCAAACTGTCATGTCGAGCGTAGTCGAGACATCTCTGTCCTATTCACAAGACGCGCACAATATAAAATTCACATAAAAAACAGGAGGATTCTATCATGGCAAACGAACTCGACGAAATGACCGCTCCCGAACTTGAATCGGGCAACGACGTCAAAGTTATCGCAAAACAGCTGCCCGTCACCGTGGGGGTCGGCTCCAAGATCTTCAACGTCATCTGGTGGTTTTTACCGCCCATTCTCGGCGGCGTGATCTGGCTCATCATGAAGGCCAAGGCCAAAAATTATTTCCAGCAGCTGCAACAGAAGATCCAGCACGACGCCTCCCAGATCGACAACTATCTCGAACAGCGGGTGCAGATCTTGCAGAACTGCGCACGGCTTCTGGACAAGGCGATCGATCTCGACAAGGAGACCTTTACCCAGATCGCGAAATACCGCGGCAATGCGGGCGCGGAGGGGGACGAGGCGCGTGTGGAATTGGCCGAAAAAGTAGAGGGCGTAGCGCGCTCGGTGAACATCGCCTTCGAGAACTATCCCGATCTCAGGGCGCACGGCGAGCTGGCCGATGCAATGCAGCAAAATTCCTATTTGCAGCGGGAGATCACGGCGGCGCGGGAGGTCTATAACGACACCGTGAATACGTGGAACCGTGACATTTTCGCCTGGCCGACCAAGCAGATCGTGGCGGCGAAGGCGGGCTATACAACGCGCATTCCGTTTGCGGCGAGCCGCGAGACGAAAGACGCCGCGCGCGGAGTATTCTTTTAAGGCATCACGGATATGGAACGCGCCTCGCGGCGGCTTCTGCCGCCGCGAGGCGCGTTTTCGCTATTCCTTGCTATTCCTTGTTATTCCTTGGCAGGGCGCCAAGTCCACCACCCCCCTACCCCCCTCCTTGGAGGGGGCAAGAAAGGCTCCTCCAAGGAGGAGCTGGCACGAACGCAGTGAGTGACTGAGGTGGTGAATGCAGACCGCCCTTATTCCTCCGCTTTTTTGCCGTGTTTGCGCAGGGAGCGGAACCAAATTTTCAATAGCTTCTTCCCGCCCGAGCGGATCATCTCCCGCTCCTTTTCCGAGAGGGTCTTGTATGTCCGTTTCATGCCCCGGAGTTTGCGGAAGAAGCCTTTCTTAAATTCGGGCACCGTCTTTGCGCCGCTTCCCTCTATGATCTTAAAGAAAGTGTTCACAAACAGCCGTCTGTCCCCGTCGCTCATCGCCGAGATCCAGTCGCGCAGCGCGGCGTCCGTGTGCTTGGAATTTCGCGTCGTATCGGGCAGTTCGGCAAAGCCCTTTTCCCCGTTCACCTCCCACGCAAAGGGGTTGTGCTGGCCGATGAGTACGCTGCGGCTCACCACCACTTTGTAGTCGTCGCTGTGAAAGAGCAGAATGCCGATGAGAGAATCGTGCGGCACTGTTTTTTGCACACGGTCTGCAATTTGCAGATATTCGGGCGTCTCGAAAATGCTCTCGCGGAAGCCCGGGCCGTCGTGGTTGTACACGGCCGAGAGCCGCTTTTGCACCTCTTCGGGCGCGTGCATGGCGGCGTATATCACGAGATTGCCGCCCTTGCTGTGTCCGCCCGCATAGAGGGGACCGCTCGTCTTTTGGGCGATGTCGTTGAGATAATCGAGGGCGAGCCCCTGCGAGGGAATGCTCGCGCGGAAGGCCATGTTGAAGTCCTCCTTCCAGCCGAGCAGGGTAATGTCGGTGCCGCGGAAAGCGACGTAAACGCCGTCCTCCCAGAGGAAGGAGACGGCCGCAAAGCGGTATTCGCGGTTCTCGTCGTTGCGTTCGTGGAAGAAGCCCACCGAGACGTCGCGGAAGCGGTCGCTCTCTGCGATCGCGGAGAGCAGTTTTTCGTTGCCCGCGGGCAGGAGGGTGTTCGAAACGAGCTTTTCCGTGTGCTGCGCTGCGAGCTCGCCGAGGGTGAATTTGGGGGGCGCATAGCGCACGATGCCCGTAAAGTTGAGATAGGAGAGCTCGGAAAAGACGAGGCTGTCCACTTCGTTGAGGGGGCGCTCCGAAAAGCGCTTGTCACCGAATTTTTCCACATATTGTACGATATTCATACGTTCATTGTACCATAGCGCATAGCGTCTTGTCAAGAAATGGAAAGGGGAGAGAAGTAAGGTTGAGTTGTCTCAGCGCCCCTGCAAGGGGAGCCAAGGCTCT
>CANRPN010000038.1 GCA_947632505.1 uncultured Clostridia bacterium | reverse complement strand
CATACGAAAACATATTGGCAAGTCTCGATTTTGTGATTCGTGCGTCCATAGAAAGTCCTTTCTCTGACCGCCTTTTCGGGGAAAAAGTCTTTCAGAGAAGTTTGATTTTTTATGTTACTTTTTGGGCTTCATTGTCGGGAAGAGCAAGACATCGCGGATGGTGGGGCTGTCCGTGAGCAACATCACAAGACGGTCTACCCCAAGGCCGAGCCCGCCCGTGGGCGGCATGCCATGCTCCAAAGCGTCGATAAAGTCCTCGTCTACCTGCGCGTTGGTGCCCTGCGCGCGTTTCCTGGCGGCCTGCGCCTCCATGCGCTTCTTTTGATCAATGGGGTCGTTGAGCTCTGAGAAGGCATTGCCCATCTCCATGCCCATCATAAAATATTCGAACCGTTCCGTCATGGAGGGATCGCAGGGCTTGCGCTTCGCGAGCGGAGAGATCTCGACGGGATAATCGTAAATAAACGTGGGTTGGATCAGCTTGTCCTCGACAAACGCGTCGAAAAATTCCGCCAAAATGTGTCCCCTGGTGTTTTTGTCCTTTTCGTACTCTACGCCCTTCTCTGCGGCGACCGCACGGGCTTCCTCGTCCGTTTTGATCGTTTCGAAGTCCACGCCCGAATACTTCTTGACCGCTTCCACCATGGTGAGCCGCTCCCACTTGGAAAAATCGAGCTCCACCCCTTGGTACGAAATTTGCAGCGTGCCGCAGGCCTCCGCGGCGACATGGCGATAGAGTTCCTCCACAAAGTCCATCACCTCGTGATAGTCCACATACGCCTGATAGATCTCCACCGTTGTGAACTCGGGGTTGTGCTTGGCGTCCATACCCTCGTTGCGGAAGATGCGCCCCATCTCGTATACCTTTTCGAAGCCGCCCACGATGAGCCGTTTCAAATACAGTTCCGTCTCGATCCGAAGATACATATCAAGGTCGAGAGCGTTGTGGTGGGTCTTGAAAGGACGGGCATCCGCGCCGATTTCGAGAGGCAGCAGAATGGGGGTATCCGCCTCCAAAAAGCCCTTTCCGTCCAAAAAATCGCGGATCGCTTTAATGATCTTGGCCCGCTTAAAGAAGGTCTCGCGCACGTCTTGATTCATGATGAGATCGACATGGCGCAGGCGATACTTCATGTCCATGTTTTGCAACCCATTATATTTTTCGGGCAGGGGCAGCAGCGCCTTCGAAAGCATTTCGAGGTGGGTGGCGTGGACGGTGATCTCCCCCGTCTGCGTCTTGAACACAAACCCTTTGACGCCCACGATGTCTCCGATGTCATAGTCCTTTTTGTAGGCGGCATAGGTTTCTTCGCCGACGTCCTGTCGGGTGATATAGACCTGCAACAGACCGTCACGGTCGGAGATGTGGGAAAAAGAGGCCTTCCCCATGATACGGCGGGACATCAGCCGTCCCGCAACAGAGACCTCTTTCCCTTCCAGCGCTCCAAAGCTCTCCTTGATCGCCGCAGAGCGCGCCGTAACGCCGTATGTTGTCTTTTCATAGGGGTTGTTCCCCTCGGCGATCAGCTTTTCCAGCTTTTCCCGACGGATACGCGCCTGCTCGTGCAGTTCTTCCTCCGTTGCGGGGACATTCTTTTCTTCCATGATGATTTCCTCAGTCGATTTTACGGATGGTGAGCTGGTACTCGAAGTTGTTGGGCGCCTTGACGGTGACCTTGTCCCCCTTCTTATGGCGAAGGAGGGCGGCGCCGACGGGTGACTCGTTGGAAATGATATTGTTCATGGGATCCACTTCGGTGGTGCCCATAATGGTATAGACGACCTCCTCTTCGAGGTCGGCATCCCAGACCGTGACCTTGGAACCGATGTGCACGACGGAATTGTCGTCCGTTTCCTCAATGATAACGGCGTTTTTCACCTTGTATTCGAGCTCGGCGATCTCGCCCTCGTTGGCCGCCTGTTCATTGCGTGCCGCGTCGTACTCGGCGTTTTCGGAAAGGTCGCCGTGGCTGCGCGCCTCCGCGATCCGGTCTACGATTTCCTTGCGTTTGACCGTTTGAAGATATTCGAGCTCCTTTTTGGCCGCCTCATATCCTTCCTGTGTCATGTAAAACTGTTCTGCCATATTTTGAACCCCTTTGCGCCTCGTTGCGGCGCTTATTTTATAAGACGACCGTGATTTCCCTATGCGGAAACCACGGCATCCTCACGATCCTGCCCTCATTATATCCTTTTTATGCCGCTTTGTCAACTCACTTGCCTTATGCCGCGCAAAAATTTGTGAAAAAACCGTTGCATTTCTGCGCAAAAATAAGTACAATAGAGCTATGTTCCGCATTTGGGCAAAAGTGTTGAAGGAAGGACGCATCATAAAGCAGACGACTTACGAAAGCGAGGAGAAATTCACCTACGCCGATTTTTTCCGCTATCTCGCGGAGATCTGCGACCGGCTTGACGTCCCCACGCCCGTTCTTCTGAAACCGCACCTCTTCAACTATGCGAAATTCCGTCACGTCGTATTCCGTCCCGCCGATTTTATGGAGACTGTGAATTTCGATCGGCTCGTATTGGAAAACATCGGGTAAAGGCGCCGACCCGTTGGAAAGAAGAGCGGCAGGGCGCAAACGCATAGGTTTGCGGGGGACGCACATACTTTGGGCATGAAACTCACCACCCTTATCTGTTGCGCATTTCTCATTGCATTTGGCATTTTTGCGGCGATCTACGCCCTCTCGGGATTCGATCTGCTGCTTTTTTTATGCGCGGGGAACTCCATCATCTATCGCTCCCTCCTCTCCCTGGCGGGGATCGGCGCGCTGTGGCTGCTGTTCTGGCTGATCGCCTTCCGCCCGACCAAGCCCCTTTCATGAGACGGCGCGCTCACCAATCCTGTTTTTTGAGCGACTTGTCTTTGACGTCGTCGTAAAACTCGAAATATTGCGCCTTCCACTTGTGAGGCGGCAGCGGACGCTCCTCCCCCTCGGCATACTTCAAATATTCTTCCAACTCCTCGGGCGTGAAGTCCGCCTCCGAGATCTCGCCGTCGTATTGCGCGAACAATTTCATCAGATCGTATTGCGACATTTGTTTTCCCTCTCAACCACTTTCCACAACCTGTGTATAACGAAAAAGTTTTCCACAATTCAACGGTGGATATGTGGATAACCCTCCGTTTTGCACCCCCGTTTTCATCATTATAGCAGAGAAAAAGCGGAAAATCAACAAAAGCACTTGACATTGTGCACTCACTTTTCTATAATTTACGTTGTCCGCAAACGACAAATAAGAGGGAAAAACATGGAAAATTTGGAGGAAGCGCTCATCACCTCTTGGGTGGCGCTGACCGGTGTTCTCAAAAACAACCGCATTACGCAGGGTCTCAACTATAATGAGGCGATCGTGATGAACATTGCCTATCATTACTATCAGGATGGCGAGGGGCTTACGCCCTTCAAAAGCATTGTGGCGCAAACCAAGATGCTGAAATCGCTTGTGAACCGCACGATCGATTCCCTTGTGCAAAAGCACCTGTTGGAGCGGTGCGAGGGGACGGACAAGCGCACTACCTTTGTGCGTCCCGTCAAGGAAAATCTGCCGATCTTTTTGAAAGTCCATGAGCAGTCGCTCGCGTTGGCGCGGGCCGCCATCGGCATTTTGGGCGAAGAGGACGCGCGCGCCTTCGTGCGCATTTCGGGGCGGATCGTAAGCGCAGACCCGCTCAACGAAAACAAAGAGCAACAGCAATAAGCAGCAGCCATAAGAAGCCGCCCGCCCGCAGACTTTCTCTGCGGGCGGGCGGCTTCATAAAGAAAGTCCGCAAAAGATCAGGGATGTGCGGGCCGTCTGAAAAATTCGTCGTAGACGGCGCGCATGGTGCGCTCATAGTTCTCGTTATCCACGCCGACAATAATGTTGAGCTCGGAAGAGCCCTGGTCGATCATGCGCACATTGACCCCGGCGCGGGCGATCGCGTCGAACAGGCGCGCCGAAGTACCCACGTTCTTGCTCATGCCGTGGCCCACAACCGCAATGAGCGCGATGTCGGTAAGCGTTTTGCACTGGTCGGGAGAGACCGCCTCGCAGATCTCCCGCTTGATCTGTTCGAGCATCCCCTCTTTGAGCTCCGCTTCGTCTATGACAAAGGAGATCGTGTCGATCCCGGAGGGCATGTGCTCAAAACTGATGCCGTGCTTTTCGAGTACAGAGAGGATGCGGCGGGCAAAGCCGATCTCGCTGTTCATGAGCGATTTTTCAATGAAGATGACGGCAAAATTCTTCTTGCCCGCAATCCCCGTTACGGGGCGCGCTGCCGGAATGTAGCCGGCCGTCGGTACAATGCGGGTGCCCGCATCCTCCGGACGGAAAGTATTCTTTATGAGAATGGGAATGTTCGCCTCGCGCACGGGAAAGATGCTCTCACTGTGCAGCACGTTCGCGCCCATGTAAGAAAGCTCCCTCAGTTCCCGGTACGAGAGAACCCCGATGTGCGCCGGACTGTCCACAATGCGCGGATCGCAGGCAAAAAATCCGCTCACATCCGTCCAATTTTCATAGAGGTCCGCACCGACCGCGCGCGCCACGATCGCGCCTGAGACGTCGCTCCCGCCGCGGGAAAAAGTATGCACGTTCCCCTCCTCGTCGGCGCCGTAAAAACCCGCGATGACCGCCCGCTTTTTTCCTTTCAGCGCAGCGGCCATCAGGGAAAAGGTCTGCTCGCTGTCGAGCCTGCCGCCTTGAAAACGCACGGCACCCTTGGCATCAATGAAAGGGATCCCGAGCAGCGCCGCCATGACGCGCGCCGCAAGATATTCTCCGCGGGAGGCGGTAAATTCTTCGCTGCGTACACGCAAGATCTCCCGCTCCGTCTCTTCGAGCACGCCTTCGATGTCCAACGAGAGGCCGAGCTCATGAACGATCCCCAAAAACCGTTCCTTTACCTTTTGGAACGCAACGAGAGGTTTCCCGTCCAAAAGAGCGCGATGGGTCTCATACAGAAGATCGGTGATCTTGGCGTCCGCACCGAATCGCTTTCCGGGCGCGGAAACCACAAGGTAGCGCCTCTCCGGGTCAGAATCAAACAGATCGGCGACCCTGCGGATATTGGTGCCGTCCGACATGGACGTACCGCCGAATTTGCAAACTTTAATCATAGGAGATCTCTCTTCCTTCCAGACTGCACCGCGCTTCCCGCACCCCGCCCAAGGCGAGCGTTTTCGGCGGCAGCTTTTTCCCGGCTTTGAACATAGAGAGCAGTTCCTCCTTTTTTGCGGGAGCTCCCGTCTGCGCGTTCACGGGCACAACGGCGGGATCGCACAAATTGACAAACTCCGCAAGCGTAAAGCGTGCGGGGTGATTTTTGGCTTCGTTTGCCGAAATTTTGGATTTGACCTGTTCCCAATGGCCTTTTGCGGCCGCAAGGGTGTGATTGCCGTCTAAAACTCCGAAACAGGGATCGGCGTATTTCATGAGATCGTGCGCCACTTCCTCCGCGATAAAATCATAGACGAACTCCCCTTTGATGGAGCAGAGCGGGGTGCGGAAATCGTAGACGGGCGCAAGTTCCTCGTCCTCGATGGCGCGCAGAAGTTTATCGCGCTTGTCGCGATAACACAAGACGGTGTGCGGAAATTCCAGCACGGCGGCCTCGCGCTCTTTCTTGCGCGAAGCCACAAGCACGGGATCCGTCTCGGTGGAGAGACGAATCGTCCCATCCCCCTCCAAGGAAAGTTCTTCGAGGTCGATATTGGCGAGAAGTCCCCGCCGTACGCCGTGGGGCGTCTCCCGGCGGACGAGCAGAAAGCCGCGTTCGAGCCGTTCTATCTCCCCGTTTTCAAGCGCGGCATACATGTTTTCGCGCATTTTTTCGAATTGCACCTCTTCTCCGCTCCCGCGCAAAAAATCGGGAACAATACAGTCGCGTGCAGACACCGTCTCTCCGCCCGAGAGCGGTTGCCACAGGTCGGCGGGCGCATCGCAAGCGGGCGCGACCCACTCCTCATAGTCACGCGGAACAAACAGCCGCGGAAGCCGGATACAGCTCTTCATAGCGCGTTGATGACAATGACAACGACCACGGCAAGTGCAAGCGCCGCAAGTTTGAGCGGGATGTTTTCGGTAAACATGCCTTTGAGAAATTGCAAAAATTTCATATCTTCTTGCCCTCCGCGTTAAATTCTTTCCAATAATATTCCCGCAAGAATTTTTTCAGAAGTTCGGAATCCGCATAGCGGGTGATCTCCCCCCGCTTGACCACGGAGACGATCCCCGTCTCCTCGGAGACAATGATGGTGGACACATCCGCGACCTCGGTGACGCCGATGCCCGCGCGATGACGGGTGCCGAAATCCTTGGGGAAATCGCGCTGGGTGAGCGGCAAAAAGCATCCCGCCGCCTGGATCTTATCACCGTAGATGATCATGGCTCCGTCATGCAAGGGCGCCTTATTGATGAAAATTCCCTCGATGAGCTGGTTGGAGATGTTCGCTCCGAGCCGCACGCCGCTGTCGACGATGTCCTTCGGCAGATTGCCGTTGGAGAGCACGATCAGCGCGCCCGTGTTGTTCTTGGAGAGATTTTGCACCGCCCGCACGATCGAAGAGACATATTCCTCGGCGCGGGCCGCAACGGCGCTTTTTGCGGCGGCCTCGCCCTTATTTTCGCCCGTACGCTTGCCCGTCCAGACAGACCGCTTGATCTCCTGGCTGAACAAGAGCAGGAAGAACAGCGAGAGCAGCATAAGCAGAATGAGGAGCACCGTACTGTCGAGCTTTTCCGAGACAAGGCATACCAGCCCCATGGCAAAGAGGAGCAGCACATAAATTCCGATGAGCGCTTTGGCATTGTTCTCTTTCAGTGTGCGGAACACATAATAAATGAGGAGGAACAGAAAAAATCCCTCGGCAAGATAGACCGGCCAATCCTTGCCGAAATTGACAAATACATTCCGAATATCATTCCAAACGTCAGCCATGACAACCTCTTGTTTGATTTTTGCGTTTTCTTTCCCTTATTATAACTTTTGCGGATAAAAAAGAAAAGTAATTTTCCCCGCTTTTCACAGCTATTTTGCCTCGGAAAAGAATATTTTTGCGATCGCGGCATAGAGCGCGCCCGTTTTGACGTACAATCCTCCGCGCATCTGCGCCGAGAGCAGATAGAGCGCGCGGTAGAGTTCCTCCGTCCGCCCAGCGCCCAATCTCCGTGCGATCTCACGGGAAACCTTTACCGAATATGGGTGCATGCCGAGCGATTTTCCCACCTCGTCGTCCGAGCCGCGCAGCCGCGAGACTTCGAGCAACGTTTTGAAGTGCGAGACAAGCGATGAGAGCACGGCATTTTCATCGTACCCCTTGCTTGACAGGTCGAACAAGATCTCCGAAAACAGCGTGTAGTTGCCCTTGGAGGCCGCCTGCGTAAGTTCGAAAATTTTATATTCCGCGTCTTTTGCGACATTCGCCTCGACCACGGCGCCCGTCACCTTCCCCCCTTCGCCGAGCAGAAGCCGCAATTTTTCGGTCTCCTGCTTCATGCGGGCGGCGTCCCGCGCGCAGAACTTTACCATGAGCTCCACGGCATCGCCGTCGGGCGAAAGGCCGTTCCTTTTCATGAGATTGAAGAGCCAGCGCGAAAGCGTATCGTTGTCCGCACGGGAACAATCCACAAACGTGACGCCCTTTTTCTTTTTGAGGTCCGCTCCTTTCTTGCCGCTGTTGACGAAGAGGAGCACCGTGGAGGGACAGGGCGCTTCGGCATAGCCTTTGAGCTGTTCCCACTCCCGCTCGGACGGATAGAACTCATAGACGCGCACAAGCCGCTTTTCGTCGAAAAAAGGCATGGAATACAGTCCGTCGCGGAAGGAGACGAGTTTTTCTCCTTTGAGCGTTTCCCCCTCAAAACGGGTATCGTTGAGAAGGGGCTGCGAGAGGCGGCAAGCCGCGCGGATGGCCGACACGGCATGGTCGCGGAAATAGCTCTCCTCTCCCTCGATGAGATAGACGGGCGACACGCCCTCCCCTAAACTTTTTGCAAGCTGGATGAACTTCATAGCGTCTTGATTATAGCATGATCGAGAAAATAATTCAAGTGTTTCGTGCGGGCAGGCTCTTCTCCGACAAACAGATCGGCGCCGAGCGCTTCCCCTCCCTCAAAGTCAAACTCCACCACACATCCCTCGGCCGACATTGCCAGCTTGGAGCGGCTCATAAAGCGGAAGGAGAGTTCCCCTACCGTGAAATCCCTGCCGAAGGCAAGAGGCACGTGTTGCAGCCCCGTTTCGCAATGGTCGCAGAGCCGAACTTCCCCGGCGGGCAAAAAAGCCGCCGTGTTGACGCCCGCGACCTCGTCCTCTGCAAGCACGATAACCGCCGTCAGAAAGCCGCCGTAAGTGCGGTTGAGAAAGTCCTCGCAGCCGGCGACGGAAATCTCGCCGTCGATGACAAGCACACTCTCGTGCGGGGTACGCACCAAAGCGACGGTGTCTCCGCTGCTAGAATACACTTCTAAACGGCACCCCGAAACAACGGCATTTTGGAGCACAACGGCGGCAACGAACAGTACCGTAAACGCAGCCGCCGCGAGACCTTTCCAACGAACCGTGAGCCGTACTCTGCCCGAAAGCGTGACGCAGGCCGCAAGCAAGACGGCACTCCCCGCCCCGAGCGCAAAGCCCGCAAGGACAAAGGAGACGTCCGTCACCGAAAAGACGTACAGAAAAGCCGAGAACATCCCCTCCGGAAAGAGCAAAAAGAAGGGGGCCGCAGGCGGGATGACGAGGGCGAAAAGGGCGCATAGGAGCGTTCCCAAAAAGAGGACGGGCAGAACGGGGATGAGAAAGAAATTCAGGAGCAACGAGAATACGGGGACATAGCCAAACGATTCGATCAGCACAGGCAGCGCAAAGAGGTGCACTCCGAGCGCACCGGAACAGTACTCCGCCAAAAACCGCGGAAATTTGATACGAAGCAGCCCCCTGCGCAGCGGCGGAGCCAAGAGCGCGAGTCCCAAAACCGCGCAGTAGGTGAGCCGAAACCCCACCGCGAACCACTGCTGCGGCCAAAAGAGCATCGTGAAGAGCGCGGCAAGCGAAACGGATCCGAGAAAGTCATACTTCCTCCCGAAGGCGCGCATGACGCCCATCGTTCCGCACATGATGAGGGCGCGCACCGAGGAGACGGTGAAATTGCACAGCCCGCAGTAGCAGAAAGCCACCAAAAGGGGCGGAACAAAGCGGGATTTCTTCAAAAACGGAAAACAGGCATATACCGCCGCATACAGAATGCCGATGTGCAAGCCCGAGACGGCGAAGATGTGCGCGATGCCTCCGCGCCGCACCGCTTCGGAGATGTCCCCGTCCAGGCCGCCGGAATTTCCCGTTAAAAGGGCAAACCCGAGGTCCGCCCGATCGCGGCTCATGTGGGCATGCAGACTGTCGTACAGGGCCGCATTCATGCGCAAAAAAAGATTGCCCGATTCCGCCGTTTTCTCGATCGATGAAACGGAAACCGTATAGCGGACGTCCTTGGAAAAATCATTGCGCACATAGGGATCGTCGCGGAAGTCCTCCATGCGCACGGGCGTCAGAGAAGCGTCGCAGAGAAGAATGTCGCCGGGGCGAAGATCTTCGCCGCCGTAAAAGACGCGGCATTTGCCGCCTCTTGCTTCACCGTTCAAGGAGAGATCGTCCAGCGTGAGCAAAGAATACCCCTGCCGCACCGAGACGGATGTAACCGTGCCCGTGAGACGGCCCTCTTCCTCCGCTGCCGAAAAGAAGCGCGCCGAGTACAGATGAATGGCAAGCGCGCCCGCTCCCGCAAAGAGCAAAAGCGAGAGAGCGACCGAAAGAATGCGCGTTTTGTTGAACGGGACGAGTGCAAACGGAAGAAAGAGCGCAAGAAGGAGAAAGTCGGAGGGCACAAGCCCTCCGAACCTGATTTTTGCATAGAGAAAGATCCCCAGCGCGAACCCTAAGGCGCAAAAGAGCAAGGGACGGAAATTGATCCGGGCTGCCTTTTCCCCGGGAAGATGCTCCTCTTTCATGACATTTTTTCCTCGGTAAAAAATCAAACTTTATGCCAACGCGATACGGTCCGACACCGAACGGACCAAAATCCCCTTCTGCTCCCCATAGGCGATACAGCCCGCGACAAAGGCGGAGAACCGCTCCGTCGCACGAACGCCGCAGTAACTTGCAACGACCTCGGTAAGCTCATCGAGATAGATGCTTACCTTATCTTCGAGCAACGCTTTGATGAGGGTGACGATCTCAAAGGGGGTGAAGTCCTCCTCCTTTCTCAGCCCGCTGTCGTCCGTACGGAAGCGCACAAACTGCAACGCGCGGTCGGTCTTGTAGAAATAGTCCACGCCGTCCACCCGCTCTTTTCGGAATGCGCAGGCGTCGATGAGTTCATCGAGCTTGCCCAAAACCCGCGCCCCCGCCTTGGCGACGCCGTAACTTGCAAGACATCTCGTCTTTAAGAAGGCACGGGAGATCGGCTCCTCTATCCCCACGATCTCTTTGAGCCGCGCCTGGATGGCAAAGTCGTTTTCCCGCCCCGAAAAGAAGGAGACAGGTTCGGCATTCTCGCACTTGACGGCGCGGTAAGGTTTGAAATATCGGCTCATCTGGGAAGCGCTCTTCTTCTCGGCGCCCGTCAGCTTATCCAGCAGCTCCTTGATCCGCTTCACTTCCCGCTTGGGATTGTTGTAATAGTTGACGCAGTTCACCCGAAGCACATTCCAATTTGTACGCTTTAAGGTCTGCACCTGCAAGATGTTCCTGTCTTTCACCGAGAATTTCTCTTCGCCGTCGAAGAGTATGGCCAAGAGGTAGGCGTGAGGGTCGTTCGGATCGAGCACGGCGACGTCGATCTTGAAATCGGATGCGCCCACCCCCACGCGGCAGCGATACCCGTAACCTTCGAGCTCCTGTTGGAGGTATTTGCCGATGCCCGCGTCCTCCTTGACGGCCGCAGACTTCACGGCAAGGGTAGTCCTGCCGCGCTCGGCAAATTCGAGGAAGGCCTTTAAGCCCGCCACGCCCTTTGCGGAAGTCTTTGCCAAATCGATCATGCCGGACGTCATAGAGGAAAATACGATCATTTCCTCGCGGGCGCGGGACACCGCGACGTTCAGCCGCCGCCAGCCGCCGGCCTGGTTGAGCGGCCCGAAATTGAGGGAAACACGTCCCGAAGCATCGGGCCCATAGCACACGGAAAAGAGAATGACGTCCCGTTCGTCGCCCTGTACGTTTTCGAGATTTTTCACAAAGAGCGGCTCTTCGCCGTCATAGGCGTAGCCTTCGAGCTTTTCTTTGATGATCGTCTTTTGGATGAGCCGCTCGATGAGGTTCTGCTGCGCGCTCGAAAAGGTGACGATCCCGATGGAAGAGCGGCGCAGGACGGGGTCTTTGAGCCGCCGCACGACCTCGGCGACAAGCAATTCCGCCTCTTTGCGGTTGCACTTGGTAAAGCCGCGGTCGTAGGTCCCTTCCGAAAGGACGAAGCGCACCTTGCTGTCCGCATCCGGCGAGGGGAATGTGCAGAGCTTGTTGTCGTAATACATCACGTTGGAGAAGGCGATCAAGCTCTCGTGCTTGCTGCGGTAGTGCCAGATGAGATGCCGCTCGGGCATGCCGAGCGCAAGGCAGTCATCGAGAATACTTTCGAGGTCCTCGTTTTCGAGGTTCTCTTCATCCACATAGCCCGCGCGGAAGAAGGTGGTGGGCGGAAGCTGGCGGGGATCGCCGACCACAATGGCCGCTTTGGCGCGGGCAATGGCGCCCACGGCCTCCGCCGTCGTCATTTGGGAGGCCTCGTCGAAAATGACAAGGTCGAACATATCCGCCTGCGGTTTGAGATATTGCGCCACGGTGGTGGGGCTCATGAGCATGCAGGGCGCGATGACGCCGAGCAAATTGGGCACCTCCGAAAACAGTCCGCGCAGCCCGATCCCGCGCAGATTTCCCTTTACGAGACGGCGGAAGGTGGCGACCTCTACCGAGAGGCTGTCCTCCCCGTCGGGCGCGGGGAGACGGGAGATGAGATCGGCCCGAAGTTTCCTGCGGGTATCAAGGGTAAACGCCTCCCACGCAAGGCGGAATTTCTCCACCGTGTCCTCCAAAGAGCCGACCGTCATTTTGGAAAGCTCGGGGTCGGCGGGAATGTTGATTTCGAGGAAATTCTTGTAGACGTTCTTCTCGAAGCCGCTGAGAATATTTTCCGTTGTGAGCTTGCCGTTTTCGAGGGCCTCCGTGACGAAGCTGCAACCGAGCGTTTTGAGCTCCTCTCCCGTGCGCTTGTACATACACCAATTCGAGAGCATATCCACATTGTCGATGAGCGCCCCCGCCTTGGCGGAAAGCTCATCCAGAATATCCTCCTGCGGCACTTTGGCGCGGTTGGCATTGGTCGCTACGACAAACGATTCGAGCGCACGGAAAAAACTGTCCGCGGCTTTCAGATAGCCTTCGAGCACAGGCTTTGTGTAGCCATTTTGGGCGCGCAGACACATGCTGTTGAAAGCGTCGGGGTTGTAATCGAAGAAGGTGGTAGCGCACAGATCGTGCAGACCGTACAGATCGCTCAGATACTCGCGCCGCTTTTTGAACACGATGTCCCCGCCGCGGTCGGTAAAACTTTTGGAAAGCGGCACGCTCTTGATGCGCTCCATTGCGTCGTGGATGTCCACCAAAATTTGCAAAAATTTTACGGTGTCCTCTTCGGTCAGAGGGTGCAGCGCGGCGCGGGAGAGCCGCTTTGCCGCCACACGGGCTGCTTTGCTCCGCGTATAGCCCTGCTCCTCTTCGAGCGCCTTTTTGACTTCGGAATGATCTTTTCCCAAGTCAACAAGCGTCTTAAAGTGGATGTTATAAAAGGCCAGACGCTCATCCAGCAGGCGGTTGGAGTGGTAGAACACATAGAACTGCTCTTCTGTGACGGACGAGAAATATTTTGCGTACGTGTCCGCCGAAAGATTCCGCGCGAGCACGCAGAGATTTTCGAGCTTTTTGCGGGTGATGGTGGATACCTTTTGCCGATAAAATTCAAGGAAGAGACCCAAAAACACCTTCAAGTGCTTGATCTCTGCGATGAGCACCTCCGAAGCGCAGTAAAGCGTGTCGCGCAGACCCTGGGAGTACTCGGTAAGATTGATGTTGTCGAAGGGAGAATTTACGACCCCGCCGCACTCTTTGGCTGCCGCCGCAGCGGAGAGAATACGGCTTTTGCATTCGGCAAGTTTTTGCTCGGTCAAGGTATCGTAAAACGCGCTCTCGATGTCCATGACGTCGGGGGCGTCCTTGTTTTTGAGATAGAGCAGGATCGCCTCGTACACCGAAATGCCGAGACGTCTCTTTTTGTGCAGGGCGAGCATGGGCGCTTTGAGCGCTTCCCGCAGGTTCCCGATCTCACCCGCGCGGGCGGAAAACTCCGCGCTCTCTTCCCCTCCTTCGAGAGAAAGGGTGGCTTCGAGCTTTTTGAGCGCATCTGCCTTATCCGCCTTGCCGGCGTGAAGTTCGAGGCAGAAATCTCCCACACCCACGCTGTCGAGCCGCTTTTTGACGACATCGAGGGCGGCCTTTTTCTCGGCGACAAACAGCACACGTTTGCCGTCTTCGAGCGCATTTGCGATGATGTTGGTGATGGTTTGGCTCTTTCCCGTACCGGGCGGGCCGTGGAGAACAAACCCCGCCCCCGTCCGCGAAAGCGCCACCGCGGAATATTGCGAGCTGTCTGCGGGGAGCGGAATGAGCGTGCCGGCAGGGTCTCCCTCGTCCTCCTCTTCGGGCGCGGGATAGGTCTGCTTCTCCATGTGGTTGTTGAGAAGCGCCGAAACGACGGCATTTTGTTTGAGTTCGTCGAAATGCGCGTGCAGATCGTGCCACATCAGATAGCGGCGGAAGGAGAAAGCGGCGATGTAAATGTCCTTCAAGACTTTCCAGCCCTTCATGCTTGCCGTTTCGGCCGCCACCATGGCAAAAATTTCACTCATTTTGAGCGCAGAGACGTCTCCGCCCAGGCCGCGCACGTCGATGTTGAACTCTTGTTTCAGAAATTCCAGCAGCGTACTATTGACAAAGTATTCTCCCTCGGCGATGCTTACGGTAAAATCTTCATTTCCCTTTGCCCGCGAGATGTCCACGGGAACGAGCACAAGGGGCGCACGTTTGGCGCGGCCGTCCTCTTTGGAGACATATTCCAGAAATCCGAGAGCCAAATAGAGAATTTTCGCGCCCGATTCTTCGTCCGCCTCGCGGTTTTTGCGCTGCAAAAGGCGGGCCGTTTCCACGAGTTCCTCCCCCGCCTGCGAAACGCGCAGCAGCGACTGCCGCCGTTCGAGGGCGAGAAGTTCCCGCTCGGCCGCCGTGATCGTCCCCGTATTCCCGCCGCCGACGAGTTTCATCCCCTCCGATCCTGCAAGCCCGGCATAGAGCGCGTCGGCATCATCCGCGCGCACCTTCAAAACGCCGCGCTCGGTGAAATTGAGCAGGGCATTGCGGTTCGTGAGATCCAAAAGCCGCCGCTCCCAAATTTTGTTTTTGGTGAGTTTCCCGGAAATACCGGCGCTTCTCAGCTCCCGCAAGGGCGTGGGCGCGGCGTCGGAGGACATCTCTTCGTGTTTGATGAGTTCAAGCCCTTGGAGCCCTCTCTCTTTCAAGGGAAGTACGGGAATGCCGGCTATGCGGCATCTTCTGATGTCGATGAAATATTCGAAATCGCCGATGGACTGCGCAAAATGTTTTTCGGCGGTCGTAAAATTCACGCTCTTGTCGGCAAACAGATCGTCGGCATCGAAAAAACTCAAATTGTTGATGCCGTCGGCAATATATTTTCCGACGATCTCATTGTCGTCCGTAACGGTGTCGAGAAAACAGCTGTCGTACAGCCAAACGCCCACGCCCAAACCGCGCTTTCCCACGGCGAGAACGGGATTGAGTTTCGCCGCTTCGAGACAAGCCGCCGTAAAGAGCGCCAGCTGCAAAGAATTGGCGCGTGCGGAACGCACAAGTTCGGAGGAAAAGGCGCAGACGGGCTGCGTAAGATCGCAGCTCTCGCGCTCGATGTTGAGGCCCTTGACGGCGGCAAAGACGGCGGCGGCGATCATGCGCACGGCATTCTTATCTGCGCCCGTATAGCCGACATCCGCGCTCGACGACCATTTTCTCAGACGGCGGCCCGCATCTTCCAGCACGCGCGCGCAGTCCGAAAGGCGGGGACGTATAAAGGCGGCAAGCCGCTCCGGATTGCCATCGAGCCCCTCCCACCAATCGAAGGGGAGCGCCGTTATGCTCTTTTCCGCGCTCGCGATTTCGCGGCCTTCTTTCGAAACGGATGCGCCGAGCGAGACCTGACAGGGAGACGGATTCTCCACGAGAAAGACGGGGGAGAACACGCCCCCGATCGTATGTTCCGCCGTGCTCTCGAAGGGCGCGATGCACGTCCCCTCATGCGCGATCACGAGGCCGCTCTCTCCCGAAAGTTTTACTTGAAATTCATAATTCTCTGCGTCGCGGTTCACGATCTGGACCGTAACGGGGGTTTCGAGCAAGCAGTCGAGGTAGCCCACATATTTGGGCGCCAGGAGCTGCGCACTGATTTTTTCCTTGATGTCGGTTCGTTTTTGCTTGGGCATATCTCCCCCGCGAGCGGCAAAGACGCCGCCCTGTTCTTTTCTTTACGTTTTGTCCTATGATTATACCATTTTCTTCCGAAAAATGCAACCTTCGCGGACATTCTTCTTGCGAAAAACATGTAAAAATAAAAAAGCGCGGGCGGGGCGGAATAAAGAGCCCGCTTCCCCCGTCATAGGGTTACTTTTTCGCACAATTTCATAAATTTCGATCTATCGCCTTTTAGGACTTGACAAAAAAATTCCTTTTATGTTATACTGAATATGCCAAACGGTTAATCTAAGCCACCCGTACAGATGTACGGGAACCTTTCATTTACCATGAAATTAAATTTATCCTCTTTTGAATATCGGTAAAAATGCAAAATCCGATCATAGAGGGTGGATTTACACGGCTTATGATTACTGTTTGGCGACAACGGAGTTTGCGTTTTTCATGCGCTGACTTCGGTTGGCGCAGTTTTTTATATTTGGGAGGAATGCAATGCGGGAAAAACTTTCCGAAGAAGAATTGATAAAACTCTGACGCATACTGCTCGCGCTTTGTGCCATTGCCGTCAATTCCATCTTCAATGCCTATGCCATTGAAAACTCGGCAGGGGTTACTTCAAGCCCCTTTATGATCAAACATTAGGTTATAATTTTTATAGCTCATTTTAAGGAAAAAAACATTGGGTAAGAAAATAAAAAAGAATGATTTAGCGCTGATTCAATGCTTGGTCGATATTTTCTGCGCGATAGATGTGAATACGGTCATGAACGCCTATGCCATCGAAAACGTGGTCTTCGGTGATTTGAAGCCGGGCGATAAAATCCCGTTTGATAAATTTGTCGAAGAGCTCGAACTCCAAATATGGCAGCCGTATTCCGTTCGGGACGGTATCGAGGGCGTAGCTATCACGAAGAACGAAACGATTGTAGACAAGGAACTTGTCTTTTTCGAGAAAGAGTGTTTTATCTTACACATGAACTTTGTCTTTGATACCGCGCCTTATAGCAAGCGGAAAGACGAGGACGAAAACGGTCTGCCCTCATTCAACAAAGAGGGGTTGAACGACTATATCATGCGCCTATTTCCGCTTTTTCGAAATATCCTTGCGACGGAAGCGGAACACGACTTTTTTGAGATCTCCTCGCCGTTTTCCGACCGCGCCGTGCAGACGGCGTGTTATGAAAAAATCGCCAAGTTTTTGGTGGCGATCATAACGCGGGGACTGCG
>CANRPN010000037.1 GCA_947632505.1 uncultured Clostridia bacterium | reverse complement strand
AGACGCTGCTTGGCAGCTTCATCCCCCTCCTGCATTCTGCGGGCAAGCTCTATTTCCTCGTCCGTGGACAAAAGAGGCACCCTGCCGATGTCCTTCAAATACATTTTAACGGGGTCGTCGAGACCGATGTCCGAGAGCGCCTGCTCAAAGAGTTCCCTGTCGCGCTCATCTTCGTCGAAGATCTGCACCCCTTGTTCGGGAAGCGCGTGATAGATCTGCTCGATTTGGAGCGGGTTGAGATCATATTTTTCCAGCAGCTCGCAAAGCGCGTTGGTGGAGATGCTTCCTTTCATTTTATAGGAAGAGACAATCGACTCGATCAGTTCATTGAGTTTTTGATCGCTGATCTCCTTGTTCTCTTCGGGATTTTCGATCATATTTATGATTCCTCCTGCCTTAATTCGGACAATTTTTTCGTAAGCTCTTTGATACGGGTGAGATATTCTCCCCGTTCTTCGAGGGTGACGGCCTCCACGCCCGCGGCACGGCAGACCGCAATCTGTTCTTTGATCTCGCGCTGCTTCAATAGCCGCACGCAGTCGCGGAAATATTTCTCGGCAACCTCGCCTTCGAGATCGCCGTTGTTTTTTTCAAGCACTTCGTTGAGTTCGGGATTTTCGGAACCGAAAACGTCAAATACCCCGCTCGGACGCACTTTGCCCTTCTCGCGCTCCTCCATAATGTACTCGGCCAGCCGCTCCAACGTCTCATCGCGGAAACCAAATTCAAATAAGTTACACTTCGCGGCATAGTCCTTTCCAAACAGACATGCGGCCAAAACAAACCGCTCTGCCGTGCGGACCCTGTCCGGATCCTCCCGCGTTCGGGCGGGAGGCGGGGGCGCCTCCTGCTTCTGAGGGGAACTTTCGAGATCGCGTTGAAGCGCCGTATAGCTCACATTCGCCTCGCCGGAAACCCTCTTTAAGAGCTCCTCCCGTTCCGATTCGCTCTCCGCTTCTTTGATGACGGAAAGCGCCTCGCGGACATATTCCCGCCGTTCATAGGGATTGGAAAGGTCGAATCTGCGCTTTGCGGCAAGCAGCCGGTAGTCGATGAGCGGCATGGCGGCGCCGAGACAGTTCCGATATTCTTCCGCTCCCCTTTTGACAATGACGTCGTCGGGATCGAGCCCCTCCGGGAGAGGCACCACGCGAATGTTCACGCCCTCGTCTTCGAGCAATTTGAGTCCGCGCAGATTGGCCGACTGCCCCGCCGAATCGCCGTCATAGCTGATGAGGACCGTATCGGAATAGCGTTTGCACAGCCGCACCTGTTCCTTGGTGAGCGACGTTCCCATACTCGCCACCACATTGTGAAAGCCCGCCTGATAGAGGGAGATGACGTCCATATATCCTTCGAGCATGATGAGATTGGGGAGGGATGCCACCCGCTTTTCCTTTTTCACAAGATTGATGTTGTATAAGTTTTTGCGCTTATCAAAGAGCAATGTATCCCGGGTGTTCTTGTACTTTGCCCGGTCGGTCTTGACCAACATGCGCCCGCCGAAAGCGATCACTTCATCCAAATTATTGATGATGGGAATGATGAGGCGGCCGCCAAGGGAATCGAACAAACGTCCCTCCTCCGAACGGCCGCAGGCTCCGCTCTCGACGCATTCCTCCGGCGTATAGCCCTTTCCCAAAAGATACTTGGGCAGACTTTGGAAGTCGAGCGAAGCGCCCAGCCCGAATTTTTTCATGGTAGTGGGCTGCACCTTGCGCCGCGTCAGATACCCGAGATGTTCCTCCGCCTTTCCCGACCATAAATTATTGAGGTAAAAGCGCGCCGCGTCCTTCATGAGAGAGAGAAGCCTGTCTTTGAGCGCCTTCTTCTTTTGTGCCTCCTCGGCGGAACGGTTGTCCATCGCAGGGACTTCCAGCCCTGCCCGCTTTGCGAGGATCTCCACCGCCTGACGGAAATCGACGTTCTCATATTCCTTGACAAAGGAAATGACGTCCCCCGAAACCCCGCAGCCGAAGCAATGATAGTACTTGTCCGCGGCGTTCACCGAGAAAGACGGCGTCTTTTCATGGTGGAAGGGACAGCACGCCCAATAGTTATACCCACGCCGGTCCAATTTTATATAGGAACCAATGACCTCGACAAGGTCATTCTTTTCCTTCAAAAGGTTTAGAAATTCGGCGTAGGAGGTCTCGCTCATACCACCCCCTCCCGCGGCACGAACAGCCGTTTGAAGAGGTTGACAGCATAGCGGTCGCTCATGGATGAGAGATAGTCGCATACCACGCGCGGAACACCGCTTTCCTCGCGCATGGAATGATAGAGCGGCGGAAGTTCCTCCGGCCGGCCGGCAAAGTATGTATAGAGGGCGCCGAGCATCCGCTCCGCACTCTCCTGGATGAGTTTGTTCGCCTGTTCGTACACATTGCAGAACATGAACTCTCTGAGCTCGACGAGCGCCTCCCCCATCTCGGCCGAGGTTTTGACATAGGGCTTGCCGTAGGACTCCCGATAAATATCGAGGATCGCAGCATTGATGCGCGCGGAAGTGGTCTGCCCCAACAGCGCGATGGGCCGCGCGGGGAGCTGCTCTTTCTTTAAGAATCCTGCACGGATGGCGTCCTCAATATCGTGATTGATATAGGCAATGAGGTCGGCATAGCGAACGACCTCCGCTTCGAGCGTCTCCGGCTTGCCGGCAGGCGTATGATTGAGGATCCCGCTCCGCACTTCATAGGTGAGATTTAAGCCCTTGCCGTCCTTTTCGAGCTTGTCCACCACGCGGAGAGACTGCTCGTAGTGGCGAAAGCCGCAGGAAGAAATCGCATCGAGCACCCGTTCTCCCACATGCCCGAAGGGAGTGTGCCCGAGATCGTGGCCGAGCGCAATCGCTTCGCAGAGGTCCTCGTTCAGATCCAAACAGCGCGCGAGCGAACGGGCGATCTGGCTGACATCCAGCGTGTGCGTCAAACGGGACATGTAATGATCGCCGTCAGGCGCAAAAAATACCTGCGTCTTATTTTTGAGCCGAAGAAAGGCCTTGGAATAGATGATACGGTCGCGGTCGCGCTGAAAATCGGTACGCATGGAACAAGGCGACTCGGGTTTGAGCCGTCCCTTCGTCTCTTCCGATCTCTGTGCATAGGGCGACAGATAAGTGCGTTCTCTCTCGTATATCCTTTCTTTCATAACAGTATTTATTTCGACGGAAGTGCGCAAAACTCCTCTTTTTTGCTTGAAAATTTTGGGAAAATCACAATTTTTTGCGATTTCGGCCCCTTACAGGCGTTCAAAAACGGGAATTTCGTCGAGCGGAGCCTCCACTTCGTCTCTCATGGAAACCTCTTCCGAGGCGCAAGAAAAGGAATATCCCGTGATCAGGAAGCTCTTCGTTGAATTTCCCGAGGAGAGCCGCGCTTGGGAGATCGCAGACGAATACATGTTGGAGAGCCGGCTTTTGGTTGCGCCCGCTGACCCGTAAAACAAATACTACGTCAGACGTAGTAACGAGCGATTATGTCACGCATAGCACTCATTTATGTGTGACATAGTATTGTTATGTCAGACATAGTACTATGCTAATAACGAAAAAGCCCCTTTCGGGGTGCTTTTCGCATATTTTGCGCCATATTCAGATCAAATACCCGCCGTTGAGGGCGATATCTTGCCCGGTAAGGTATTTTTGCTCGGCGATGCGGAAAATGAGCTCCGCGACCTCCTCTGCTCCTCCGAACCGCCCGAGAGGGATCTCCTCTTTGAGGCTTTCCCTCTCCCCTTCTTTAAGCCGCGCGTTCATTTGCGTGTCTATTACGCCCGGAGAGACGCAGTTCACCGTTATGTGCGACGGTGCAAGTTCTTTGGCAAGAGCCTTTGTAAAGGCGATGACCGCGCCCTTCGAAGCGGAATAGGCGCTCTCGCAGCTGCCGCCCGTCTCTCCCCATACCGAGGAGACGTTGACGATCGCCCCCTCTCCCCTTTCGAGCAACTTCTTAAAAGCATGCTTGCAACAGAGGAACACGCCGCCCGCATTGACCGCCATCACATGTTCGAATTGCTCCCATAAAGTATCCTGCACCTGTGCGAACAGAGAGATTCCCGCATTGTTCACAAGTACGTCGAGTGCGGGCAAGGATTCGAACGCTTTTTTTACTTCTTCCTCCTTAGAAACATCCGCGCGGATGAAGGAAGCGGCGGGGCAGAGCGCCCTCGCCTGTTTTGCGTCCTCCTCGCTGTGCGAATAGAGGGCGGTGACGCAAAAACCAGCCTCGGAAAAACGTTTCACGCAGGCGAGCCCGATGCCTCTGGTCCCGCCCGTGATCATTGCATATTTCAAGACAGGCCTCCCGCAGCAAGCGCCAAAATTTTGGCCGCCGTTTCTTCCACTGACTTTCCGTCTGTTTCGATAACGTAATCCGCATTATGCTCATAGACGGGCGTACGCTCCATCAGCAACGTTTTGAGGCGCTCTTCCGTATTCTCTGCGCCGCGGAGAAGGGGGCGCGTTTCGTCCGCAAGAACGCGCTCCAAAAGCGTTCCGAGGGATGCGCGAAGGAAAAAAAGTTTACCATTCTGCTTCAACAGCTCGCTGTTTTCCCATTTCAAAACAAGGCCTCCGCCCGTGGAGATCACGAGGCCGTCCTCCTTTGCGAGCTCTTTGACGACCTCCGTTTCGAGATCTCGGAAGTGCGCCTCGCCGTAATACTCGAAGATGTCCGAAATTCTGCCGTAGCGGGTCGTGATGATACCGTCCGTATCCACCCAGCGGCGCCCCGTGAGTTCTGCGATTTTGATCCCGATCGTGGACTTGCCCACGCCCATCATGCCGCAAAGTACGATATTCATAGCCAAAAACTCTCCAATGCCAGCTGATAGCTCTTTTTGCCGAAGCCAAGGACCTCGCCCTTGCAAACTTCGGTGAGAACGGAATGCTTGCGGAAATCCTCCCGCGCATAGACGTTGCTCATATGCACTTCCACGACGGGAACCGAGATGCCCGCGATCGCATCGCGGATGGCATAGCTATAATGGGTATACGCGCCTGCGTTGAGCACGACCCCATCATAATTTCCCTCCGCCTGACCGAGCCGCGCGCAAAGCTCGCCCTCGACATCCGACTGAAAAAAGTCCACATCGTGCCCGTGCGCTTTAACAAACGCCGAGAGCTGCGAATTGACCTCCTCCAAACTCTCCGCGCCGTACACACCCCGTTCGCGCTTGCCCGTGCGAGCGAGATTGACCCCGTTGATGACCAAAAATTTCATTGTTTTGCCTCCCTGTATTCCTTCCAAAGCCTTCCCGCCTCGCCCGCATCCGAAGAGGCGGAAAGATAGATGCAATCTGCCATATAAGCCTGATAAAAGAGCATGGAGCCTCCGTTTAGAGTGGGCTTGCCGTATTGCTCCGCCACCCGTAAAAATTCGGACTGTGCGGGCACATAAATGAGGTCGACCGCCTGTCCGCATTCCCGCAAAAGCCGCTCGGCAGTGTCCGTCTCCCCCGTCTCATAAACGAGCGTGGGAAGCATGCCCTCCGTGGTATGCATTCCGATCCCCGTGCAGTTCAAAATGACGTCGAACTGCCGCTCCGGGACCTGTGCGAGCGGCGTAAATCCGCCAAACTCTTTGTGGACTGCATTGAGCCGCGCGCCGTCCCGTTCGTAGGCGAACACTTCCGCACCCGCCCCAACGAGCTTTTTGATGCAACTCCGTCCCGCGCCGCCCGCACCGAGCACGAGCACCGACTTGTTTTTCACCGCAACGCCCTCGTTTGCGAGCATGAGCAAAAAGCCGTAGCCGTCTGTGTTGTAGCCGAAGCGGGGCTTCGCCACGACGATATTCACCGCACCGAAACAGGCGGCATCGCCTTTGAGTTCCTTCAAATAGGGCACGATCTCCCCCTTAAAGGGGATGGTGACGTTGAACCCGTCGAAGCGAGAGAACAGCTCCTCGGCCTGTTCATGAAAGCGTTCGGGCAGAATGCTCACCCGCTCATAGGAGCATGCCGTGCGGAAACGGCGGCGAAGAAGAAACTCATGAATGGCGGGGCTATCCGATCGGGAGACGTCCTTGCCGATGACTGCTAACTTCAACATAGTTCCTCCGCGATCTCCCGTATTTCGCGCTCATATTGCGCAAACGGAAGCTGCAAAATTTCAAATTTTTCGGGCGCGACGGGCACTGCAAGCGTGACGCTGCCAAAGGCCGTGTTCTTTTTGTCGAGAAGAGCGCTCCCCAAACCGAGCGGGGGCTTTTCTCCGCTTTCGAGCACAGTGCGGCAGAGTCCGCGCAGCTTTGTCAGGAAATTTTTCTCCGTCCTGCAATGCCGCTCGGCGAGTTTGCTCTCAAAGATCAGTCCCCACAGCACACATTCGCCGTGGGAGAGATCGGAGGAAAGCTCCACCGCGTGGCCCGTGGTATGACCGAGATTGAGGCACCGCCGAAGCCCTTTTTCATGCGGATCCTTCCGCACAACGGATGCTTTGAAGGAAATATTCTCGGGCACAATGTCCGCAAGAAAGTCAAGGTCGAAGAGGTCCGGCGCGGCCGAAAGTTTTTCAAACAACGGGAAACAGAGCGCACCGTGCTTGACGATCTCCCCGAGCCCGCAGCGCAATTCGCGGCGGGGAAGCGATTTCAAAAAAACAGGGTCCGCAAGCACCCGCGCGGGCGGATAGAAAGCGCCGATGAGATTTTTTACGCCACCGAAATCTACGGCCGTCTTTCCGCCCACAGAACTGTCTACCTGCGCGAGCAGGGTGGTAGGCACCTGGATGCAGGGGATCCCCCGCATGTAGAGGCTTGCGGCGAGCCCGCCGATGTCCCCCACTACGCCGCCGCCGAGGGCGATCAGACGGGAATTTCGGCGCAGATCGGCCTTCTTCATTGCCCCAAGCAAGGCAAGGAGCGTATCCGTATTTTTCTGCTCCTCTCCCGCAGGCATGACAAAGACCGGCACGCCGCCGAGTTCCTTTTCTATTTGGGCATGATAGAGGGCATAGACGTTGGAATCGGTAAAGATGATCCCGCCGCCCCCCAAGAGCTCCTCACGAAGGGGAGCAAGCTCTGCGGAAAAGACATTCTTGCGGCAGACAATGACGCTCTCCCGCGCTTCTCTTTCCTCGATTTTGCAAGTTTTCATGGCTTTTATAATTTTTCGTATCGCTCAATGACCTGCCCAACGGTATCGCCGCCCAGCCGCTCCAAAACGGCGTCGGCAAGCGTGTAGCACAACGCACTTTCGAGCACGACTTCGCAAGCCGCCACGGCGCAGACATCGCTGCGCTCGGGGGAAGCGGTCGCAGGGGCGCCCGTTGCCGTATCCACCGTGGAAAGGCCTTTGAGCAGTGTGGGGATGGGTTTCATGGCGGCACGGATGACAAGTTCCTCGCCGTTGCTCATGCCGCCTTCGATTCCGCCGGCACGGTTGGTGCGGCGGATATACTTTCCGTCCTCCGCAAAAATTTCGTCGTGGGAATTGCTCCCCTTTTCGGCAGCGAGCGAAAACCCGCCTCCGACTTCCACTCCCTTTACGGCCTGTACGCTCATGAGCGCGGAAGCAATGCGGCCGTCCAGCTTCTCCGCATAGGTCATGCAGCTGCCGAAGCCGCTTTTGAGCCCCTTGACGCGAAGTTCGATGATCCCGCCCAAGGTGTCGCCCGCCGCCATCGTCTTTTCAATGAGAGAGATGGCCTCCCGCTCCAATTCCTCGTGCATCATGCCGAGCTGCGGCCGACGCTTTTTCACGATCTCCTCAAAGGAATGGTTGACCCCGTCGATAATGCGGCCGACAGAGCGCACATAGCCCGTGACGGAGACCTCTAATTCTCCTAAAAGCGCGCGGCAGATTTCGCCCGCAGCGACCCTTGCCGCCGTCTCACGGGCAGAGGCGCGCTCCAAAATATTGCGGGCGTCGGAGGTGCGGAATTTTTGCATGCCGGCCAGATCGGCGTGCCCCGGACGGACCCTCGTGAGCTGCCGCTCCGACGTATCGCACCCCTCGGGCGCCATACAATGCTTCCAGGTCTCGTAATCTTTGTTCCATACCGCAAGCGCGATGGGACTGCCCAGAGTAAACAGATCGCGGACGCCGGCGAGAAATTCCACGCTGTCCCGCTCGATCTTCTGTCTGCTTCCTCTGCCGTAACCGCCCTGACGGCGCGCAAGTTCGGCGTCGATCTTGCGTGGATCGACCCGTAATCCCGCGGGCACTCCCTCTAAAATTGCAAAGAGTCCCTTGCCGTGCGATTCTCCCGCTGTTGTCAGTTTCATATGATCACCTCGTGTTTACGGTGTAGCTTGCATTTTTGACGGAGACAATGACATCTCCGAGTTCGTCAACGCGATATATTTTGCCGTCGGGAGAGGCTGCACGGAAGCGTTCGAGCGCCTCACCCGCGGGATGTTTATAGAGGTTGTCCTTTCCGCAGGAGACAATGTAGCTCTGCGGACGCAGCAGCTCCAAAAACTCCTTGGAGGAGGAATAGGCCGAAGCGTGATGGGGTGCTTTGAGAATGTCGATGTCTTTGAGCGTCACTTTGCAGTTCCCGCTGTCAAAGATGCCTTCCATAAGGGCATATTCACGCAGAAGAAGCTGCTCGCGCGCCTCGGAGATGTCCCCGCACAGCAGAGCCGTGATGCCGCCGAAATCAAGATAGAGCACCGCAGAGGAATCGTTTTCGTCCGTCTCCCCTCCGCTGCGCGGCGAGATGCAGACAAGATATCCGCCCGCCTTTTCGATTTTATCATAGCGGGTGAGCGTGGCGGTGCCGCAGCCCTCCCGCTCGATTTCGGCAAGAAACTTCTGATAGCGTTCGTTCTCCGAGGAGAAAACGGGCAAATAGCATTGGGCAATTTCAAACTCTTCGCAGAGTGCGGAAAAACCGCCGTAATGGTCCATATCCGCGTGGGTAAGAAGAAGAGAAATGCGCTGCGGGTGCAGCCCTTTGATGTATCGGATGAGTTTATTCTCGGCGGAAAAGGAGCCGTCGCCGCCGTCCACGACGAGAAGTTCTTCCTCAAATTCGATGAGCGTGCAGTCGCCCTGTCCCACGGAAAGAAAATGCAGCCTCAATTCCCCTTTCTCCCTTTGCGGAAGGCGGAATGCGGGCAGAAACCGGGAAAAGGGCACCAAATAGGCAAGAAGCCCAAGAAGCAGCACGGAAAGCACCGAGGCGGCCAAAAGGATGGTTTTCTTTAACGGGAACTTCGCTTTTCCCTTCGCTTCGGACATTTGCGGATCACTTCCTTGATGGTTTCCATGTTCGCTTTGGCAGCCTCATACCCGACGTCAAACATCCTGCTCATGTTTTCGCGGGAGACGTCTGTGGGACGGTAGGCAAGAAGATCGGGCTGCAACACGAAATCGGCGCTGTCATAGCCCCGCTGTTTACTGTCAGCAAGATATTTTACAGGGGAAACTTTCGCCACCGCGAGGCTGCAAATCCGTGAGAAGCGGCTCTCCGTGCTGCCCTCCGCATACGTCTGTGCGGAGAGGTCAATGCCGATGACGACGTCCGCGCCGAGCGACCGGCAGGCTTCCGCGGGGATAGAATTGGTGAACGCGCCGTCATAATAGCGCCTGCCGTCTACGTCTACGCCGCGGAAAAAGGGCGGGATCGCGGACGAGGCCGTGAGAATGCGAGCAAGGTTGCCCGAGGTGAACATCTTTCCCTCGTTGGTTACGCCGTCCGTCGCCCATGCCGCAAAGGGAAGGGGCAGATCTTCGATATTTCCCTCCAAATAATGGGAGAGAAATTCCTCGGCGAAAGATAAATCGCTAAACGGATTGAGTAAATTCTTCCCGAACTCCTTGCGGTTGAGACTCTCGACGATCTGAACCATGTCGTTTGAGGTGAACCCCTTGGCATACAGTGCGCCGACGATAGAGCCGATGGACGAGCCCGCGACCACCTGAAAGCGGATGCCCGCTTCCTCGAAGGCTTTGAGCGCGCCGAGATGGGCCATGCCCTTTGCTCCGCCGCTTCCCAGCGCGAGCCCCACGACCCTCTTTCGGACAAATAACTTTTGAATACGGGCAAATAATCCCATTCGGCACTCCCTCCGCTGCGGTGCGGACAAGCTGTTCCCTTTTTTATTTTACTCTTTTTTGCAAAAAATGCAAGGAGCTTTCCCGCATTCTTTGCAAAATTTCCTCCTTTTTCGCCTTTTGGCGGACGTATTTGCGTTTTTTTGCAAGAAAGCCGCCCGCCGCGCTTCTATGAAGCGCGGCGGGCGGCCTTTGTAACCCTTAAATTTCGAGCTCCATGCCGTCGTAGGCTGCGATCACGCCGTATTCCTCTTCCGCGCGCCGCAGTTTTTCCGCGGTGGGAGAGCCGTTGTGCGAAAAGTGGGAGATGACCTTTTGGGTGTGCCCGTCCACGAGCCCGATCCCGCTCAGCCGCGCAAGTACCTCCATGTCCTCGTAAATACCCATGTGACGGGCATTTTCATCCGCGCGGTCGTATAAAAAGGTACAGTCGAGGGTAACGAGATCGACGGGCGCGCCGCCGAGCTTCGCGAGGTAGACATAATCCTCCTCGGGGAGCGGCCCCGTATCGTGCAGATGAAGAACGCGCTTGCCCCCTCTTTCGAGCAGAAAGAGAAGCGGGTCGCGGGAGGAATGTTTGGCTTTAAGGGGATATACCCGCCAATCGCCGAAACGCGCTTCCTCAAACGGGCTTAATACAGCATGATGAAGATGTTTTCCGATCTCGGGCCGCAGTTCCCGCCGTGTGCTCTCGGAAAAAACTTCGAGCGTCTCCGCATTGCCGAGAATTGTGAGTTCTTGCTCTTTCATTTCACGGGCAAATTTATAGCCATGCAGGATAAAATCGCCCGCAAAGAAATGGTCTTGATGGGCATGCGTGATAAGCACATATTTAAGCGCGGAAAAGTCCGCGCCGCTTCGGAGCATATGAAAATAGGCGTCGGGCGGAAAGTCGAGAGAGAGCTCTCCGTCAAGCAGAATTTGCGTGCGCGAGCGGAACAAACCCTTCCGCTTCGCCTCTTTGCAGAACGCGCAGTTGCAGAACATGGCGGGAATGCCCTCCGCGGCGCCCGTTCCCAAAAATTGTATCTTCATAATGTTTTCCGTAAGTCAAAACTCGCAGATGATCGTGACGGGACCATCGTTAGTCTGTTCGATCTGCATGTCCGCGCCGAAAATACCTGTTTTTACGGGCACGTTTTGCGCGCGCAGACAGTGCGCCGCATACTCATAGAGCGCATTGGCGCGTTCGGGGCGCTCCGCTTCGGAAAAACTCGGCCTGTTCCCCTTTCGCGCATCGCCGTACAGCGTGAACTGGGAGACAAACAGAATTTCGCCGCCGACGTCCTTCACCGAGCGATTCATCTTACCCGCGTCGTCCTCGAAGATGCGCAGATTTGCAAGTTTTTCGGCACACTTTTCGGCCTGCCGCTCTCCGTCGCCCGTTTTTACTCCGAAATAAACGACGAGCCCGCGTCCGATCTCGGAGACGGGCTCACCGTTTACCATAAGCTCTGCGCAAAGTACCCGTTGCGCTACGAATTTCATGGGTCAGACTCTCGACATGTACTCGCCCGTTCTCGTGTCGATACGGATCGTGTCGCCCTCTTCGACGAACATGGGGACCTGGAAGGTCGCGCCCGTCTCCACCTTGGCGGCTTTCGTGACGTTGGTCGCCGTGTTGCCCTTGACGCCGGGTTCCGCTTCGATGACTTTGAGTTCCACAAAGTTTTCGGGCTCCACCGAGAAGGCATTGCCGTAGAGGAAACGTACCGTGACGGTGTCGTTCTCGCGGATATATTGCAGCGCGTCCTCCACCTGAGAATGGTTGAGGGGGGTGAGATTGAACTCATCATCCATGAAATAATAGAACTCGCCGTCGTTGTAGGAATAGGTCATCTTTTTGGTTTCGACCTGCGCCGTTTCGAGCTTTGCCGTGGGGTTGAAGGTCTCGTCCGAGAGGACCTGTCCCGTGACGACGTTTTTGAGCGTCGTACGAACGAACGCCGCGCCCTTGCCGGGTTTTACGTGCTGAAATTCGGTGACCGTGTACACGCCGCTCTTGTATTCGAACGTAGTGCCCTTTCTGATGTCGCCTGCCAAAATTTGTGCCATATGTTTGATCTCCTTAATTGATTTCTAATTCGAAGCCGCTTGTCCGCGGCAAAAGTTTACAGAATGATGAGCTTTCTGTCTGTCTTATGCATAAAGGTACACACTTTGCCGCCCTTCATGAAACAGCTGTCCTCGATGCGGATGCCATACTTGCCTGCAAGATATACTCCCGGTTCATCCGAGAACACCATGCCGTCTTGAAGCACCTCCTCGCCGCGGGGCGAGAGCGTGGGAAATTCATGGATCATAAGGCCGATACCGTGTCCCAGCGAATGGGTGAAATAGCCGTCTAAACCCGCCTTACGCAGGGAGCCGCGGGCCACCTCGTCCGCCTCGCGCCCCGTCATGCCGGCTTTCACGGTCTCTTTGACGAGTTCATGCGCTTTGAGAACTTCCTCATATGCTTTTTTGAATTGCTCGTGCTTTCCGTCGTCGCCGAAGAGGAACGTGCGGGTGCAGTCCGAGCAATATCCCTCCACCTTGCAGCCGAAGTCGATGAGCACGATGTCACCGAATTTGAGTTTTGTTTCCCCCGTCTCATGGTGCGGGACGCTCGAATTTGCGCCGAACGCCACGATCGTGTCAAACGAAACGCCCGAAGCGCCGAGTTTTCTCATGTTGTATTCGAGAAGCGCCGCCGTCTCGTTCTCCGTCATGCCCTCTTTGAGCTCGGGAAGAAGCAACAGCAATGCGTCCTCGGCGATGTCGCAGGCCTTTTGGATGAGGGAAAGTTCCCGCTCGGTCTTGACTTCCATCGCATTTTTGAGGGCGGGCATACAATCGACGAGCATAAATCCCTTTTCGCGCAGCGCTTCCGCCGAAGAGAGCGTAACAAGCGGAAAGGGAACGCCGAGCGTCTTGCAGTCCTTCACGGCTTCGATCGCTTCCTTGTAGGCGCCCGCAACGACCGTTACATCGGAGCCTTTGAGCGCCTTTTCCGCCGCCTCGAAGTAACGGGGATCGGCGAAGAAGAGACATTTTTCGTCCGTCAGGACGACATAGCCGTCCGTGGAATAAAATCCCGTGAAATATCTGCGGAGATGATCGGCCTCCAAAAAAAGGGCGTCCGCGCCCGCTTCACGGTATATTTTGCGCTTTTCTGCCTGTAACATACCCATATTATACCAAATATACCACGGCAAGTCAACAACTTTTTAAGAGAAAGTACGTTGCCTTATGCGCGAGATGCCCTCTCGTACATCTGTTTCATCGCGGCCGCATCCTCGGCCTGCGTCCCCGCCGATTCGGAGATGATGTACGGTTCCAATTTCAGCTCGCAGAACGCCTCCGCAAGCGGCATAAATTCGGGCCCAAATACTTCGTCCGCAAACGTCAGGTGCCGGATCTCCCCCTTTGCGCCGTATTGGATTTTGGAAAAATGCACATGAAAATTCTTCATGCGCTCATAGCCAAGCCGTTCGAGAAGATATTCGAGGCGGACAAGATAGTCTTTCTTCGTCTTTAAGCTCCCCTGTTCGCGGGCGTTGACGTGTCCGAAGTCGACGCAGGGCGTAAAAACGGGGTCGATCTCGCAGAAACGCGCGATCTCCTCCACCGTGCCGATCTGCGCCGTCTTGCCCATTGTCTCCGGGCAGAACATGAGGTGTTCCAAATTGTTGAGATAGATGTAATCGCGCAGGATTTTGAGGCGGTCCTCGGTGCGGGAGACTGCGGTCTCGCGGCTCTCCTTGCCCTGCGCGGCGGGATGAAAGACAATCCGCTTTCCCCCCATGAGGTCGACCATTTTTCCGCTGTCGAGCACATAGCCGTAGGACTTTGCCGCCATTTCGTCGTCGGGGTTGGCAAAGTTGACAAAGTAAGGCGCATGCACGGAAATTTCCACGCCGTTTTCGCGGAAGGCATTGCCGATCGAGCGCGCCTTCTCCTCCGTCATGCGCACGCCGCGCCCGAAGGAATATTCAAAGCAATCAAGCCCGCGCTCTTTCACGAACACGGCCGACTCCTCCGTGTGGGAAAAGCCTGCCGCATAGAAGCTCTCGGAGTTGCCGCTCGGCCCGAATTTTATCATACGTGTCCCCCCTTTCGCAGAATTTGAATGTCTTGCAAAAGCTGTGCTTTCAGTTCCTCCGCTGAGGAAAATTTTTCGATCGGACGCAGAAACGCCATGGGATAAACCCGCACATACGCCCCGTAGAGGTCCCCCGAAAAGCCGTCCAAATACGCCTCGATCTTGCGCTCTTCCACCCCGAAGGTGGGCCGCGCGCCGAGGTTGACGATCGTGGGGAAATTCCCCTTCGGCGTTCCGCAGAGCCCACGGTAAACTCCGTCTGGCGGGAGCAGTTTGTTCCCGGGAACGCTCAAATTGAGCGTTGGAAAGCCGTAAGTTCTGCCCACCTGCCGCCCGTGCTCCACGTTCCCGCCGATAAAATAGGCGCCGTCGTAAAAATCCTCCGGGCGGGAATACAGACAAGCATTCAAAAGGGAGAGTTCCCCTCTTTTCAAAAATTCTTTGCAGGCGGTGGCGGAAAATTTGCGCATTCGCCCGCTCACCTCCGCAGGCGCGCTTACGGCCTTTTGGACGGTCACGGGACAGGGCGCAAGACGCTTCAACAGCTCCGCCGTCCCTTCGGCGTCTTTCCCGAAGCGGAAATCCTCGCCGCAGACCGCGTATTTCACGTTCAGCCGCCCGAAAACAGCATGCAGGAACTCCGCCGCGGAGGTGTTTTGCAGCTCCTCCGTAAAGGGAAATTCGAGCACAAAACGGACTCCGCTGCGCGAAAAGACGTATTCCCGCTCCTCCCGCGTAAACAGTTCCTTTCCCTTTCCGCCGAAAATGGAAGTGAGCCCGACGGGCAGCCCGCTTTCCTTTGCGCGGTCGAGAAGGACCCGATGGCCGAGGTGCAGTCCGTCGAACCCGCCCAAAACGAGCGCACACGCCTCGGGGAAGGTCTCCCCCTCTTTCAGGACGGTCAGCATAACTTTTTCTCCGTCCTGGCAAGCCCGCTTTCCACCCTTGCAAGCCCGTAAAACTGCCCGCCCCGGTAGAGTTTATACCGCCCGTCTGCACACCCGCAGGACACGGCAAGTCCGTGGTAGAGCCTTTCATCGTCGATTTCGAGAACGGGAAAAGGCAGCACGTCCTCGGTGGGAATGAGATATTCTTTCAGATTTTCGGGCGTGAGCAGATCGAGCTCGACCGCCGTTTCTTCGGTAAAAATGCCGCTTTGCGTGCGCCGCAGCGAAGCCATGAGCCCCTCGGTGCCGAGCGCATGGGCAACATCGCGCGCAAGCGAACGGATGTATGTCCCGCCGCCGCAGACGATCTCAAACAGGTACTCATCCGCACCCGTCTGTTCGAGGAGGCGGAAGGACGAAATGCGCACCCGTTTTGCGTTTAAGGGCACCTCTTTGCCTTGCCGCGCATATTCATAGCTCCGTTTCCCGCCCACGCAGATGGCGCTGAACGCGGGGGGGACCTGCTCGATCTCGCCTAAGAATCGCGGCAAAATTGCCTCGATCTCCCCTGCCGACGGCACCCCGCCGCCGAATACAAGTTCGCTTTCGCGGTCGAAACTTCTGCTCGTCACGCCGAAGCGGAAACGGGCGAGATAGGTTTTTTCTTTGTTCAAAAAATACTCGAAGAGGCGGGCGGAATTGCCGATGCCGATGGGAAGAACGCCGGAGGCAAGCGGATCAAGCGTGCCCATATGCCCGCAGGGAGTGCCCGAGAGCCGTTTGAGCCTGTTCACCGCATAGGTGGAGGACAGCCCCTCCCGCTTATCGATATTGACAAACCCCGTCATCTATTCCCCCATATGCTGCAAGACGGCATAGCGCAGCTTATCAATGACTTCTTCAAGCTCGCCGAAAAACATACAGCCCGAGGCGAGCACATGTCCGCCGCCGCCGAATACGCCCGCGACTTCGTTGACGTTTACCTTTCCTTTGGAACGGAAGGAGGCCTTGTACTGTCCCCTTTTCGATTCCAACAAGCAGACGCTCACCTCTACGCTGTCCACCGTGAGTCCAAAGTCAACGATCCCCTCTGTGGAATCTTGCCCCAATCCATAGCGGGAGAGCATCTCCTGCGTAACGAGGGCGACCGCGAGACGGTCATTGAGCAAATAGCGAAGGTGAGAAATCGTCTCCGCATACATCCCTGCGCGCGCCTTGCTCTGTTTGCGGAATATTTCATAGGTGATCGCGCAGACATCCGCGCCGCCGTCGGCAAGAAGAGCCGCCGCACGGAAGGTATCGCCGCCTACGTCGCTGTGCGAAAAACCGCCCGAATCGGTAACGATCCCCATCATCAGATACTCCGAAATCTGTCTGTCGAGCGGCACGCCGAGCGCCCTGATGAGCTCCAAAATATTTTCGCTGTTGCTTGCGCGTTCCCGCACATAATTGTATTTGCAGAAACGGGTATTCGAGATATGATGGTCGATATTGACGGTGAGCTTCCCCTTCTTCGCCCCCTTGCGGAAGGTACCCGCGAGATCGCCGAGGCGCGCATCGTCGCTTGCGTCCACGCAGATATAACACTCCGCGTCGAGCGTGGGGAATTTTTGGATGCGCAGATGGAAAGCGGAAAACTTCTCCGGGATCTCGCTGTCATCTATGACCTGGTTTTGAATGTTACATAAAGAAAGAGCGCGGGAAAGCGCCATAGAGGAGCCGATGGCGTCGCCGTCCGGCCGCGTATGGGTAAAGATCACCGCGCTTTTCAGACCTTTGAGAAGGCCTGCAATTTCTTCGATCGTATTCATTGATCGTCCTTGTCGTGTTGCACGTCGAGCTCCGAGAGCAGCGCATCCATCTTCGAACCGTATTCCATGCTGCCGTCCTCCAAAAAGGTGAGCTGAGGCACTGTGCGCATGCTCATGATCTTGGAAAGTTCATGACGGATAAAGCCTGCGTTTTCCTTTATGATGCGGAAACCCTCCTTTTTTTCTTCGTCGCCCGTCGTTAAAATACTGATATAAATTTTTGCCGTTTTGAGATCAGGTGCGACATCGGCTTCCGTGATCGAGATGATACCGCGCAATCCCGGCTCCCGGTTCTTTAACGGACCCGCAACGAT
>CANRPN010000036.1 GCA_947632505.1 uncultured Clostridia bacterium | reverse complement strand
TGCTCATAGATAAAAAGTAAATCCGAACCATTCACTCGTTACGAGTATTTGGTTCGGATTATACTGACTTGGTGCGGATGACAGGACTTGAACCTGCATGGTCTCCCACAGGAACCTGAAACCTGCGCGTCTGCCAATTTCGCCACATCCGCTTGTGTTTCCGATTATATCATATCCCTCCTTCAATGTCAATCACTTTCTCGCGGAAATTCCGCATTTTCTTTTTTCTCGTTTCTTCCTTCATCACAGCAAAGTTACCACCTTATTTATATTTAGATAATCATCAAAACAATCCTCATTTTATTTCGACAGCTATCTAAATAAAAATAATGTCGGGTTTGAAAGCGGGGTGCGCAGCCCAAAGTTCGCGCGGCTTTTCAAAAAATTTTTTTCGAACCATTGACAGAGTGGGAAATCTTTGATAAAATACGTTACAGAACAATAGGGGGAAATTTTTATGAAGAAACTTGTAACAACGCTCCTCTCCGGGGCGGCGCTCGGTGCGCTCGCTCTTTCCTGTCTTGCCGGCTGCGAAAGTGCAGACGCCAAAGGCGAAGCGTACGAAAATCCGCAGATCACCATCCAAGCGGGATCGGTCGCAGACGCCGTTGACATTTCCGATCTGCTCTTCGGTACCTTTCTGGAAGACATCAACTTTGCGGGATATGCGCTTGACGACAATTTGCTTGCCAACGGCAATTTTGAGGAATTGAACCAGGGCGCGAACACGGCCAACTATCAGAATCATTGGACGGCGACCCAGGGCGCTACGGTCAAAGTGGGGGATACCGAGGGGGTGCTTTCGTCCCATGCCGATTATCACAATCCGACCGTTGGAACCAACGTCAGTCCGCACTATGCAAGCGTTACGGTCACGGCGGCAGGGGGAGGTCTTTCCAACAGCGGTTATAGCTACCCTGCGATCGCCGTCGTCGAAAAGACGGAATACACTTTTTCCGCCTTTATCAAAGCGGGTGCGAACGCCAAGGCGACTGCGCGCGTGTGCGACGGGTCGGGCAAAGAATATGCTTCCGTCACATTTGACGTAAAGCAGGGCGATTGGGTGAAATATCGGCGCACGGTGAAGGCTTCGGCGACGGTTACGAAAGATCTCCATTTCGAGCTTGTATTCGATACGCCCGCCACCTATCTCGTGGACGCCGTGCAGCTCGAAACGAACGATTCCACGCTCGGTTTCAAGAACTATATCTATAATGCCGTGAAGGAGCTTACGCCCAAGTTCATGCGTTTCCCGGGCGGCTGCATCATCGAGGGGGACAATTCCACGGTGGATGAAAAGGGCCGCTGCCTCGAAGTGTACGACTGGAAGAACTCCGTCGGCGCGGTGCAAAACGGCAATAACGCGGGCGACGACACCATTCCCGCCTTTACCTATCAGCTCGATACCGACGGGAAGGCCGAGGAGACGACGACTTACGGCGAATACATCACCCGCTCCAACAACTTCGACCTTTGGGGCTACAATATGGACTACGGCCTCGGGTTCTATGAATATTTCCTGCTCTGCGAGAGCATCGGGGCAAGCCCTGTTCCCATCGTCAACTGCGGCTTCTCCGATCAGGGCGGCGCGGCAGACGCAAGCAAGCGCGGCACGCAGATGATGGGCCGTCATCTCAAAGAGACGGAGGACTATGTGCAGGACGCCCTCAACCTCATCGAGTTCGCCAACGGCGATACAAATACCAAGTGGGGGAAGATCCGCGCGGATATGGGACATCCCGAACCCTTCAACGTCAAGTACATCGGGATCGGCAACGAACAGTTTACCGAGACCTATTACCGTCACTATGAACAGTTCCTCGAAGCGTTCTTTGCGGCGCAAAAGAGCGCTCCCGCGGTTTACGGCGGTGTGCAGCCGATCGTCGGAAACGGCTTGGTGTTCGCGGACGCACTTCCCGGCACGGGTGCCTACCGCGCCTATCTCGCCGATTCCGCAGCGCAGGACTATATGGACGCAGGCAAGGTAGACAGCTGGGCCAAGTACGGCGTAGTCGATCACCATTATTATATGGGGTATAACGACTTCCTGTATTATGCTTCTCCCGAACGCTGCATTTACGACAAGTACGACCGCACGGGCGAGAAGGCATACAAAGTATTTGTCGGCGAATATTCCGCAAACGCGGCGACAAACTATGCGGGAAATTCGAGAGCTTTCGACACCAACTCGTGGATGACGGCGCTCTCCGAGGCAGCCTATATGACGGGTCTCGAACGCAACGGCGACGTGGTGGATCTTGCGGCCTATGCGCCCATGTTCGGCGTCTGCGACGGGATCTACCGCGACGACGGTGCAAACCAGTGGGATGTGGATATGATGTATTTCACAAATACCGAGCTCCTTCTCTCGCCTAACTATTATGTACAAAAGCTGTTCATGAACAATTCGGGCACGCATGTGCTGAAATCCACCATGACGCTCGCCGACGGCGTGGAGCAGACGATGCGGCTCGATCTGCTCAGCCAGGACGTGGACCGCGTCTATCAGGCGGTGACGTACGATGAGAACACGAAGGACATCATCGTGAAGATCGTCAACGCGGGCGACAGCCGCAGGACGGTGAACATCGATCTCTCGGGCGCGAGCGTAAAGGCGATCGCCGACTGCACGATCCTGGAAAGCTCCAACCCTCAACAGCCGGATGGGATCAACCGTCTCGGGGTGCTGGGTTACCATGTGAGCCCCAGAGAGTTCACGCTCGAAGTCGGCTCCGTGTTCGGCTATACCGTTACGCCTTATTCCGTCCTCTGTGTCCGCATTCACACCAAATAAGAGAAAAAATGATGCTGACATCGCCGTTTCCGTGCACTGCGAGGAAGCGGTTCTTTTTTCCCAAAAAAGAAAAAAATGGCACTTACGCTCCCAAAATTCCAAAGTTGCGATACAATAGAATAGGAATAAGAAAGGAAGGTATTGCCATGACTATGTATCAATTATTCGATCGTACCTTGCGTGCGCCCTATTTGCAGATAAAAGAAAATGCCGCTTCTTACTTTTCGAAGCGGGAGGGGAATGCCCTCTATCTCTTCTTCGAAAAGAGCAACGGCGCGACCGATTGGAAAAACAATCTCGATTTTCCCGCAAAGCCGTACCGCAGCATGAGCGAGCTTTGGTTCGTCCATCGTGGATTTTTGCGGGTATTTCGCACAATCGAGCCGCTCATCACGCCGCTGGTCTCAGATAAGAGCGTGAAAAAGATCGTCATCTCGGGCTATTCGCACGGGGCGGCGATCGCGCTGCTGTGCCACGAATTTTGCGTTTTCAACCGTCCGGACATCGCAACAAACATTGTGGGATTCGGATTCGGCTGTCCGCGCGTCGTCTGGGGATTTTTGCGGAAAAGTGTCAAGACGCGGCTGAAAAATTTTACCGTCGTGCGAAATTGCCGTGACATTGTCACCCATCTTCCGCCGTGGATCCTCGGCTATCGGCATGTCGGCAGGGTGCTCCATATCGGGCGCGAACGCCGATTGAGCGGCGTGGATTCCCATCGGCCGGAGTACTATCTCGAAGAACTCTCGCGGGAGGTGACGGCATGAACCAAGTTTGGCTTTCGGTGTTTTCCTGCGCGGCCTCTTCGGTGCTGGGCGGCGGACTTACCTACTTCCTTACGCGGTTGAAGAACGGTTTCAAGCGGGAAAAGGCGCTGACGGAGGGCGTACTCAGCCTGCTGCGCAACCAGCTCATCGAGTATCACGATAAATATACGGGGCGGGGATATTGCCCGATCTATGTCAAAGAATCGGCGCGCCGCAGTTATGAGGCCTATCATGGGCTCGGCGGAAACGGCGTGATCACCAAGCTCTACGAAGATCTCATGTCGCTGCCCGAGGAAGAGGAGGAGAGCGGTTAAAGGCCGCCGCGCGGGGCGAAGTTTCGCCCCGCGCGGCGGCCGATTTCAGTTTTTGTTTCCGTATTTCAACGAAATTCTTTGATGGCGCGGTCGGTATCGCGTTTGGTATCGCGGGCTTTCAGCGCCTGTTTTTTGTCATAGGTATGTTTGCCGCGGCAGAGCGCGACTTCCATTTTCACGAGCGCATCCTTAAAATACAGTTTCAGGGGCACGAGGGTGTAGCCCTTTTCGTTGACCCGTCCCACGATCTTGTGGATCTCCTGTTTATGGAGAAGCAGTTTCCTGTCCCGACGGCTGTCCTTGGTGGAGAAGGCGCCGCTCTTGTCATAGAGGGCGATGTGCATGTTTTTGACGATCACTTCTCCTCCGCGAACTTCGCAGAAGCACTCGCCGAGAGAGGCTTTCCCTCCGCGCAGCGACTTCACCTCGCTTCCTTCGAGCACGATGCCGGCTTCATAACGCTCCTCGATGAAATATTCGAAGGAAGCGGATTTATTTACCGCAATCACTTTCATTTCAGACTCCCGATTTTTCCGAGCAGTGCGAAGTTGGCTCTCCGCATGCCCCAATCCACGCCGACGACTTCAACTTTTACCCGTTCTCCGAGCATGTAAGAATGTTTTAAGCCGCGCAAAATGTGCCGATCTTCCAAAAATTCATAACGGTCCTCGGGCAGGGTCTCCATGGGAATGAATCCCTCCACGGTATTGTCGAGTTCGGCAAACAGACCGTAGAAATTCATGCCGGAGATCGTCGCTTCATATTTCTCGCCGATTTTTTCCTGCATATAGGCCGCAAGATACAACCCATCCACCTCCCGTTCGGCATCCGCGGCGTTCCGCTCGCACTCCGAGGAGCGGATGGACGCCTCCTCCACAAAGCCCTCGAATTTTTTCGTTCCCGAAAGGTCTGTGAGCGCCTCCTTGATAATGCGGTGGATGCACAGGTCGGGATAGCGGCGGATGGGAGAGGTAAAGTGGCAATAGCAGTCCGAGGCGAGCCCGAAGTGTCCCACGTTCTCGGGAGAATAGCGCGCCTTCATCATAGAGCGCAGCATTACGCGGTTGACGAGCGGAAAGAGGGGAGAGCCCTCCAAACGGCTCAGGATCTCCGCATAGTCCCGCGGGGAAACTTTTTCGGTGTTGAAGTTTGCCTTCACGCCCGTTTCGGAGAGGAAGGAGAGGAGCCCCTGCGCCTTCTCCTCGCTCGGCGGCTCGTGAATGCGGTAGACGAAGGGGACCTTCTTTTCCGTCATGAGACTTGCAACGCTCTCGTTGGCGAGCACCATGAACTGTTCGATCATCTCATGCGAGATCGTCCGCTCAAAGTCGGGGACGGAAATTTTTCCGTCCGAGTAGAGGATCTTCGCCTCCTTCACGTCGAGCGCAATGCCCCCGCGCGCCTCCCGCGCCCGTTTGAGGATCTGCGTCAGTTCTGCGGCGATCGCCGCAAACCCGACGAGGTCCGGATACTTTTTTTGTGTTTCGGCGTCTCTTTCGGCGAGCTTTGTCACTTCGGTATAGGTCATACGGTGGCGGGATCGGATCACCGAGGGGGCAATGCGCTTTTGTATCACCCTGCCGCGCCCGTCCACCGTCATAAAGCAGGAGAGGGTGAGGCGGTCCTCGCCCTCATTGAGCGAACAAATGCCGTTGGAGAGGGAGCGGGGAAGCATGGGCAGTACGCGGTCGGGAAAATAAACGCTGGTTCCGCGCAGAAACGCCTCTTCGTCGAGGCGGCTGCCTCGCGCCACATAGTGCGAAACGTCGGCGATGTGCACGCCGAGAAAATAGGTCTCTCCCTTTTTGGAGATCGAGATCGCGTCGTCGATGTCCCTTGTATCCTCTCCGTCCACGGTGATGACGAGCTCGCGGCGCAGGTCCTCGCGGCCGATCAGATCTTTTTGCGTGAAAGGCCGTCTTTCCTGCCGTTCGCCTTCCGCTTCGACGTCGGGGGGAAATTCTTCGTGCAGTTTGTGAGCGCGGATAATGGCAAGTTCTTCGGTAAAGAAGTCGCCGTCCTTGCCCAAAACTTCGAGGATCTCACCCACGGGCGTAATTCCTTCGAAGGAACGCACCCGCGCGACCGCCTTCGCGCCGTGCTTTGCGCCCCTGCTCTTGCTTGCGGGGATATAGATCTCGGTCGTGAGCCGTCTGTCATCGGGGACAAGGTAGCCCGCCTGCCGTTCGCGGCGGTAGACGCCGACCACTTCCTTGCAGCCTCTTTGGAGGATCGCAAGGATCTCTCCCTCGTCGCCCGAACGGCCTTCCACGCGGATGGCGAGCACCGTGTCTCCGTGCAGCGCGCCGGATGTCGCGCGGCGGGGGATGAAAAGGTCGGGAGAGCCGTCCCCGAAGGTGACAAAACCGAAGCCTCGTTCATTGCCGAGGAACTCTCCCTGCACGGCGCCGAATTGACGGGCGGTGCCGAAGCGGGAGCGGCTGTCTGTGAGAAGTTCGCCCTCGCGGCAGAGGGAGAGGAGAATGTCGCGAAGTCCCGTGCTCTCCCGTTTGTTGAGGCGCAGGAGCCGCGCCACCTGCTCGTCGGTGCAAAGGGCAAAGGAGCCATCCCGAAATTTTTCGAGCAGAGATTGTTTTACGTCCATATGTAGTCAAAAAAACGGGCAGCTTTTCGCCGCCCGTAAGAAGTTTATCCGATCATGCCCAAAGCGATTCAATGGAGATAATGAAGAATACGACCGCGAGGACTGCCAACACGACAAGGCAGGCGACCGTCAAGCGTTTGAGGAGGGACTCTGTGGATTTGCCCTTGTTCTTTCCGTAGAACGTTTCGCTCGAACCGCTCAGTGCATCGATGCCCTGCGAATTGCCGGGGGTAAACATGACGAGAATGATCGCGGCGAGCGCCGCAACAAACATCAAGATGATGAGGATCAAACTTGTTACACGGTAGGCGGGATAGTCGATCGGCGCCAACAGACTTGCAATAAAAGCTCCAAAATTCATAGCCTTTTTTCCTTTATCAGCAGAATACAAGGGTTATTATAACATACCGCTTTGGAAAACACAACCTTTTTTTGCGCGCATTTTGAAAATTCCGTAAAAAATCCCGTTTGCGCGGGGAGAAGAGGCGCTTATTTCGTCTTTTCGAAGATCGCGGTGTCTCCCCGCACGAGAACGCAGTTGCCGCTCACGGTGGGGGCCTTGCGGTATTCCGACCAAAGTTTGTCGAACTGTGTGAGTTCCTCCTCGGCGAGAATATGCTTATAGGCCTCTTGCAGGGCTTCCTCGTCGGAATATTCCCACACGATCACCCACTTTGAAGCGGCCGCTTTTTCCGTGAGCGCTGTCAGATCGTCCTCTTTGTCGATTTCGGCGGTGGAGAGGAAGTGTACCACGGCCGCGGCGGATTTGCAGTCCTTTTCCTCGATCCCGAAGGCGGTTTTAATGTCCTCCGTGATCGTATATTCGCGGTAGCCTGCCTGTCCGTAAGCGATCTTGATGCCGCTGTACGCGCTGCACCCGCAGAGGGTGAGCAGGAGGAGACAAATCAAAACACAAGCGAGTCCCGTTTTTTTCATATTTCCGCCCCTTTTTCTTTTCGATATTCCCATTATACTCCAAAAAAGAGGCGCAGTCAACTTTTTTCTTTTTCGGGCGGCGGATGTTTGACTTTTCCTTTGCAATCGATTATAATGAAAAAAGCATGAAAACCATCGTCCTCATCGGTATGCCCTCGTCGGGAAAGAGCTCTGCGGGGAAGAAGCTCGCAAAGGAGCTCGGCCTTGCCTTTCTCGACGGCGACGACCTCATCCGCGCGTTCACGGGGGAATCGCTTGCCGCGACCATCGCCCGCATCGGCGCAGAGGGGTTTCTTAAAATTGAGGAAGAGGTTCTTTGCGGTCTTTCGGCGAAGGGCGCGGTCATCGCAACGGGCGGGAGCGCGGTCTATTCGGAAAAGGCGATGGCGCACTTGAAGTCGCTCGGGAAGATCGTCTACTTAAAAATTGCCGAAGAGGAAGCGGAAAGGCGCATCCCCGACTTTTCGGCCCGCGGGGTCGTGATGAGGGGGAACATCGCTACGCTCAGAGAGCTCTACGCCGAGCGCGTTCCGCTCTATGAAAAATTTGCCGACGCTACCGTGGATTGCACGGGAAAATCGGTGAGCAGCGTCGTTTCGGAACTTATAAAACTATGAGAATTTGTATCTACGGCGCGGGAGCCATGGGAACGAGCCTCGGCGCGTGGCTGGTGCGGGAAAACCCCGCCCTTGCCTGCGACCTCGTCACCCGCAACCGCGCGCACGTCGAAGCGCTCAATACGCGTGGCGCACGATTTGAAAATCGAGAAGGGGCTGTGCGTGTTCACGCGCTTCTCCCCGGGGAGATGAAAGGGGAGTACGATGTCGTCTTTCTTGCCACAAAGCAGCGGGAGAACGGCGCGATCGCAAAGTTTTTAGCTCCCTTTTTGAAACAGGACGGCGCACTCGTCACCGTGCAGAACGGACTTCCCGAAGAGGGCCTTGCAAATGTCTTGGGCGACAGAATTTACGGCTGCGCGCTCGGCTGGGGAGCGGAGCTCGTCTCGCCCGGAAAGATAAAACTCACTTCGGAGGGGGAGCTTTGCCTCGCGCTCGGCGCGTACGGGAAAGGGGACAAGCTCAAAGAGATAGAGACCTTGCTCTCGTCTGCCTTCACGGTGACGGTGGGGGACCTCGCCGAGATCAGATACAGCAAACTCGTTGTCAACGCGGCGTTCTCCACGCTCTCGGCGATCTCCGCTCTTACTTTCGGAGAACTTGCGAAAAAGCACAAAAAACGCGTGCTTGCCCTCATGAAGGAGACGATCGCCGTCGCAAAGGCGGCGGGGTGCAAGCGCCTCGTGCAGAACGGACACGATATTTTGAAGCTCTTTTCCTCGCCCTTTGCGGGAATGCTCCTACCCATTGCCATGAAAAAGCACAAAAACATCCGCTCGGGCATGCTCAAAGACCTCGAAGCGGGACGGCGGTGCGACGTAGACTTTGTCGCGGGCGTTGTCGTCAAGGCGGGGGAAAAACTCGGCGTGGAAACGCCCATGCTCTCTGCGGCGGTCTCGCTTGTGCATGACATCGAAAACGGGCTTGCCGAGATCGCGCCCGAGAGCTTGGAGCTGTTATAGCGCAGCCGAGCGGCGCAGACTTACTTTTCAAAAAACCGATTGGAGTAAACGAATATGAATTACAAAGCATTGGCAGAGCGGCTTCTGCCCGGGGAATATCCCTCGCTCGAAAGCTATGAAGAAAAATACCCGCCGCGTTCCCTTCCCAAGGGCGCGGAGGTCACCCGTCTTGCACCCTCGCCCACGGGCTTTATCCATCTCGGCAATCTCTTTGCGGCGATCGCCAACGAACGCATTGCCCACCAGAGCGGGGGCATTCTGTATCTTCGCATTGAGGATACCGACTTAAAGCGCAAGGTGGACGGCGCGGTGGAGGCGGTGAAGAATGCCCTCCGCTATTTCGACATCAAATTCGACGAGGGGGCCGAGATCGGCGGCGACGAGACCTATGCGCCGTGGTACCAGCGCCAGCGCGCCGAAATTTATCGCGCGTTCGTCAAACACCTCATTGAAGAGGGACGGGCCTACCCCTGTTTCTGCACCGAGGAGGAGCTCTCCGCTCTCCGCGAGGAGCAGACCGCCAAGAAGGAGATCACGGGCTACTACGGCAAGTACGCCAAGTGCCGCAACCTCTCCGAAGAGGAAATTTACAAAAATTTGGACGAGGGCAAACCCTTTGTCATTCGCTTGAAGTCGATGGGAAGTCCCGAGAACAAGCATAAATTCCACGACGAGATCAAGGGGGACATCACCGTGCCCGAAAACGACCAGGACGTCGTGATCTTGAAGTCGGACGGCATTCCCACTTACCACTTCGCGCACGCCATCGACGACCATTTCATGCGCACCACCCTCGTCATCCGCGGCGAAGAGTGGCTCGCATCCCTTCCTATCCACATCGAGCTGTTTGAAACGCTCGGCTTCGAGCGTCCGCGCTACGGGCACAACTGTTCGCTCATGAAGCAGGACGGGGAGTCCCGCCGCAAACTTTCAAAGCGCAAGGACCCCGAGCTCTCCCTCGAATTTTACCGCAAAGAGGGGTACTTCGCCCGCGCCGTCAAGGTGTACATGCTCACCCTCCTCAATTCCAACTTCGAGGAATGGTACCGGAAGAATCCAGAAGCGCCGCTCGAAAACTTCAAGTTCTCGGCAGGCAAAATGAGCAAGAGCGGAACGCTGTTCGACCTCGATAAACTCAACGACATCTCCAAAAATGAACTTGCCTTGCTCTCCGCGGAGGAGATGTTCGATTTTCTCAAAACATGGGCGGACGAGTACGGCACCGACGCGCAGGAAGGGTATTTTGCGGACCGCGACAAGATGCTCAAAGTTCTCACCCTCTGCATGGGGATCGGCGGCAAGAAGCGGCGGAAGGACTTCACCACCGCCTCGCAGGCAATGGAATTTATCAAATTTTTCTTCGAGCGGCCCGAAACGTACGAGGAATTTCGTGCGGAGCTGTACGACCGTGCAAGCGTTATGGACCATTTCCTCGAAAGTTATCGCTATGAGGACGACGCGCAGGCGTGGTTTGAGAAGATCAAACAGGTGGCAGCAAAGAACGGCTATGCCGCCGAGATGAAGGATTATAAGGCGAATCCCGAGGCTTATAAGGGGAGCGTTGCCGACGTTGCGGAAATTTTGCGCATCGCAACGACGGGCAGGGCAAACACCCCCGATCTTTGGACGATCATGCAGATCTTGGGGGAGACGGAAGTGCGGGAGCGCATTGCAACGCTCATGTGGCAGTTTTCGCAGGAGTGGTACAGGGAGATAGAACCCTCCGCCGAGGGAATGGCAAGAGAGCTATACCGCGAATCGCTTGGGCTTCCTCCGAAAGGAGAAAACAAATGAGCAGAGCAGACGAACTTTTTATTCAAAATTGTAAAGAGATTTTAGCGCACGGCGTTTGGGATACCGAGCTTGAAGTCCGCCCGCATTGGGAGGACGGCGCGCCCGCGCACACGGTCAAAAAATTCTGCATCGTCAACCGCTACGACCTGCGGGAGGAATTTCCCATTCTCACCCTTCGCCGCACGGCGTTCAAGAGCTGTATCGACGAAATGTTATGGATTTGGCAGAAGAAGAGCAACAATGTTCATGACCTGCATTCCCACATCTGGGACAGCTGGGCGGACGAGAGCGGGTCGATCGGTAAGGCGTACGGCTACCAACTCGCCCAAAAGGCGCAGTACAAAGAGGGGGAGTTCGACCAAGTGGACAGAGTGCTTTTCGACTTAAAGCACAATCCCGCCTCGCGGCGCATCATGACGAACCTCTATAATTTTGCCGATCTCCACGAAATGCACCTCTATCCCTGCGCCTACTCGATGACGTTCAACGTCTCGGGCGATACCTTGAACGGGATCCTCAACCAGCGTTCACAGGACATGCTCACCGCGAATAATTGGAATGTGGTGCAATACTCGGTGCTTCTCAAAATGTTCGCGCAGGTGAGCGGACTCAAAGCCGGGGAGCTCGTGCATGTCATTGCCGATGCGCACATCTACGACCGTCATGTGCCCCTTGTGGAGGAACTCCTCACCCGTAAGCCTCTGCCTGCGCCGCAATTTTCCATGAACGAAAGCATTTCGGATTTCTATGATTTCTCGGTGGACAGCTTCCGTTTGGAGAATTATGAATTTCACACCTTCGATTTCAAGATCCCCGTCGCGATATAAAGGCGCGGGGCCTTGTCCAGCCCTTGATGGGTGAGCAAGGGGGAAGAAGTAAAGAAACGAACAGTTATGAAAGCTATTTTCCATGCAGATAAAAATTGGGGCATCGGCAAGAACAATGCATTGATGTTCTCCCTCCCCAAGGATATGAAATTTTTCCGTGAGACGACTGCGGGCAAGGTCGTCGTCATGGGGCGGAACACGCTTTGCTCTTTCCCGGGCGGCAAGCCCTTGAAAAATCGCATGAACATTGTGCTCTCCCCGGAGGACATCAATGAGGATGTCGTCACCGTACACAATTTGGAGGAACTCTTTGCGGAAGTCGGAAAATACCCCCAAGACGATATCTTTGTCATCGGCGGGGCGAGCGTTTACCGCGCGCTTCTTCCCTACTGTACGGAGGCGCTCGTCACAAAAGTCGATGCGGACGGCGGAGCGGACGTGTTTGCGCCCGATCTTGATGCGGATGAAAATTTCGAGCTGATCTCCGAGAGCACGCCCGAGGAGGACAACGGATACGTCATCAAGTTCTGCGTCTACCGCAATAAGAAAATCCGATAAACCGAAAGAGAGGCTGTTTTTTCCGAAGATACCCTCTTTTTTTGTTGTCAAAAGCAGGAAAAAGTACTATAATCATCTGTGGTTTTGAAAAGGACATACAATTTATGATCAGAAACGATTTACGAAACATTGCAATCATCGCGCACGTAGACCATGGCAAGACGACGCTCGTCGACCAAATGCTCAAACAGAGCGGTACCTTCCGCGAAAATCAAGCGGTGGAGGAGCGCGTAATGGACAGCGGCGACTTGGAGCGTGAGCGCGGCATCACCATTCTTGCAAAGAACACTTCCATTCACTATAACGGGGTGAAGATCAACATTGTCGATACCCCCGGGCATGCCGATTTCTCGGGCGAGGTAGAGCGGTCCCTCAAAATGGTTTCGGGCGTTCTCCTTCTTGTGGACGCCGCGGAAGGCCCCATGCCGCAGACCCGTTTTGTCACCCAAAAGGCGCTCGAACTCGGCTTAAAGCTCATTATTGTCGTCAATAAGATCGACCGTCCCGACGCCCGCATTTCCGAAGTCAACGACGAAGTTCTGGAACTTTTGATGGACCTCAACGCGACGGATGAACAGCTCGAAAGCCCCTTTGTGTACTGCTCCGGCAGAGAAGGGGTCTCCTCGCTCGATCCGTCGGTGGCGGGCACCGACTTAAAGCCGCTCTTCGACATGATCTTGTCCCATTTTCCTCCCTTGGAGATGGATGAGACGGGCGAATTGCAGATCCTTGTCTCCTCTATCGACTATAATGAATATGTCGGACGGGTGGGGATCGGCAGGATCGAGCGCGGACAGGCTTTTCCCAACCGGGAAGTCGTCGTCTGCAATTACAATCACGAGGATGTGAACACCAAGGGGAAATTGGTGGGACTGTATGAGATCGAGGGCCTAAACAGAGTGCCCTGCGAGAACGCCAAAGCGGGCGACATCGTCTGTTTTGCGGGATTGGAGGGGATCAACATCGGCGATACGGTGTGTTCTCCGACCTGCGTGGAACCCGTTCCCTTTGTCAAAATTTCCGAACCGACGGTGGAGATGATCTTCTCTGTCAACGATTCCCCCTTTGCGGGGAAAGAGGGGAAGTGGGTCACGACGCGGCACCTCCGCGATAGGCTTTACCGCGAACTTTTGCGGGACGTCTCTCTGCGGGTGGAGGACACCGACTCGACCGACGCTTTCCGCGTGAGCGGCAGAGGGGAAATGCACCTCTCCATTTTGATCGAGACCATGCGCCGCGAGGGGTATGAGTTTCAGGTGAGCGCACCGAAGGTCCTCTTTAAGGAGATCGACGGGCAGCGCTATGAGCCTGTGGAGCGGCTGATCGTGGACGTCCCCGAGACGAGCACGGGCCCCGTATTCCAAAGCATGGGCGAGCGGAAGGGCGAGCTCGTGCACATGAGTGCCGTCGGTTCCCGCATGCGTCTTGAATTTTTGGTGCCCGCGCGGGGGCTCTTCGGCTACAAGAGCGAATTTTTGACGGACACCAAGGGCGAAGGGGTCATGAGCTCTGTGTTCTATGAGTACCAGCCCTATAAGGGAGAGATCCAGAAGCGCAGCACGGGTTCTCTCGTGGCATTCGAAACGGGAGAGGCCGTCACCTATGGGCTCTTCAATGCGCAGGGAAGAGGGCAACTCTTTATCGGTGCCGGCGTACAGGTCTATGAGGGAATGGTCATCGGCTTTTCTCCCAAGGACGAGGACATCAATGTCAACGTCTGCAAGACGAAGCATTTGACAAATACCCGTTCCTCCTCCTCGGACGAAGCGCTCCGCCTCATTACCCCGAAAAAAATGAGCCTCGAAGAGTGTCTTGAATTTATCAAGGACGATGAGCTATTGGAAGTGACGCCGCAGAACATCCGGATCCGCAAACGTATTCTCGATGGGGAACTTCGGGCAAAAGCCCGTGCCAAGGCGAAATTACAGTAAAAAGCCGTGAGAAACTCGAAAAAATGCCGTTAGCACAGTATTATGTGTGAAATAGTATTAAATAGTGCTCTCGTTAGCATGGTATTATGCGTAACATAATATTAAACAAACCGCTCGGTTACGGGCGGTTTGTTCTATTTTTGCGGGCGGACGCATAACGTTAGAGCATGGAAAACCAGAGCATCCTTACGATCGAGCGGCGAAAGAAAATTTCTATGACCTGTGTGGAGAGCGTCGACGCTTTTTCCGAAACGCGCATAACGCTCACCGTGTCGGGGCAGAGGGTGACGATCGACGGCAACAAACTCAAAATTCTGACCTTTTCGCAGGGGAGCGGAAACTTCTCGGCAAGCGGGGAGGTTCGTGCGCTCCGCTATGGGGGCGGAAAGTCGCTTTCCGGGCTCTTGAAGTGAGCCACCTCCATGCATTTTTGCTTTGCGCGCTGCTCGGATTTATCGGCGGCGCTCTTTACGATCTCTTAACGGGTCTTGCCTATCCTTTCAAACGCCGTGTGCTCACCGTCCTTTCCGAGGCCGTCTTTTGTTTGCTTTTTTCAGGGCTCTATCTCGTCTTTTCGCTCAAATCTGCCCTGCCGGCCTTTCGCCTCTATCTTTTTTTCGGCTGCGCGGCGGGTTTTTTCCTTTATTTGAAAAGTCTGCATAAAACGGTTGCTTTTTTTGCGAAAAAGGTATATAATGCCTGTGTAGACAAAATACAAAAGAGAAGGGACCGAAAATGTCAAAGAAAGGCGCGGGGATCTCCGAAGAGAAAGCAAAACGTATTGCAGTAGGTGCAACCGTTGCAGGCGTGCTTCTTATTATTTTTTTGGTGATCATTCTCATCGTGCAGTTCGTGCAGATCGGTGTGGCGAATGCAAAGAAAGATCGGTTGGACGACTTGATCCAGCAGTATGAGCAATCGATCGCGCAAGGACAAAACGACTTAGACTATTATAAGTCCGGCGAAGGGCTGTACTATTATGCCCGCCAATACGGGTTCAAATAATGCAAGCGATCATCGATATCGGTTCTAATTCCGTCCGCCTGATGCTTTGGGCGGGCGGAAAATCTTTCTATAAGAGGGTCAACACGACGCGGTTGGGCGAAGGGGTTGCTCTTTCGGACAAGCTCAAACCGGAGGCGATCGCCCGCACGGCTGCGGCAGTCGCGGCGTTTGCCGAAGAGAGCAGGGCAAATGGCGCTAAGGTCTATGCGTTTGCTACCGCGGCGGTGCGCTCGGCAAAAAACGGCGCGGACTTCTGTGCGGAGGTTCGGCGTCTTTGCGGCGTGGAGGTGGATGTCGTTTCGGGTGAAGAGGAGGCGCTTCTCGGGCTTTCGGGTGCGCTCGGCAAGGAAACGAACGGCGGCATCATCGACCTCGGCGGCGCCAGCACAGAGATCTGTCTGCGTAGTGGCGGAAAGATCGTCTTTTCCGTGTCGCTGCCCGTCGGCGCGGTGCGGCTGTTCGATACTTGCGGCGAAGATCGGGAAAAGTTGCTCGCCGAGATCCAAACGAAGATCGCCCCGCTCGAAGGAGTGCGCCCCGTTGGGAAAATGTATGCGATCGGCGGCACGGGTTCCACGCTCGCATCGGTAATGCTCGGGCTGGAAGCGTACGACGGGCAAAAAATACAGGATTTTCCCATGCCAAAAGGGCAAATTTCCGCGCTTGCGGACAGGCTTCTCGCCCTTTCCGTAGAGGAGCGAAGAACGATAAGGGGCATGGACGTACGCCGCGCGGACATCATCGCGGGCGGCGCGTTGCTCCTTTCGGAAATCATGAATAAACTTTCTTTGAACGAGGTTTTTGCCTCCGATCGGGACAATTTAGAGGGATATTGCTACTTGCGGGGGCTGGAATGAGCGGCAGGACGAAGCGAATTTTATATCATGTTGCGGACGGCACGCTCTATCTCGTGTTCGGGATCGGCATGCTGCTTATCAGCGTGTTCATTCCGCCGCTCGAAGAATTTCCGCGCGGGGATGCGGAGCTTTGGCAGTATCCCTTGGCGGTCGCGCTCTCGGTGGTGGGCCTTCCCGTGCTCCTGCACGAATGCGGGCACCTCCTGTTCGGCGCGCTTGCGGGAATGAAGCTCGCCCGTTTCGGGTTTCACCCCTTTACGCGGGGCGCGGTCGCGGGAGAGACGGCGATGTATCCCAAAAACGGAAGGCACGTCAGGGGGAAATTTTTCGCACTCACCCTCGGCGGGGCGGTCGTAAACATTGCGGTCGGCGCCGCACTCTTTCTCCTGTGGCTGCTTCTGCCCGCGCACCCCGCGGGTTGCGGCGCGCTGTCGGGGTTCGTGTTTTACGAAGGAATACGCGCACTTCTTCCCGCCGAACTTCCCGCCGGCAAGACGGACGGCGCCGTCCTTCTGGGACTGATAAAACGCCGTGCCGAGGAGGAGGTCGTCCTCCGCGTGCTCACCGCGCAGGGGCTCTTATATAGAGGAAAGTATTCCGGCCTTCCCAAGGAACTGCTCTTCGGCGCGCCTGTCGTGCGGGAGGACCTTCCCGCCTATCATGCGCTCCTCTTGTTACAGGCGCAGTATCTGCTTGCGGAGGGGGAAGAGGACGGGGCGAAGCAAAAACTCGATCGCCTTTTGGAATGCGAGGGACTCAACGACGAAGAGGCGAGTGAGGCGACACGGTATCTTCAATTTTTCGAGGGAAGTTTTATTCCCGAACCTTCGCCGCTCTGCGGCGTGGATGCGCTGGAAGAGGCGCTTGCGGAAAAATCAAAAAAGCTCTGACAAGCGTCAGAGCTACGTTTTCATAAGAAAAAACAACCGATGTTTCGGCTTCAAACCGACACCGAAGTGTCGCAAAAAAATATTAAGTTGTCGGGTTTGGGGGGAATAGTAAAAACTCAGTCGGCAAGACCGAGGAGATAATCGGACGACACGTTGAAGTAACGTGCAACCTTTGCGATATTAGATGCCGTTGGGTCGCTCTTGTTGGTTTCCCAATAGCAGACGATCCCTAAACTCACACCCAAATCTCTTGCAACAGTCGCCTGCGACAAGCCTCTCTCTTTACGCATCTCCATAAGCCGTTCGGCAAATACTTTCAT
>CANRPN010000035.1 GCA_947632505.1 uncultured Clostridia bacterium | reverse complement strand
TGGCGCAGAGAAGAGGATTCGAACCTCCGGTAAGTTTTTGACCTACACACGATTTCCAATCGTGCTCCTTAAGCCTCTCGGACATCTCTGCAAGAGACAACCGTTATTTTACACGAAATGCGGAAAAATTGCAACTGTTTTCCGCAAACTTTTTATAGTTTTTTTCCACGCGCTTCCTTTTTTCGGAATTTCTTTCCCGCTTCGATCAAAATAAATTGCACAAAAACTCTTTACAGCGTAACTTTTTTGGTATATAATATAGCGTAGAATATTCGGCAGGGTCGTCCCCGTTTCAAAGAGGTGCGCGGAAATGCGGATCGTGTTTGAACATTGGAAATACATCTTCAAAAATCTGTGGTTTGTGTTGCCGTTTGCGGTAATGCCGGCCGTTTTTCTTGCGCTTTCGGTGGACTTCGACGGCATCCATGAACTGACGGTAAGTTTTTTCCGGGGAGAATTTGAGTTGGAGTTTACCCAAATTTTCCGCGCGTGGAGCTTTTTCCGTTTCGATTCCGTCCTCGGCATCGTTTACAGCGTTCTTGCGATCGTCTGTCTTGTCGTCTTTACCTCTCTGCTGTTGGCCTTTGTAGAAAAGCACATGCGCATCGGGAAACGCACGTTGAGCGGCGTATTTTCTCAATTCGGAGCGCATATTTGGGCATTTATCGGCATTACTTTGCTCTTTACGGTCGGCTATGAACTTTGGGCAGCCGTTCTCTCCGCGGTTCTCTTTGCGATCTCGGCGATCCCCGCAAAGGCGTTTGCCTGCGTGATGTTTGTGCTGGTCTCCATGCTGTTTATGGGCGTTCTGCTCTTTCTTGTGTCCATTATCTATCTGTGGCTGCCCTGTATGCAGATCACGGGCTTTCGCGCTTACAGCGCCTATTTATATTCCTACCGCCTCGTGATCGGAGTTCGCTGGCGGCTCATTTTGTCCTTTCTCATCACTTATGCGCCCTTCTTTATTCTGCTCGTCGGGCTTTCGTTTGCGCCCGTATGGCTTGCGGGGATCATCGCATTCGTGATGTTTTTATTTGCCTATTTAAGTTTTTGCGTGAGAATGGTGTCTCTCTATTTCGAAACAGACAAGTTGGACAGAGAGGACCTTCTCCGCAGCTATCGGGAGCTTTGACATGAGATTTCGCAATGCATTTCGAATCGTAATAAACAGTTTCGGCAACGTTTATAAACTGTTGCTCTTCCGCTTGATCACCGACTTGCTCTTTGTGAGCCTCTCCTATGTCGTGATCACACTCGGGCTTCATACGATCTTGGGCAGCGCGGAAGCCAAGAAAATTTTAGAACTTCTCGGAGAGTTTTTCAAGTCGCTCTCCTCGGGCAACACCGAATTTTTGGCGGGATTCAGCGAGGAGTTCACCCGTGCGATCGCCGATTTCCTCTATCTTTTGGGAACGAACATCGGATCCATTGTCGGTTCGGTGGTAGGGGTTGTGGTGCTTTATCTCGTGGCACGGTTCGTAAGCGGTACTTCCATGCTCGCCATGGGGACCATTCTCAACGACAAGATGGAGACTTACGGCAATACCCGTTTCGCCTCCGCCTATTTCAAGAATCTCACCAAGGCGACGCTCTATCACCTCGTGTATGTGCCTGTATCTTTCTTTTACGATTTAGCCGCGCTCGTTGCGTGTTGGTTCTTCTTTTTCTATACGCCGTCGTTTTTGCCCTCCTGGGGGTTTATTACCGTGTTTGTGGGGCTTGCGCTCTCCATGACGGCGTTTATCTGTCTGCAAGCGCTCAAAATGACCTTCGTCTCGGCGTGGATCCCCGGCATTATAACGGGCGACAAGGGTGTGTTCCGTGCGTGCGGGGAGAGCTTCCGCATGGTGAAGGGGTTTGCGGGACGGTTTTCCAACTATCTCATCGCGATCTACTGTATTATCATCGTAAATATTTTGTGCGCAGCCTGCACGTTCGGAAGCTCGCTGCTCATCACCATTCCCGCAAGTTACCTCTTGATCCTGAGTCTGCAATTTGTGAATTATTATGAGGACACAGGCAAGAAATATTTCCTCTCTTACCGTAAAATTTCGGGTGCGGACGGCAAGCCGGAGGGAATGGGAGACTGAACCGGTAAATAACCTCTCGCCATGGGGGGAAGGAGAAAAATTATGACATATCAGCAAAATTACGAAAAATGGTTGAACGACCCTCGGCTGCCCGAGGAGTGCAGAAAGAATCTTATCGCCATCTCTTCGGACGAGAAGGAAAAGGAGTACCGCTTCGGCGGGGAACTTGAATTTGGCACGGCGGGCATGCGCGGTATCATCGGGTGCGGCATGAACATGATGAACGTTTTCACCGTCATGCGCGCGACGCAGGGACTTTCGGAGTACATCAAAACGCTCGGCGAGGAAGCGATGCAGCGCGGGGTCGTTATTTCTTACGACACAAGAAGGAACAGCCGTCTGTTTGCCGAAAAGTCGGCGGCGGTGCTCGCCAAGAACGGGATCAAGGCATATCTCTTCGGAGACGTCCACCCCGTTCCCATGCTCTCTTACGCGGTGCGCTATCTTCGTACGGTCGCGGGGATCATGATCACCGCCTCCCACAATCCCAAGGAATATAACGGTTACAAAGTTTACGGCGAGGACGGCGCGCAGATGTCCCCCGAGGCCACGGCGATCGTGGTGGATTTCATCAACAAGATCGACGACTATCTCTCCGTGACGGGCGAAGAGAACAGCCCCCTCATCGAGACGGTCCCCGAAGAAGTGGACAAAACATACATCGAGGCGCTCTCCAAGCTCACGCTCTCGGAGGAAGCCGTCAAAAAGTGCGGCAAGGACTTGAAACTTGTCTATACCCCCGTGCACGGCTCGGGCTATGTTCCCGTCACCACCATTTTGAAGAAGCTCGGTATCAACGTCACGGTCGTGGAAGAGCAGACGACGAAGGACACCGAGTTCTCCACGGTCAAGGTGCCCAATCCTGAGTTCAAAGAGACTCTTTCGATGGGCATTGCGCTCGCGAACAAGATCCATGCAGACGTCGTGTTCGGCACCGACCCCGACTCCGACCGACTGGGCGTCGCCGTCAAGGACGACAAAGGGGAGTTTCTTGCTCTCTCGGGGAACCAAGTCGGTATTTTGCTCCTCGATTATATTCTCACGCGGCTCAAAGAGGAGAACGCGCTCCCCGCAAATGCCGCGGTCGTCAAGTCCTTCGTGTCTACGGGCATGGCGAGGGCGATCTGTGAGGACTTCGGTGTGGCGCTCTTCGAAACGCCCGTCGGCTTCAAGTTCATCGGTGAGAAGATCAAGCAGTGGGAGCAGGACGGCTCGCATACTTATGTTTTCGGCTTCGAGGAGAGCTGCGGGTATCTCCGCGGCACCCATGCGCGGGACAAGGACGCCGTTGTCGCCTCCATGCTCTGCGCCGAAATGGTCTGTTATTACACCTACATCGGCAAGACGGTCTACCAAAGATTGCAGGAGATCTATGCAAAGTACGGTTTCGTGCTCGACTGCAATATTTCCATTCAGTATTCCGGTCTGAATGCGATGAAGGAGATGAATGCCGTCGTGGACGCCCTCAAAACGGTGGACGCGGAAAAATTCGGCTCCTTTGCGGTGGAAGCGGTGCGCGATTATTCCAAAGATATGCGCAGAGCCAAAGACGGCACGGTCTCCGCGCTCAACATTCCCAAGTGCAACTGTGTGTACTATGAGCTCGCGGGCGGCAGTTTCGTGTGCGTGAGACCGTCCGGCACCGAACCGAAGCTGAAAATTTATTTCTCCATCCGCGCCAAGGACGAAGCGGCCGCAAATGCCGAACTCGCCCTCGTGAAGGCAGATGTGGAGAAATTGCTTGCTTCCGTCAAGTAAGACTTAAAAGCAAATAGGTGTCAAGCGAAAGACATTGACAGAGAAGAGATGGATATTCAGGCTTTATCGCAAAAATTCGGCGTAAATGCGGAAATAGGGGAAGGCGGTCGCTTTCCCTGTTTTTTGCAGACGTTACAGGGGGAAAGGACGCTCGTTGTCACCGACGAAAACACACTTCCTCTTTCGCAGAATATCGTACGGGCCTTGCTGGAAAAGGGGAGCACGGTTTTACAACTCTCCTTTGCCGAACAGGAACCCGTCGCGGATGAAAAGACGGTGGAGCGCGCGCGGTCGGCGGGGGAAGAGGCCGACTATCTGCTTGCGGTCGGCGCGGGCACCCTCAACGACATCTGCAAACGCGCGGGCTTTTTGCTCGGCAAGCCGAGCGGCGTGTTTGCTACGGCGCCTTCGATGGACGGCTTTACTTCGGGCGTGACCCCGCTCATCGAGAACGGGTTCAAGATCACCCGAAGCGCGCAGGTCGCAAGGGATGTCCTCATCGACTATTCCGTCCTGAAATCGGCTCCCCGCATGATGATCGGTGCCGGCGTAGGCGATATTTTGGCTAAATATTGCTGCCTTACCGATTGGAGGATCTCCTCCTATCTGACCGGGGAGAAGTATAATGAGGAGGCGGCCGATCTCATGTACGAGGCAGTAAAGGCGTGCGACGAAAGCGTGCCCGCACTCATCCGCGGCGAGGAGGGGGGAGTGGAACAGCTCATGAACGCGCTTCTCATTTCTGGGTACGCCATGGTGATCGCGGGCAATTCCCGTCCCGCGTCGGGCGCGGAGCACCATATGAGCCACTTTCTCGAAATGGATTTCTTGCGCCGCGGCGAGCGCATTCCGCTCCATGGGGTCAAGGTTGGCCTCGGCACGGCCGTCTCGCTGTGGCTGTATCACCATCTGAAAGAATTTCCCGCATTTGAAAGCTGTGAAAAGGTTTACGCAGAGGCGGAAAAGCTGCCTCAGCCGCAGTACGTGCTGAAAGTTTTGGGCGGTCTGGGCTGCCCCGTCCGATTTTCGGAGCTCGGCGTTTCCCGCGAGACCGTTCAAAACATGCTTTTCGAGGCGTACAAGATCCGTGACCGCTTCACGATCCTCACGCTTTATTGCACGAAAGGATATATGCGGGATGCCGCAGAGCGCATTATGGAAGAGTTCTTTTGACCGGGCGCAGAACCGCAGGAAAAATTTTGGAAATTCCGTAAATTTGCGGGTGAAAAAAATTGACAAGCCGAAATGGGTTTGCTATAATATTCAAGTAATAAGTGCTTCGGCGAAGGAGGGTTGAGAAAGGATGTCTACGATCAGAGTCGGCGATAACGAAAATTTGGAGAGCGCACTGCGCCGCTTCAAGAGAAAGTGTTCCCGCGACGGCATCATCGGCGATCTCCGTAAGAAGGAGTTCTATGAGAAACCTTCCGTCAAGAAGAGAAAAAAATCCGAGGCTGCAAGGAAGAGAAGCAGAAACTGAAAAACGTTCCGTAACATTTGTGTTGCGGAATTTTTTTTGCGAATTATGTCGAATCGTGGCGAATACAGAGCCTGTCAAGGAGGATTCAAGATGGATCGTAGTTTGAAAACGCTTGCCAGAGAGGCAAAGATGCGCATGAAAAAGGGATTTTGGCAAGATTTTGGGGAAAAACTCGACAATGAGCGCTCGCACGCAAAGGAGCAAGGGATCAACGAAGGCAAAATGGAGCGCTACTTCCGCGAAAAGGTAGAAACGGAGATCCGCGGGGAAACCCCCGATGAATTTTACCTCAGGGTACGGGATCTGCTTTTAAGTGAAGGAGAGGTCTCGGACGCCATCGGCAGGCTCACCGATAAAGAATATTATGCCACGCTCACTTACTCCGAGAAGCAGCGCTACACGCTCGAACTTTCGGGGAAATATTTGCGTGCGCTGGAACGCTTCAAGAGAGAATACGAGTTTGAGCTCAAAGGCAGAAGTTGAGCGGCTTTTTGTCCGCGGAGATACTTGCTTTTCCAAGGCAACGGTGATATAATAAAAGGGTATGAAACTTTTGGAAGAACTCAACGAAGAACAGAGGCTGCCCGCGTACGATACCGAAGGCGCCGTCCTCGTTCTGGCCGGGGCCGGAAGCGGAAAGACGCGGGTACTCACCGCCCGCATAGCCCACCTTGTGGGAGACCTCGGTGTGTCTCCCTCGAATATTCTCGCCATCACTTTTACCAACAAGGCCGCTAACGAGATGAAGGAGCGGCTTTTTGCAATTACCGAGATCGGCGGCATGTGGGTGAGCACCATCCACTCCATGTGCGTTAAAATTTTGCGCATGTATGCAGACAGGCGCGGCCTTAACGAAAATTTTTCCATCTATTCCGAGCAAGAACGGGCCGCTGTCATTAAGCAGGCCTTTCAAGAATGCGGCTACGAAGAAGAGAGCATGCTCAAAAGCGTGAAGTTCCATATTTCCAATGCCAAGATGCTCGGGCTCTCTCCCGAACGATATGCCGTAAAATACGGACACGAGCGCAACATCGCTCCGGCGATGAAGGTATTCTCCAAATACAACGCGCACTTGAAACAGAACAATGCGCTTGACTTTGACGATCTTCTCTCCGAGACGCGGGACCTCCTCGCGGAGGACGGCGAGGCGCGGGAATATCTCGCGGGCAAGTTCCGCTATATCCATGTTGACGAATTTCAGGACACCAACGCCGTGCAATTCGACATCATCAAAATGCTTTCAAGCGTGCACGGCAATCTCTTTGTCGTCGGCGACGACGACCAATCCATTTACGGGTGGAGAGGAGCCGAAATTACAAACATTTTGCACTTCGAGCGTTCGTTCCCGGCCGCAAAGACGTATAAATTACAGCAAAATTACCGCTCTACGGGGGCGATCCTGGCGCTTGCGAACGCCTCTATCGGGCACAACACCATGCGCAAGGGAAAGGCGCTCTGGACGGAACGGGGTGAAGGAGACCGCCCTGTATTCTTTGAGGCGGACGAAGAGGCGGGCGAGGCTCTTTACTGCGCGCGCATCATTTCCGAATACGTGCGGCAGGGGTACAGTCTGTCGGACTTTGCCGTCCTCATGCGTATCAATGCGCTCACCCGCTCCTTTGAACAGGAATTTACCAAATATAATCTCTCATATAAAGTGTTCGGCGGCTTCAAATTCTTTGAGCGCAAGGAGATCAAGGATGTGCTTGCATATCTGAGGATCATTGCCAACCCCTTCGATAGCGAGGCTGTGCAGCGGATCATCAATGTGCCGCGGCGGGGGATCGGCGAAAGGACGCTCCAAACCTTGCGTTCTTATGCGGACAGCGAGGGACTTTCGCTCTACGATGCCGTTCTCGACTGCGACTTGCTTCCGCTCAACGAGGCCGCTAAGGGAAAGCTGCGTGCCTTTCGTGATTTTATCAAAGATTTGATCTTTCGTGCTGAGGAATTGCCCTTAGACAAACTTGTCTCTTATCTCATCAAGACGTCGGGGATCTACGACATGTATTTCGACGGCACGGACGAGGGCGCCGCCAAGCGCGCCAATCTCGATGAGTTCCAAAATTCGGTGGAGGAATTTATACGCCTCAACGAGGACGGAAGCCTCGCCGACTATCTGCAACAGATCACGCTCTATTCGGATACCGACGAGATGGATGAGGGGAACTACATTACGCTTGCCACCATCCATGCGGTAAAAGGGCTGGAATTTCGTTGTGTATTTCTCTGCGGATTGGAGGAAAACATCATGCCCACCTCGCGCGCGTTCGACGACCCCGCGGCGTTTGAAGAGGAGCGGCGGCTCATGTACGTCGCCATTACCCGCGCCAAGGAAAAACTATGGCTCACGCGCAGCCGGAGCCGTTATCTCTATGGCAGACGAGAGCCGACCATGCGTTCCCGCTTTGTCGAGGAACTCAAAGACGAACTTGGCATTCAAGATGTCCGGGCGCGATATTCGGGAGACTTCGGCTACGAGAGGCGGCAAAGTTACAACGGTTACGGAAGCTACGGCAGCCGCGGAAACGGATCCCGCACGGGAGACCGCATAAGCGGCGAGGAAGGGTTCACATTCGGGACCGCCGCAAAGCGTCCGCCCGCGTTGGAGCCGTCGCGGCCGCAGACACCGGGAGGATTGCAGCAGACAAGGTCCGCGGCAACCAAGTCGGCCTCGGGCGTCGAACTGTCTCGCTTCACCGTCGGGACAAAGGTCCGCCACCCGCGTTTCGGCACGGGGGTGATCACGGCGCGGAAGAATGAAACGACCAATCTCATCGTCACTGTACGTTTCGAAGTGGCGGGGAACAAGGATTTGGCGGCGGTGCTTGCGCCGCTCACGATTTTGGAGTGACATCATGGACAGAATGCAGGAGCTTTGCGAAATTCTAAACCGTTGGGCATACGAGTATTATGTGCTCGACGACCCGAGCGTACCCGACCGCGAGTATGACAGGCTCTATGATGAGCTGCGCGAGCTCGAACGCGAGACGGGGACGATCCTCCCCGAATCACCCACCCGCCGCGTGGGAGGAGATCCCATCAAGGGCTTCGAGCGGCACACCCACATCTCCCGCCTCTATTCCTTGGACAAGGCGGTGACGGAGGACGAACTCTCCGCTTTTTTCACCCGCGTCGAAAAGCACGGTTCGCCGAGTTATACGGTGGAATATAAGTTCGACGGGCTCACCGTCTGCCTCACCTATGCAGGCGGCAAGTTCGTACGCGCCACCACACGCGGCAACGGTGTAGAGGGAGAGGACGTCACCGCGCAGGCGCTCACGGTCAAGAGTTTTCCGCTCAAAATTTCCTACCAAGGGACGCTCGAAGTGCGGGGGGAGGCGATCATCCGTCTCTCTGCGCTCGAAAAATATAACGAAGCGCACCCGGAGGAGCCGCTCAAAAACGCGCGTAACGCGGCGGCGGGAGCCATCCGCAATCTCGACCCCAAAGTCACGGCGACGAGGAATCCGGAAATTTTGTTCTATGACGTCAACTATATGAGCGAAACCCCCGTTTCTTCGCAGGAGGAGGGAATGGCGTTTTTGCGCCGCGAGGGGTTCAAGACCTATCCCTATTTCAAAGTTTGCCATTCCTTCGATGAGGTCATGGAGGCGATCGACGAGATCGAGATCGAGCGGAAAAAGATCGACGTGCTCACAGACGGCGCGGTCGTAAAGGTCAACGAGGAGAGCGTGCGCCGCGAGATGGGCTATACCGATAAATTTCCGCGCTGGGCGATCGCTTTCAAATTCGAAGCGGAGGAAGCGGAGACCACTGTACGGAGGGTATTTTGGCAGGTGGGCAGAACGGGGAAACTCACTCCGCTTGCCGAAGTGGACCCCGTGGAACTTGCGGGGGCGACTGTCAAGCGCGCGACCCTCAACAATTTCGGCGATCTCACGCGCAAGCATGTGAAGGTCGGCTCCAAAGTTCTTATCCGGCGCTCCAACGAGGTCATTCCCGAGATTTTGGGCGCGGTCACCGAGGAAGAGGGAGGGGTTTCCGTCGAGAAACTCACTCACTGTCCCGCCTGCGGAAGCCCCGTGGCGGAAGTAGGCGCAAACCTCTTCTGTACCAATGAAGAATGCCCGCCCCGCATCGTACAAAAACTCACCCACTATTGTTCCAAAAATGCAATGGATATCGAGGGGATGTCCGAGCAGACCCTGTCCCTTCTCTATGAACAGCGGGGCGTAAAACGCTTTTCCGATCTCTACATGCTCACGGAAGCGAGTTTCGAGGGGTTGGAGGGCTTTAAGGAAAAGAAGATCGCAAACCTTCTCGGTGCGATCGAAAAGAGCAGAAACATCCCGCTCGACCGTTTTTTATATGCGATCGGGATCGGCGGGATCGGGCGGGTCGCGGCGCGCGATTTGGCGGATTTCGGGAGTGTGGAGGCGATCGCCGCGCTCTCATTCGAAGAGCTTGTCGCACTTGAAAACATCGGCGAGATCACGGCAAACGCCATTTTGAACTATTTTGCGAATGAGGCAAACCGTGCGGAACTTGCGCGCCTGAAAGAGGCGGGCGTTCGGCCGTTTGTCAAAGCGCGGAAAGAGGGGGGAGCGTTCTCGGGCGAGACAGTGGTGCTGACGGGAAGTCTTTCCTCCATGTCCCGCCCGGAAGCGCAAAAGCTCATCGAGGAGGCCGGCGGCGTGTGCGCGAGCTCGGTCTCTTCCAAGGTCACCCTGGTCGTTGCGGGCGAAAAGGCGGGCAGCAAATACGACAAGGCGCAGAAGCTCGGCATTCCCATTGTCGGAGAAGAGGAACTTTTGAAACGCCTGGGGAGAAAATAATTTTTCATTCCGTAAAAAACTTGCCTAAATATCCGAAGTATGCTATAATGTTTTTGTCGGAGGTTCCGGCAGGACCTTTCGCATAGACAAAAGCAGGAAAGAAACAAGATGTATAGCATGACAGGATTCGGAAAAGGAGATTTCCGCGAGGGCGGATTGGAGATCGGCGTGGAATTGAGGTCGGTCAACAACCGCTTTTTGGACATCGCAGTGAAGTGTCCTCACATCCTCAATCCCTATGAAGAGACGATCCGAACGCTCATTCGCGAGAGCCTTTCTCGTGGACATATCGACGTCTTTGTGAGCGTGCTCGATAAGCGCGAGAGAGAACGCAAGATCTATGTGGACCTTGCAACGGCGCGCGCCTATGCAGAAGCGGCAAGAAGCCTCAAAGCGGCTCTCCCCGGCATCACGGACGATTGTTCCGTCACCTTCCTTTTGAAATCGCCCGATGTGGTACGTACCGAGGAAGCGGCGGAGGCAGATGATGCGCTCGTGCAGGGCTTGAAACAGGCGCTTTCGAGTGCGCTTTCTGCGCTCAAAGCAATGCGCCAAAAGGAGGGAGAGCGGCTGAAAACCGATCTTTTGGCCCGCATGGATACGATCTCCGTCTTGCGCGATCGGATCTCCGAGCGCGCTCCGCTCGTCGCAGAGGAATATCGCAGAAAACTCACCGAGCGCGTCACGGAGTTTTTGGGCGGCACGGTGGATGAAAATCGCATTTTAACGGAGGCGGCCGTGTTTGCCGACAAGTGCAATATCGACGAGGAGCTCACCCGCCTTGCCTCGCATATTGTTGAGTTCCGCAAGATCTGCGCGGAACCGATCGTGGGGAGAAAACTGGATTTTTTGGTGCAGGAATTTAACCGCGAGTGCAATACCGTTTGCAGCAAGAGCAATGACGGACGTATTACGGCGCTCGCGCTTGATATGAAAAACGAAATTGAAAAAGTGAGGGAACAGATCCAAAACCTCGAATGAGAAATATATTATTTGTAATATCGGGTCCCTCGGGGGTCGGCAAAGGGACCATGGTGGAGCGCCTTTCGAAGGGGGGCGAACTTATCTTTTCCGTCTCGTGCACCACGCGCGCACCGCGCGAGGGAGAGATAGACGGCGTACACTACTTCTTTATGAATGAAGAAGAATTTTTGCGCCGAGCCCGAAACGGTGAATTTTTGGAATACGACAACCACTTCGGCAACTATTACGGTACCTTGCGTTCCTTCATCGAGGAAAAGTTGAAGGAAGGGTCCGTCATTCTCGACCTTGACGTGGTGGGCGCGCTGAGCGTGAAGCATGCCTATCCCGAAGCGGTTCTTGTAATGCTGTTACCGCCCGACAAGGAGGCCTTAAAGCAGCGCTTGATCCACCGCCACTCGGAGACTCCCCATCAGATCGAAAACCGCCTCGCCCGTGTCGATTACGAATTGTCTTTGCAGGACCAATTCGATTACACGGTGGTAAACGACGTCGTGGAGGATGCCGAAAAGCGGCTCCGCGAAATATATCTTTCGGAAAAAAACAGAGCGAATTAAGGAGATGATAGAGTTATGGTAAACGAACCCTCGGTAGACGCACTCGTCAGAAAATTGGGGACAGAGGAAGAACCCATTTCCCGCTATGAACTGTGCGTGGTGGCATCCAAACGCACCCGTCAGATCATTGAGCAAATGCAATCCACGGGCACTTTGGAATTGCCCGGAAAGCAAAAGGAAATCGTACTTGCCTGCAAGGAGATCATGAGCGGCAAGGTCAAGTGCGCAAGAGACTGAAAGATACGCCCCGCTTTCACGGGGTGTGTTTTTTAAGAGGCAGAGAATGGTTGCGGAAGTCATCGTGGACATCGCCCACAGTGATGTAGACAAAATCTTCGACTACGCCTGCGACGGCACGGTCGAAGCGGGAATGCGCGTCGTTGTTCCCTTCGGAAGAAGCGCAACGACGGGATTTGTCGTGCGCCTGAAAGAGACGAGCGAGCTTCCCCCCGAAAAACTCAAAAAAATCTATCGGGCCGAAGAGGACCTCCCTGCGCTCAACAGCGAGTGCCTTGCACTTGCGGAGAAGCTCAAAAACCGCTACCGCTGCCCGATGGCGCTCGTTTTAAGGCTCTTTCTGCCCGCCGAAATGCGTACGGGAAAGGTCGGCGCGGCGAGCCGCAACTTTGCGCGTCTCACCGAGGAGCCCTTCGATCCTCCGCTGCGGGCCAAGCAACAGCTTGCGCTCATCGAATTTTTGCGGGACAATAGGGAAGCCGACACCGCGCTTCTTCGGGAGCGCTTCGGCGGTGCGCTCAAAGCGCTTACGGACAAAGGGATCGTCATGATCGAAAAGCGGCGGGTTTTCCGCGATCCCTACCGCGGCGTGGAAGGGGAAAATGTTCAACGTGTTCTCACGCCCGAACAGGAAAACGCGCTCAAAATCATCAACGAAACGGACAAGACGGTCACGCTCTTGCATGGCGTAACGGGGAGCGGCAAGACGGAGGTCTATCTGCGTCTCATTGCCCAGCAGCTTGAAAAAGGGAATACGGCGATCTTTCTCGTTCCCGAGATTTCCCTCACGCCGCAGATGCTCTCCCAGCTTCGCGCCCGCTTCGGCAGCAAGGCGGCGATCCTGCACAGCGGGCTCTCCGCGGGGGAGCGCTTTGATGAGTGGCGGCGGCTTCGGGAGGGGAGCGCCCGTATCGCGATCGGCGCGCGGTCGGCGATCTTCGCCCCTGTGGAAAATATCGGGATCATCGTCATTGACGAGGAGCACGACGGAAGCTATTCCTCCGAAAACGCTCCGCGCTATAATACGTTCGACATCGCCTATTTGCGGGCGAATTATAACCGATGCAAACTCGTTCTCGGCAGCGCGACGCCCGCCGTGGAAACCTATAAACGCGCCATGGACGGAGAATTTGAGCTCGTGCGTCTCCCCGAGCGCATCAACAAACGTCCGCTGCCTGCGGTACAGCTCGTGGATATGCGGCGGGAAGTCCGCCGCGGCAATCCTTCGCCCTTCTCGGTCGTGCTGCGCGAAAAGCTCAAAGCCTGCCTCGACAGCGGCAATCAAGCCATTCTCTTTCTCAACCGAAGGGGATACTCACAAACCGTCTTATGCCGCGACTGCGGCTATGTTGCAAAGTGCGAACACTGCGACGTGGCGCTCACCTATCACAGCGAAGAGAACTGTCTCAAATGTCACTATTGCGGAGCCCGCTATCATATGTTGACGGGCTGTCCGTCCTGCGGAAGCGTACATATCGGCTATGTCGGCACGGGAACGCAAAAAGTGGTGGGGGAACTCAAAAAGCTCTATCCTGCGGCGCGCATCCTGCGCATGGACAACGACACGACGAGCGGAAAAGAGGGGCACTATAAAATCCTGAAACAATTCGCGGACAGGCAGGCGGACATTCTCGTCGGAACACAGATGGTGGCAAAGGGACACGATTTTCCTTCCGTTACCTTGGTGGGCATTCTCGACGCCGATATGAGCCTGCATTTTCCCGATTACCGAAGCGGCGAGCGCACCTTTCAGCTTGTGACGCAGGTCGCAGGGAGAAGCGGCCGGGCCGAGGAGCGGGGCGAGGTCGTCTTACAGACCTATGAACCCGAAAACGCAGTCCTGCGGTTTGCGGCTGCTTACGATTACGAAGGGTTTTATCAGCATGAGATCGCCATGCGTGCGGGAATGTTTCCGCCCTATGCCAAAATCGTCCGCGCAATGGTCGTGGGAGAGGACGAACGGGAGGCGCTCGAAGCGCTCAAAGAGGTCTTTTCCAAGCTCGAAGCGGTCTATGCGAAACAGCCCGAAAAGTTTTTATTCTTCAATAAAATGCACTCGCCCATCAAACGCATCAAGGAAAAATTCCGCTATCAGGTGCTCATGCGTATCACGGACGGCGCGCCGCTCAGGGAGATCTACGAGATCTGTTCCGCGGCTTCCTACAAAAAGACGGTCGTGTATGTAGAGGAAAATCCGAGCAATTTAAGTTGAAATACAGAGGTGGATCATGATCTTAAATATCGTACAAGTCGGCGATCCTGTTTTGAGACAGAAATGCAAGCCCGTGACGAAGTTCGACGGGGAGCTTTGCAAACTTCTCGACGACATGAAGGAGACGCTGAAAAAAGCCGAAGGCGCGGGACTTGCGGCTCCGCAGGTGGGAGTTCCCATCCGCGCGGTCGCGGTAGACGTCGAAGAGGGATATTTTGAATTTATCAACCCCATTTTCGTCTGGCAGAAAGGGGAACAGACCGGCCCCGAAGGCTGCCTCTCCGTCCGGGGGAAGATGGGGGACGTCACGCGTCCGTCCAAAGTGAAGATCGTCTTTCAAGACAGAAAGGGAGACAAATATTCCCTTGTCGCGCGGGATTTCTTTGCGCGCGCCGTCTGTCATGAACTTGATCACCTCGATGGGATCATCTATACCGACAAGGCGCAGCATGTGCGCGATTCGGAGGACTGAATGAAGATCGTCTTTGCGGGGACCCCCGACTTTGCGGTGGAACCCCTTTTGAAATTGCACGAGGCTTTCAAAGTTGCCGCAGTCGTCACACAACCGGACAGGCCGCAGGGCAGAAAGGGCCTTTTCACGCCTTCGCCCGTAAAAACGGAGGCGGAAAGGCTCGGGATCCCCGTTTTGCAGCCCGAAAAAATCAGGAACGAGATAGAAGCGGTTAAAAATTTGAACGCGGATTGCATGGTCACCTGCGCCTACGGACAGATCCTGACGCAGGAGGTATTGGATGCCTTCCCGCGCGGCGTATGGAATATCCACGCCTCCCTTCTTCCCGCCTATCGGGGCGCCGCGCCCATTCCGCGCGCCATGATAGACGGTTGCCGCGAGACGGGCGTCACCATCATGAAAACGGAGCTCGGACTCGACACGGGGGATATTTTGCTCGCGGAAAAGTGCCCGATCTACGACAGTGACACGCTCGGCACGCTTGAAGACAGGCTTTCCCGTCTTTCGGGGGAACTCATTGTAAGGGCGGTGGATATGATCGCGCGGGGCGATCTCCCTCTTCAAAAGCAGGGGGAGGGGTTTACCTGCAAAAAAGTGCAGCGCACGGAGGTCGATTTTTCCCGTTCGGCGCGGGAGGTGAGCTGCCTCATCCGCGGCCTTTCGCCTTCCCCCTTCGCCTATGCAACGATCGGGGGCTTGACCTTGAATTTCTGGTTTGCGGAGGAGGTCGATTCCGCCGAGGACGCTCCCGCGGGCACGGTGCTTTCCGCTTCGCCCAAGGAGGGGCTGATCGTCAAGTGCGGCGAGGGAGCCGTGAATCTCGTTGAATTACAACCGGCGGGCGGGCGGAGAATGTCCGCGCGCGACTTTCTGAACGGAAGAAAAATACAGGCAGGACAGTGTTTTGACAAACCCGTTTTATGACCCGTACCGCGTACTAACGAAAATTTATGCCGAGGGGGCGCACCTCAAAATTGCGCTCGCGGAGACCGATCTCGAAGAACTTCACCGCGCCCGCACGGTAAAAACGGTGTACGGTGTGCTTGAAAACGACGGCTATCTCTCCCTCTGTATTAAGACGTTTGCCGCAAAGAGCCCAAAACAGTCGGTGCGCATCCTGCTCAAAATTGCGCTCTATACCATGGTTTTTCTCAAAAAGCCGCGCTACATGGTGACGGATACCGCCGTGGATCTCTTGAAACGCATGGGAAAGGGCGGTACGGCGGGCTTTGTCAACGCCTTTTTGCGCAACTTTGACGAGGATAAAGTGATCTTCCCGGCAGGAGACGAGGGGCTCTCCGTCCGATACAATTTCCCGCTCTTTGCGGTGAAAAAACTCAAAAAGCAGTACGGCGAACGGGCCGAGGCGATCATGGCGGCAAAGAGCCGCGGCGTGAGCGTGCGCTTTGTGCGCGGCGAGGAGAATTATCTTTCCCGTCCGCACGAGGTGACCCCGTTCGAACATCTCTTCCTCTTCCCGAATTTTGTCCGCGACGACGGCTTTTTTGCGGGCGATTATACCTTTCAATCGGTGGGGAGCGTGGCGATCTGCTCTGTCGTGGAACCTTGCGGAAATCTGCTCGATTCGTGCGCCGCTCCCGGCGGCAAGAGCGTTTTGCTCGCCGAAAAATGCGCCTACGTGACGGCTTCGGAGCTGCACGAACACCGCGTTTCGCTCATCGAAAGCTATGTTGCCCGCATGGGCGTGAAAAATGTTACGGCGGTAGAGGCCGATTCTACGGTTTTCCGTCCAGAATGGGAAGAAAAATTCGACGGTGTACTGTGCGACGTGCCCTGCTCGGGGCTCGGAACGGTCGCGGAAAATCCCGATCTGCCGCTGCGCAAGACGGAGGAGGATTTCGAAGAGCTGCAAAAAACACAGCTCGCGATCTTAAAGAACTGTTCCCGCTATGTAAAGAGGAGCGGCGCGCTGTATTACTCTACCTGTTCGATCTTGAAGGAAGAAAACGACGACGTGGTAAACGCTTTTCTCGGGGAACGGACGGAGTTCGAAGCGGAGACGGCGGATTGCCCGCTCGTCCACGAGAAAACGTCCTACGGGTTGCAATTTTTACCCGATACCGCCTATGGTGCGGGCTTCTATGTTGCTAAAATGAGGAAGAAATGAAATCGATCCTGCAAGATCTTTCCCGTGGAGAATTGAATGCGCTCGTGGAGAGCTTGGGCGAGAAAAAATTTCGCGCCGAGCAGATCTATCTCGGGCTCATGCAGGGGAAGAAGATCTCCGAACTGAATATTCCCGCATCCCTGCGAGCCGCGCTTACGGAGCGCTTCGAAGATGAGCCGGTGCGTATTTTGGAGACCTTTGTCTCGCAAGAGGACGGCACCGAAAAGTTTTTGTTCGCCCTCGCGGACGGAAACCTCATCGAGGGCGTGCTCATGAAATACAAATACGGCAACACACAGTGCGTCTCCACGCAGGTCGGTTGCCGCATGGGGTGCAAGTTTTGCGCCTCTACCCTCGGCGGGCGGGTCCGCGATCTCACGGCGGGCGAAATTTTATGCCAGATTTTATGCGTCAACCGCAAAGAGGGGGGCACTTTGAAAGAGCGTGCCGTCACGAACGTCGTTCTTATGGGCAGCGGGGAGCCGTTCGATAATTATGAGAATGTAGTGCGCTTTTTGCGGAACGTTACCGCCGAGGGAGGGATCGCGATCGGCGCGCGGAATATCAGTCTCTCCACCTGCGGGCTCGTTCCCGAAATGCGAAAATTTGCCGAAGAGGGGATCCCACTCAATTTAACGGTTTCTCTGCATGCGACGACGGATGAAGAGCGCGCCCGCACCATGCCGATCGCCAACAAATATAAAATTTCCGAAATTTTAGAGGCCTGCGCGAACTATTTCGAAAAGACGGGCCGGCGGTACATCTTCGAATACACCCTCATTTCGGGAGAAAATGCGGACGAGAAGCACGCGCTCGCGCTTGCGAAATTGCTGAAAGGGAAACCCTGCCACGTCAATTTGATTCGTCTCAACGAGGTGAAAGAGCGGTCGCTCCGCGCCGCGGAGGAAAAGACCGCCCGCAGATTTTTGGAAGCTTTGGAGGCGCAGGGCATTTCTGCGACTCTTAGAAGAAGCATGGGCTCCGACATCGGAGGTGCGTGCGGGCAGCTGCGGGCAAGCTATATAGGTTCACAAAATTTTCCTGACGGAAAATTTTCGTGAGGAAATTGACCGTTGCGGGTGTTATAGGTTGCACCTCTTTTTCGCCTTGACATACAAGAAGTTGCAAGTATGCAACAAATGCTGTCGCGCAAAGGTGCCCCAAAACGAAAACAAGGAGAACGGTATGAAAATCAAAATTGCGCCGAGCATTCTGGCAAGCGATTTTTCAAAGGTCGGAGAAGAGGTCGGGCGGCTTGAAAAAAGCGGCGCGGACCTCATTCATTGCGAT
>CANRPN010000034.1 GCA_947632505.1 uncultured Clostridia bacterium | reverse complement strand
CCGCCCTTGCTCGCCGCATATTCGGGAAATTCCGCGCCCGTCGTCGCGCTCGCCGAGGCGAGGAACACCACGCTCCTGATGTGCGGCTGTATGCCGTATTTTTCGGTCACGCGGATCGCGCCCTTCAAGTTGACGTCGATGTCCTTTCCGCTGTCCTGCACGCCCGCGTTGTTGACGAGGATCTCCACATTTTCGACGTCGGGGAGTTCCCCCGTCACGTCGCAGACGAAATGCGCGTAATTTTTTCGCGCAAAAGGGGCGGGAAGAATGTCCAGCCCGACGACCTCATGCCCCGCGGAGAGAAATTTTTCCGCGATCGCCCTGCCGATGCCGCAGCTCGCGCCCGTAATGAGAATTTTCATGCGGTTTCTCCTTTTACATTTGCGTTAAAATAATGTGAGATTCGCCCGTCCCGTTTCTAATTGTCATTTCGACCGAAGCGAATGCAATGAGCGAAGTGGAGAAATCTCTACATTATTTTGATAATAAGGTAGAGATGTCTCGACTCCGCTCGACATGACAGTTTTATAATTTGTCATTTCGCCCCGCCCGCACGTTCTATGTTGCCGAAGGGCGGCACGAGCACGCAGTGCGAAGTAGTGAAGCATAGCGGAATCGAATGACAGTATTATGTCATGTCGAGCCGCCGAGCAAAGCGAGGCGTGTCGAGACATCTCATCCTTGTTTTGCGGCGATATAATCAAGATATGCTTTTCCCACGCCGCGTTTTTGCCATACGTTGCAGATCTTGTAGCCGATGGGGGAAAAGACCGCCTCGATGAGAAGTTCCGCCACCATGCCCGTCGCCGCGCAGGTAACGCACTGCAACGCCGTCCAGCCGAAGAAGAAATAGCTCACCGTAAAGGCGAAGATGAGATTGTCGCAGAATTGCCCGAGCGCGGTGGAGAGATAGGTTCGGCAGGCATAGGCGAGAAATCCGTTCGGGTTTTTCTTGAAGAGCTTGCCGATCCCCCAATTCGAAAAATTATTGACGACCGCCGAGGCGATAAACGCCGCCGTAGAGCCGAGAAGCACATACCACGTCCCGCCGAAAGTGGAATCGAGGGCGGAATTGACGACGGGCTGCTCTCCGAAGTCGAAAAACGCGCCCCATGTGCCCGGAATGAGGCTCGCCAGATAGAGAATGAGGCAGGCAAGCAGGTTAATGACGATCGCAACGACGGAGACGATCGTCGCCGCTTTGGGACCGTAGTGTTTGGTGAGTACGTCCATACAGAGGAACGCCACCCACGAGACGATGATCCCGCAGTCGAGGGCGAGCCAATCAAAGGGAAGATCGAGGCTCTTGTTCGCGAGCAGGTTCATGGAAAAGACGGACAGAAGAAAGAGGGAAAAAGCGAGAGGGGAGAGCGAGCGCAGCAAAAGCGCGCATCCGGAAAAAAAGTCCGAAATCTTTTGTTTCATAAAAAGCTCCTTGTTTTTTATTGCACGAAAGGTGCGTTTTCCTTGGACGGAAAATCGCGGCGGAGATGGTTGGGCAAGGCGAACATCTCACCGCAGCGTTCATTATATCGCAGATCGAGGCGCATGTAAAGCGTTTTTTACCCCGCGACGGGCGGTCTCATTGAAAATATAAATGGAAGTATAAGCAACACTTATTGTTTTCCCCCTGCGCATTTCTTGACATTTTTAATAAAATATAGTATACTGTGTCAAATTTCCGTATTTTTTGGCGTTAGGAGGAAATCATGAAAAGAATCCGTTTTTTGATCGTTCTGCTTTGTGTGACGCTCGGTTTGGGAATGCTGACGCTTGCGGTCGCCTGCAAACCCGAGGCGTCGGGCAAGCAGACGGCGACGCTGACCCTTTCTGCGGGAGAGGGCGGCACGCTCGCGCAAACCACCTATGAAGTGGAAGTCGGGACCTCACTTTCCGACTATCTCAAAAACATCGCACCCACGCCCGAGGAGGGGCTTACGTTTGCGGGCTGGTATTATGCGGACGCTCCGCTCGGCTCGGAGAAGATGCCGGAGGGCGGCTATTCGCTTACGGCGAAATATAACGCCACCTATACCGTCAATGTCTATCTTGAAAACGTAGACGGTACATACGGCGAGCCCAAGACCTTTACGGCTTCTTCCGTTTACGGGGCTGCTTTTTCCTATGCGCCCGCCGAGGAGCATTTTGTGCTCGACGAGGGCAAGGAGAACCGTCTTTCCTCGGAAAAACTCGGCAAAGGGGAGACGTTCACCGCTTACATGAAGCGCGAAACGTACAGCGTCTATTATTTTTCCAACGCGCCCGAAGGTGAGGAGATCGGGGGCGATCTTCCACCTGTTTCCGTGCGTTACGGAGAAACACTCAAACTCTCCGGCAGCGAAGGATTCAGTTACTCCGAATATCTGCGTTTTGCGGGTTGGGCGAACGAAGCGGACGGCGCGCTCGTCTATCGGGCGGACGACGAAGTGACGCTTGAAGCGAGCCTGTATCTCTATGCCGTATGGGACCATGCATATTTTGACCGTTTCGGCGGCGGCGACTTCCTCTTTTTCCCGCAGGCGGAAACGGGCGTTGCGATTCTCCGTCGCGCGGGCAAGGAATACCGGGGCGAAATACTCAACGATTCCGCCGCGGAGGAGACGTTCTTCTCTTTCAAAGAGGGCGAACGGGAAATTTTGAAGGGCAAGGCGAACAAGCTCTCCGGCACCTTTATGTACTACCGTGAAGGGATGGAAGAGGAGACTTACCGCCACTTTAACGTCTATAAAGAGGAGTTCGATGCGGACGGGGCGACCATCCGCTTCGACAATTACGGCAACGGCACCTACACCGTCGGAGGAAAGGTCAAGCAGGGTGAAATTTCTTACGATCCCTCGATCATGTGCTACACCTTTGAGGGGGACGGGGAGCACTTCGACTTTGTGCTCACCGACGTGCTCAGCTCCGACAACTCTTCCTTAGAGACGGTGTTCGCCACGGTCGGCGCGGAGGCGGGCGTTTATCTGACATTCCAATTTTTCTATGAGGAGATTTCGATCAAAGGGGACATTCCGCTCGGTCTCATTTTGGACGGTTTGGGCAATCTGAGGTGTTTGGACGCCAATACCGAAGCAGTCCTCTATGCAGGGACTTACGAACCCAAGGAGAACGGCGTCATTACCCTCACGATGTACGATGCCGACGGTGCAACGGAGATCGTCAACACTAAGCTGCTCGAATATTTAGGCCAAAAGATCAACGTGTTCGAGGACGGTTGGGCGGGCACGTATTCCGATCCGGAGGGCAACACGCTCACCCTCGACGGTTTCAGCGGTACCGCCGAGAGCGCGGTTTGGATCGGCAAAGACGGAACGGAGAAAAAAGGCATGTACGCCTTCGATTTCTCTTTCTTGGGCACGATTCTGCGCTTGCAGGAAGCAGACGGCCATGTGACTTCTTACCGCATCTCGATCGACGAAAAGTTCTCCGAGCTCGGCGACGGAAGTTATACGGAGTACTTCCTTTACAACGGAAGTTTGCGCGACACTATTCTCCTGCTCGGGAAGAACGATACGGCGACCCTCCATCTGTATTCCTCTACGTCCGATGAGAAGATCGAGGGCAAAACGACGAAAGTGGAGGGCCAAAAAGATCTTATGCTCTTCACCTCGACCGATAAAAAGACGGTCTTTGAGTTCAAACTCTATGGTGACTATTTCCGTCTCTCAAATTCCGATGCACGGATCTATTGTCACTATTTCACCTACTATCCCGTATTCGAAAAGGAAACGGCGGGCGCAGCGGGCGTGCTGTTCTTAGAGTCGAAGGACGGAGACGAATTGATCCTCGATCCTGCAAATAATGCGGCGGTCCACACGTCGGGAGATACTTCGACAGTCGGTCAGTTTGTTTTTCTCGATACATTGGTCCCCGGGCATACGTACATCGAGTTTTACGATTACGAAACGGGCAAACTTGCGATTTTCGAATACAGCAGAACAAATTCCTCCTTCATCACATTCGGAGGGGAATCGGGTATCTATGATTGGTACAATCCGTATTATGGGGCGGATGATACGTATGAGTTGATCCTCTTCGACGGAGAGGACGGAAAGACGGCGATCTATCGCCAATATTTGGAAGAGCAGCAAGTCTACGCGGCAGAGTACGGTACCTATACCTACGACGAAAAGACCTCTCGCGGCGTGTTCACCCCCGATCCGGCGGCGTTCAAAGATTCTGCTCCCCTGCGCTTTGAATTGGGCACTGATGGTTTTGAGAATAAGGTGTTCTTCCCCCACAACGAATTGCCCGAAGATGATATTACCTTTGCGGGCGCGACCCCGCTCGACGTTCCGCTCGTGCTCGACGCTTACGGCCTCGCCATGTATAGGGATTCGGCGGGAAACAATTTGGTGGGGAACTATTTCGTTTGGCAACGTTTGGACGAAGATGTCTACCGTATCTTTGTCATTTTCCCGGTCGATAACGACTCTGCATATGAAAGCTACATCGACATCGACCTCGGGAATAAGACTTACATCATATGCGACGATGCAATAGGTTCGTATTATGAGGACATCAACAGAGAGGACGTCCTCGCATTTGACGGCCGCGGAACAGTCACTCGCTACAACATCCATGAGACATATGATAACGGATACATGAAACCGCTCGAAACGGGGACGTATCAGTTCATAGAATATGACGAAGATGGCAGAGCGATCATCAGCGTCAAGCTCGGCGCAGAGAGTTATTTTATCCGTTGTTATTATTTGTTGGACGATGAGGGAGATGCCATCGGCCACTATACCAAGGAGATCGAAAGCGCCGGCACCTATGTGAGCGACAAGTGGGAATATCTCACCATCAACATGTTCGGCGATGCGGTCTACACCGACGAATACGGCGTCAGTTACATGGGCGAAGTTACACAGTACACCGTGCACGTCGTTTCTTTCCAAGGGGAATATGCCCAAAACGCCATCTATTGCAAGCTCGGCGCCGATAGCACCTTTACCGTTCCCAAAGACGGCATGATCGTCGACGGCGATATTCTTGTGAAGTACCTCGGCAGCGACGAAAAGGACATCAAGATCCCCGACGGGGTGAAAAAGATCGCTCCGCTCGCCTTCTCCGAGCCCGTTTACGGCTCCGCCTATCTCGGCGCGGAGATCCTCTCCCTCGATTTGAACGAAGTGGAGGAGATCGGCGAAAACGCCTTTAACGGTTGTTGGCTTTTGAAGTCTGTTAAGGGCGCAAAACTCAAAAAGGTGGGTGAAAACGCTTTCTATGCCTGCATCGAACTTTCCCAACTCGATCTTCCCGCGCTCGAAGAAATCGGTGAAATGGCGTTCCGTCTCTGCGAATCGCTTACAAAGGTGGAGCTCAAAGCGGCAAAGATCGTCTATTCCTCCGCATTCAGCGAGTGCAGCGAACTTACCGAAATTTCCCTTCCCGCGGCGGAAAAACTGTACGAGGGCGTGTTCTACGATTGCTTTGCGCTCGAACTTGTCACGCTCGGGGCAAATCTTACCCAACTCGGCACCCCCGATGAAGTGGTCGCGGGTGTGTTCGGACGGGACGGCGCCTTTGAGCAGTCTCCGCTGAAAGTGGTATTGGGCTGCACAACCGTTCCCACGGTAGGGAAGCAGCTGTTTGAAAATGTGATCTCTTACACCGTCGTGGTGCCCGATATCGCCACCGTCAAGGCGTTCTATCTTGCGGAAGGTTGGGCGGATTACAACACCCGCGTCGGTTGCGCGAGCAACGAAAATTACTTCGGGACCTATTACGGCTACCGTTACGGTGATATTTATGCGTTCGTTTTGAACGAAACCGTGTATGAAGTAATGCCCTATTCGCTCACTCCCTACGGCGCATACGAAGTGCGCGGCGGCGCGCTCTACACCGTTACTTTCGATCAGTACGCCGAGAACAAGTACACGGAGAAACAACTCTTTACTTTTGACGCGGAAGGAAATCTCGTTTACAACTATTACGGCACGAATTACACCTATTTCAAAGCGGGCAAGGAGTTCACTTTGCACATAGGGAGTGACACCGTCGTATTTGCACCGGGAGAATTTACCTCCCTTGCGGCGGGCGTTGTTTACGAAGTCTCCGCAAAGTGGACGAAGGACGGCACGCAAAAGGACGCGAGAGTGCAACTTTCGTATGATCAGTACTTTAATGCTACGATGTATCTCAAAGCGGACGGAGACCGTTGTAAGATAAATTCCATTTCCACCGACGCTGCATCGGGAACCGTTACGGCTTCTCTCGGCACGTCTGAGTTCGACCCCATCATCACGCGCTATACGGCGCCGGACGAGAGCATACTTGCCGTGTCGCAGAACGATCGCGAGGGGACCGAATACACCGTTTCCTTCATTCTCGCCGCGTTCAGAGATGAAAACAACGTTCCTTTCAACCTCGCGCAGATCGCCGTGGAAAAGGGTGCGGACGGCAAAACGTTTACCGCCAAAGAGTCGTATGTGTTTGCGGGGTACAGCTACAAGCTCACTTTCACCGTTTCGGACGACGGGACCTTCTCCTATACCTACGTGCGCGATCGGCAGATCGTTGTCGAATCCGAAGACAAATCGGCGAAAGTCGTTGTCTACCAGGCGGCCTCGGGCGAAGTCACGAGCGTGACCCTCTTCATTGGGACAAAGGAAGTCGGTGAAGATGAGTATGACATCAAAAACTTTGTCCTGACGCACGATGAAAAGAGCAAAGTTTACCGTTGGGTGGTGTACGATTACAGCAACGCGGGTTCTTACACCTTCACGTTTACGGGCGAGGGCGCAACGCTTTCGGGCGTCCTTTCCAAGGGTACGGTCGTCAAAGGCGATCACGACGGCGTATTTGTCATTGCCTTCTACGAGGGCTCCACGCGCACGGCGCTCTACATGCGCGGAATGGACGGAGAATACGGCAAGGTGGAGGACGGCGATATTCAACAGGGCGAGAGCTATCTCACCGTTGTATTCAAGAGCAACACCTACTACGTCACGCTCGACCCCGTAAACAATGAGGCGACCATCGTCTTTGCGGATGTGACCTATCAGAGCAGCGAATACAGCGACATCCAAGGCACTGTGCGCGTGGTGAAAAACCCCGACGGCACGACGAAGAGCGTTACGCTCACCGTGGAGGGCAAAGAGTATACGCAGTTTACCGAATATCCTGACGAAAATGATCCCTATTGGGTCATGACGAACGGAACGGACTACTATTATGTGACCCTCTCCACGAACGGCGGCAGTATCTCTTTGATGAAGGCAAAGACTTGCACGGCAGATAAGTTGCAGCTCACTCTTCTTTCGGGCCCTGACGGCGCGTTGAAGGACGTTGTCAACGCAACCTATGATGGGAAAGAGGTCAAGGTGAATTTCTTCCCCTTCTATGACTACGATATCGGAGACTGCGCTTGGCTTGAAATCGTTACGGCGGAGGGTACGAAGTATTTCTATCATGCAGATGTGGCGGGCGGCAAGGTCGAGACGCGCGAAAGCGCAACGCTCACGACGGAGGACGGCGCCTATCGTGTGACGGTCATCTTCGAAAACGATCAACCTGCGACTGCTTTGCACCTCGAAGTGAAACAGGGAGAAAGTTACGTCGAACTTCCGATCTCTTGGTGCGGAGCGGCTGACTACGGTGACGGCTACAACTTCGAAATCGATGATACTGATTACAACTGCTATTACTTCAACATCGTGAAGGTGGATGGCGAATGGTCGATCACGCTTCATCACCGAAGCTGAAACGCATAAAGGGGGCGCGCCCGTTGCTTGCAACGGGCGCGCCTTTCTATTCTTTCAATGTCTGCCGTTTTTTCACTTCGAAAAAGTCCGCCCACGGGTCGGGTCTGTCAAGACGTTTGAGCGCCGTTTTTAAGGTGATTCCGTCGGGCGCGACGCGTGAAAGCTCCGTCCAGGCGATGGGCATGGAGACGGACGCACCGTCACGGGCGCGCAGAGAATAGGGCGCCGCGCTCGTCGCACCCGGGCTGTTCCGCTGCCAATCGAGAAAAATTTTCCCCGTCCGCGCTTTTTTCATAAGATTGGCCGTAAAGTCGCCGGGGAAGCGCTCCTCCATGAGAAGGGCCACCCGTCTTGCAAATTCTTTGAATTTCTCCGCGCCCATCCCTGCGCGGAAGGGAACGACGAGGTGATACCCCTTTCCGCCGCTTGTTTTCAGAAAGGAAACAAGGCCCAGCCCGTCGAGCGTCTTTTTGAGCTCGCGCACTCCTTGTCGCACCTTGGAGAGGGGAAGCCCTTCGTCGGGGTCGAGGTCAAATACCATGATGTCCGGCTTTTGGGAGCTTCTTTTCACGCCCTGCACGTGAAACTCCACTGCGTTGTACTGTGCGAGCGCCATAACGCCCGTTTCGCTTTTCACATAGAAATCGCCGCCTTCGGTGATGCCCACGCCCGCAAAATCGCCTTCGAGATGGCGGCGGAAGAATTTCTCTCCCGCAATGCCGGAAGGACAGCAGACGAGGCTGAGTTTTCTTTCTTTCAGATAGGGCAGCATGCGCGGCGCAACGGCGGCATAGTAATCGGCAAGTTCCCCCTTTGTGATGCCTTGTCGCGGGAACATCACCTTTTCGGGGTGGGTGATCGTGACGCCGTGTACGCGCGGCCCCGCTTGTGTTTTTGCGGTGCGTTTGCGTTTTTCGGAGGAACGGCGAGGACCGGCCGCTTCGGCGGATCCTGCGACCACCTGTTCGGCCTCCTTGTCCTCCCGAAGTCCCTTGTAGCTTGCCTGCCGCAAACGTCCCGCGGCCGTAATTTCGGCAAATTCCATCTGCACGACGACTTTCGGTTCCAGCCACACGGCGTTCTTGCCGCATCCCTTGGGAATGGCGGCAAAGGGGGAACCGCTCCGCACAATGGGTTTGAAGATTTGCAGAAGCGTGCGCCGCGCCGCTTCGGAAAACCCTGTACCCACATTTCCCGCGAACACAAGCTCGTTGCCGTCAAAATGTCCCACGAGCAGCGCTTTGAGCCCGCCCGTCTCTGTCAGCGTATATCCGCCCACAATAAATTCCCTCACGTTGCGGAATTTGAGTTTTTGCCAATCGCCGTTCTTGCCCGCCGTGTAGGGGGAATCGGCGCGCTTGATCACGATTCCCTCCCAGCCCTGTTTTTTCAGTTTTTCGCACTGCGCTTTCGTCATACGGTCGGCAGACGCACTGTATTTGAGAACGGTAGGCGCGTCGTCAAGGAGCGCTTTCAATTTTTCTTTGCGCTCCGAGAGCGGGAGGCCGCGCAGATCGACCCCGTCAAGGGCGAGCAGGTCAAAGAGGACATAGCACAGTGCGCGGGGCCGTGTCTGCGATTGCAGCGCACCGAAGTCGGGCATTCCGTCTTTCCCCACGGCGATCATCTCGCCGTCAAGGACCGCGGCGCGTCCCTTTAAGGCCTTTGAAACGCCCTCCGCCGCAAGAATAAATTTTTCGGTGCAATCTGCCCCGTTTCGCGTTTGGAGGGTCGTATTGCCGTGCTGGGTAAAGGCGAGAACGCGGTGTCCGTCATATTTGAGTTCATAGAGCCAGCCGCGGCCCGTAGGGAGCTCCTCGGTGAGACGGGCAAGCATGACCTCTGCTTTCCGAAAGGGATTTTCGCCGCCTGCCGCCGCGATCTCTTTCATCGTTTTGCCCGAACGTACTCCGCGCGCATAGCGGGAGATCCCCGCCGCCTTGCGCGCATAGCCGTCCTTTTCTTTGATGAGCAGCCACGGTTCGCCGTTCTCGCTTCCTTCGTTTTTCATGCGTACGAGCGCCCAGCTGCCCTTCAACCGCTCTCCGCACAGGGTAAATTTGAGCGAGCCGTCTTTGAGCCCTTTCGCAAAATCAAAGCGGGGGAACCATACGCCCTCGTCCCAAAGCATCACTGTGCCGCCGCCGTACTCTCCCTTGGGAATGACCCCTTCGAAATCCATATAGTCAACGGGATGGTCCTCCACCCGCATGGCGAGCCGCTTGTCGGCCGTGGAATAGGAGGGACCCTTGGGGACCGCCCAGCTCAGAGCCACTCCCTTCCATTCGAGACGCAGGTCATAGTGATCGGCGCGGGCAAGGTGATGCTGCACGCAGAATTTCAGCTCCCGTCCGCTTTTTTTCACACTCCCCATCGGTTCGCCCGTCACCGAAAAATCGCGCTTGTTTTGATATGCATTGAGTTTCGTCATAATTTGAGTATGCGGAATCGGGCGAAAATTATCGGCGCGGAGAGAATATTGCGTTTATAGGTAGCAAATACTCGTAACGAGGAGAAAGTATGGCGGTCGTTCAAAAGGGAGCTATTTCATTCGGGCTCGTATATATTCCCGTCAGCCTGTATTCCGCCACACAGGACGGAGACATCGGATTCAACCAGCTGCATAAGGCGGATAAATCGCGCATTCGCTACAAAAAAGTTTGCGGCCACTGCGGCAAAGAGGTGGAGGCAAAGGACATCGTGCGCGGCTTTGAATACGCCAAGGACAAATATGTGATCGTCACCGATGAGGAGATCGAGGCGCTCAAAACGCAGAAAGACCGCACGATCACGATTTTAAGTTTTACGGGGCTCGATGAGATCAGTCCCATCTATTACGACAGATCCTATTACGTTGTGCCGCAAAAGGGGGGAGGAAAAGCGCTCGAACTTCTGCGGCAGGCAATGCTGAATACGCAGCGGGCCGCGCTCGGCAAGACGGTGCTCGGCAATTCGGAAAAACTGCTTGTCATTCTTCCGCGGGAGGATGGCATGCTTATTCAAACGCTTCTTTATCAAGATGAGATCAAGGAGATCCCCGTCGATTATGACCGTCCCAAGGCGACAGAGGCGGAACTTGCCATGGCGGAACAGCTCATCCACGGCATGGAGGAGCCGTTTGCCCCCGAAAAATATCATGACGAATTTCGCGAGAAGTTAAAGGCGTTGATCGCTGACAAGATCGCGGGCAAGGCCGTGGTGGAAGCGAAAGAGGAGAAAGTGGGCGCGGTGGTCGACCTCATGGAGGCGCTCAAAGCGAGCGTCAAGGGAATGGGCGTCAAAAAACCCGCAAAAAGTGTCGCACAAAAATCTGCCTCGCCCAAAACCCGCGTTCCGAAGAAGAAAGAAGCATAAAAACAGAGCCGCTCATGCGCGAGCAGCTCTGTTTTTTCTTTCAGTCGTTCCGCCATGATTTGCGTGAGTTTCAAAGTCTCCCCTCATGCAGCTGTCTCTCCGGGGAAGGAGGTGGGAGAAATGAGTGTGCGGAAAGAAAAAATCGGAAGGCGCGTGAACGAATTTGTCTCACGGGGTGCATTCATGCCTGCAAACGTTTGACGTATGCTCAAAAATAATGTATAATAGTATTATATTTATACTATTATTATGGATAGGCATTCAATATTCAGCGCACTTTTCCGCATGTTTTGCATATTCCGCGGAAAAGTGAGGGAGGCGATCATGACCAGAAAAATTTTGAAAATTTTACTGACTTCTGTGGCGCTCGGCTGCGTCTTTTCGGGGCTTGCGCTCGGCGCGTGCGATTCCAAGGAGGCGGACGGGCACGAACACGTCTACGGAGATTGGACGCTCAATGCTGCGGCAACATGTGAAGAAAACGGTCTGCGCACCCACGTCTGCCTCGTTTGCGGCCGATCGGAAGAAGAGGAGATCCCCGCACTCGGACACGATTGGGACAGCGGCACCGAAACGAAGGCCGCAACCTGTACGCAGACGGGAGAACGCACCAAAACTTGCCGGCGCTGCCAACAGACGCAGGTTTCCGAAATTCCTACCGTGGCACATAATTGGGACGCGGGCACCGTGCAACGCGCCGCCACTTGCCAGCATGAAGGGGAACTTCTGCTGACCTGCGTGGTTTGCCAAACGCAACAGACGGTCGTTCTCGAAAAGGAGGCGCACCGCTATCGCGTGCTCAACACCAAGGAGGCCACCTGCGAGGAGGATGGGCTCCAAAATTTACAATGCAGCGTCTGCGGAGATACCGCTACCGAGCCGCTGCCTGCACTCGGGCACCGTTGGGTGGCGGGTGAGACCGACCGCGAGGCGACCTGCACCGAGCCGGGTTTGCGCGATCGGACCTGTTCCCGCTGTCATACGACGGAAAAGATGGAGATCAAAGCGCTCGGGCATAACTTCGAGGGTGAGTTCACGGTCGATAAGCTGCCCACCTTTGAGGCGGAGGGCTCCAAATCGTATCATTGTACCCGTTGCGGCGCACACGGCAGCGAAACCGTGATCCCCAAGCTCGACGCAAACACGCCCATTGACTATGAGTTCCGCGTGATGAGGAACAACGGGGATAAAATTCTCGATTCCAACCTGGTGATCACCGTGTTCGATGGTGACGATCAAGTGGCGCAGAGTACCCGTTCGACGCTCATCAACGGCGTGTTTACGGCAAATCTCTACCCGAAAACATATACTGTGACGGTGACAAATTTACCTGAGGGCTATTCCGCCGAACCGAAAACCGCGGAGGCAGGTAACCCGTACTGCGATCTCTATCTCACGGCGGCGCCCATTGCTACGCCCGCCGACAGAACGACGCGCTACTCCATCGGTTCCGTCATGCATGACTTTGTGATTTCCGCGTCCATGACGACAACGGGAAAGGAATACAGATTGTCCGATCTTCTGAAAACCAAAAAGGCGGTGGTTCTCAACTTTTGGGCGACGTGGTGCAATCCCTGCCAACAGGAATTTCCCTATATCAACGAGGCCTATCTCCAACTTCGGGATGAGATCGAGGTCCTTGCCATCGATCAAAGCACTTCCGACAATGTGCAGAGTGTCAAGCAGTTCGCGGTAACATATGGGCTTACTTTCCCGTTGGCTTTCGATCTCACAAACCGCCTGCAAAGCATGTTCGGCGCTTCGAGCATTCCCACGACCGTCGTCATCGACGGCGAGGGCGTTGTCTGCGAGATCCATACGGGCGCTATTCTTTCCCCCGAATCGTTTCTCTCGCTGCTCCACCCCTATTTGACGGACAGCTATTGGAAAAATCCCGCTAAAAAGTCCCAAACGGCCGCTGCCGTACGGGCAGAATGCATTTTACCCGAGAAGCGTCCCTTTTCGGATTGATTACAGGAGGTTGCTATGAAAAAGTTCAAAAAATCTTTTCTCCTACTGTTGGTGGCGAGCGTTCTTCTTATGTTGGGCTCGCTTGCGGTTGCCTGCGAAAAAAAGGTGACCCTCTCCTTTGAAAGTAACGGCGGCACCCCCGTGCAGGCCGTGACGGTGACTGCGGGCTCCTCTGTGGAACTTGCCGAACCCAAGAAGAACGGTTTCGTCTTTGACGGGTGGTATCTGTCCCCCGATTTTTCGGGCGGAGCCGCAGGAGATCCCGTGATCGCACCCGAAGAGGATACGACCTATTACGCCAAGTGGGCGACGGCCTATGCCGTCACGTTCGAGACGGACGGCGGCGTTTTTGCACAGGGCATGCCCACGCTTTCGCTCGCCGAAGGGGCGGATGTTTACAGCGCGGTGAAAGAACTTTGTCCCACCAAGAGCGGTCTCGTCTTTGGCGCATGGTTTTCGGGCGACACGGAGATCAAGGCAGGCTTTAAGATGCCCGCGGGCGGGCTTACGCTCACGGCAAAATACAAAGTGGAATACTCTTTGGAGGTCTACCTGCGCAACCTTGCGGGAACGAGTTATATCAGAAGCGGCAATCTCATCACGGGACTTGATTACATCGGAACAACGCTGACTCCGTCCGCACCCGCCGTGAACGGATTTATCGGGACGGAGACCCCCGAGGGGGAAACGCCTGTGACGTCTCTTACCTTGCGGGAGAACGCCGAAGAGAATGTATTTCGCTTCTATTACGACAGAATGAACTATTCCGTCATTTATCTGTCCGATCTTCCCGACGGGACCGCGTCAGGCGAGATGTCTCCCCAAACCGCCCTCTATGAAGGGCAGGCGACCGTTGCGGAGAATGCATTTTCCGCGACGGGTTACCGTTTCCTCGGCTGGGGAACTTCGGCTGCGGGAACGGAAGTCGTGTTCCGCCCGGGCGATACGCTCACGGTGACGGGAAACGTGGTACTCTATGCGGTTTGGGAACGGGGCTTCTTCGATCGCTTTGGCAGCAACGACGTCATATTTTTCCCGCAGGAAGCGCCCGGGAAGGCGATCCTCTCCCGCGGCGATTGTGAGTTCGAGGGGGTTCGGGACGGCAATCGGTTTACCTTTACCCTCGGCGGCGGCGCGACGCTGACGGGCACGGTGTTCGGGGCCATGTTCTCCTATGCGCGGGCGGATCTGGCGGGCGAATATGTGCTCTATGACGGCTACGCTTCTCCCGAATATACGGGAACGTTCGATGAAGCCCGTTTCAAGACGTCCGTTACGCTCACCCTCGACGAATACCTCAACGCAACTTATCGAAAGGGCGATCATGTATGCAAAGGCGTCGTCGAATACGACGAAAGGAACGGAGACTATCTGTTTACGAGTGAGGACGAGAGCTTCAACTGTCTGTTCAGCGAAACGGATGTTTCCGCGCACCCCCGTGTATTTTCGGTCGGCGGGGACGAGGCGGATGTCTATCTTGATTGGTGGTTTATCGGCAGCACCGGCCTCGGGTTTTCCAACGGCGATATCCTCATCCTCGACGGCTACGGAACAGCCGTGCTGCAATATTCCGCAAGCGGGTTCCCGCTTCAATTTACGGGCAGCTATTATATCATGGGAACATACACCATCGGCGGCTATTCCATGAAAAAGATCTACTGTGACGTCTATGACAACATGGGCATTCTCGGCGACAGCGAGGGCATTTACGGCAACTACATCTATACCTTCCCGCTCAGCGAGATGGTGGCCGCCGGAACGGAGCTGGAATATTCCGGGTACGTCATTGCCGAGGAGACGCACCGCGGCGCATTCAAAGGCGCAGACGGTTCCACACTCCTGCTGGACGGCTTCGGCATCTTCCCCGACAGCGCCGTTTATACCGACACAAGCGGAAAGAGCCGTCAAAGTTCCTACACGGTGGAAAGCGATTATATGACAGGAAGATCGGTGACGGTCGAGTACGAGGACGGCACAGTGGAGCGGTTCCGCCTCAACAATTCAAACTACACCTTTGAAAAACTCGCCTCCGAGGAACAGAAGAAGTACAGAGAATTGCGTCTTGTGAACAGCATGCTCGACTTCCCGCTGGTCGTTCTCTACGAGGAACAGGTCGCGGGCGGTCTGAAAACAGAGCTCTACATGACAGAGAATGACGGCCGCACCGTCGTGCTGGCCGCAAGCGGTTATTGCACGTCCAGGCAGCTCGGCGGCGGTTTTACGCTCTATTCCTTCACGCGCACAGCCCTCCACAACAACTATCTCGATGTGGAACTTCCGAACAGCATGGAATTTTACGCCACCGAGGTCATCAGTTCCGAAGCGCTTGACGAGGTGGCGGTCTACTGCCTCACCGAATACAATGGCGATCCTTACTATCGGGAAATCAAGATCGAGGGCGTCGGTACGCTTTGGGCGAACGATTATGTGACGCTTACGGGGCTCGGCTCTCTTCTGTTCCGTGGGGACGGCTCCGTGGTGGAAGGCAGTTTCGCGGAAACGCAGAACCGCTATTTCAGCGGGACATACGGTACGTTCATCTATGGCGACGGCCTTTCCACCTATACCGTGCGCTTCAATATTGCGGCGGACGACGGCGGCTGGGTCGGCACGGTCATCGAGGAAGTGGAGACGGAGGTTTATTTCTATTACTATGACCCCGACACCCAACAGGGCAGCTATGTCGTGGACCTTGTGCTCGGCGTGAACGGCGCGGCAAGCTGGAACGACGATCACGGCTACGGCGCATGGCAGCAGGGGACTTACGAAGCAACGGACGTCACCGTATTCGGCGATGAGATATACACCCTTACGGTCGGCGGGGTGAAAAAGTTCGAGTTTATCCTCTATGATTATTTGAATCCCGACGGCAGCACGACGCCGATCTATTTCCTGCATGAGCCGGAGCATGAGGGAACGTATACCGCGCGCGACGGAAGCACTCTGATTCTGGATGGCTTCTATCTTGCCGCCTATTCGGCAAACGGCACAACCGTTATGGGCACTTACGACGTGAATGACGACGGGACCGCCGTATACTTTACGCCGGACGGCGGAACGGGACGGTTCTTTGAATTTGAGGGAGCAAATTCCTTCGTCGCGCTGGATTCCGCCTATGGGGAGTGGTATCTCGTCAACAGCAGCTATATTCTCATCAACAACTCCACGATCTTCTTCGACGGAAAGGGCAAGGTGACCATCACTTCGGGCAGCGGCGGACAGAACAACGGCATTTACACCGTGATCTCGGACGGCGATTTTGTGGAATGCAAGGTAACGGCCAATCTCGGCGGAAAATACAGCATGAGCGAGTATCTTGTCAATCTTCAATACTTCGCAAATTCGGGCATGTACGCCTGCATTGTATACGACAAGAATACGACCGGCGTATTTATCGATGAGGATTGGAACGTCCTCCGCCTCGACGGCTATGGCAACGGCACGCTCTATACTGCCGACCGCGGCATGGTGGGCTCGGGATATTACTATGTCATTGATGAGGAAAAGAACTTCATCGACTTCACGTTCGATACTTCCTCCGAAACGTACGGCAGCGACGCCTATATCGTGCTCGATGTCAAAAACAACACCTTCAAATTGCAGGACTATTCGCAGTTCGGCCTCGTCTACCTCTCCGAGGAGATGGACTATCTCTCATTCGGCACGGACGGGATCATTAATGTGGGACGGCTGAGCGGCTACTATCTCATTGAGGAGAGCGGCATCACGGCGTATTTGTACGACTATAACAGCGAGGCCTTCAAAAAAGTCAGCATGCCCACTCTTCCGAAAACGGGCAAATATACCTATCAAGACACCGTTTATTACCGCTGGAACGGCGGCGCGATCGTGCTCGACGGCTATATCCGCATGCTTGGCAAAGACGGGACTGCGCTCGACCGCGCTCCGATGGCCGCAAAGATCAAGTTCACGCCCGTTCTCGGCTCCAACATCAATCTGGACGCTTCCTTCACCATTGAGGGCACGGAGCACAAGGGATTTGAGCTCAATTTCTATACGAACGGCGTTCTCGATCCCCGCGTCACTTATGGGTCCGTGGACTATAAGATCTCTTTCTCCTATGATCCCGAGGGAACGAGCTCCTTTACCGTCTCGGCCGGCTATACCTCGATGACCTATCAGGACTATTACGCAAATTACTATGAGACGGCAGATTCTCACCGCGGCGGGAAGATCATCAAGGAATGGATCGGTTTCGGACCCGTCGTGCTTGAAAAGGCAACGTACAGCGGCGCGTTCTATTATCTGTATGACCGCGAAACATTCCGCGACCCGATCACGTTCCAAGGCGTCAAGGAGGAGGACATTGTCATAAACGGCTACCGTGCGCAGCTCGAAGACGAACGCGAGATCGTGTTTGAATTTAAGAACGTGACCTATGCGATCGACTTCTTTGAATATGATATTTACTATTCGCTCTATTCCTTCTACCGTTATGAAAAGATCAATGCTAACGACGGCTACTCTGTGGGCGTGAAATATCTGCTCTATACCAACGTTGCCAACACGCCCGGGTACGGCAGACTTTCCGAGGACAAGGGCAAGCCCTTGGGCGCAACGCTGTTTTTGCCGGACGGAACGGCGGTCGTCACCTATGATACGAACATCACCGTGGGCACGCAGAATGTCTGGATGGTGGCGTACGACAGAGAAAAGAACACGGCGGGAGCGGGCTACTATATTGATTTCACCCTCTCGAACGGAGTTGTTACGGCGGTGCAGGTTTCCGTCTATAAGTTCTGGCAGCTGCTCACGAGCACCCGCGACTATATGGCGGACGTGTTCCTCGATGAGGAAGGCAACATCGTCGAGCTTCTCTCGGTGGCCTATCTCGATTACTCGGGCGCATTCACCTGGATAGATGGCACGAGCGATCTCACTCATCAAGAGGGGAGCGACGTATGGACTTTCCGTGGTTGCATGGGCGGCCCGGCTGTTCCCATTACAATGCAGTTTGTCCGCGGGGAAAACAATCCCGCAACAGGCAATCCCACCTACACGATGAAGGTGATCGTGGGCGCATAACGGCGGCGGATAAGCGAAAGCATTATGCAACAAACATGAAAGAGGGTCCCCCGAAATTTCGGGGGACCCTCCTTTCTATCATTAGGTAGAGATGTCTCGGCTACGCTCGACATGACATTTG
>CANRPN010000033.1 GCA_947632505.1 uncultured Clostridia bacterium | reverse complement strand
ATTCTCCGCCTCTCGGCTTGGAGGTCGGTGAAAGCGTCGCCCTGTATCCGTCTAAGGGCAAGGCCTGCTTCGAAATTACGAACAGATCAAACGAAGGCATTTATGTAGAGCTTAGGATAGAGCGCAACTATAACTTTAACGCACTCAAATAAACGAAATTCGTCGGGGTGGGATATCCCCGGCGTTTTTTTGTCTAAAAGAAAACCGCGCGATAGTCGCGTGGTTCAAGAGAGGCTTTGGCGATGAACAGAAAAAGTGAAAGACATGTAGAGCAATGAAAGGGAGGAAAGTATTCTTGGCTGCCCATTGAGGGGGAGCTGTCACGAAGTGACTGAGGGGGTGTCTCGCTGTCCCTGAAAGGGAAAGTACCCGAGCAACGTCTCGCTACGCTCGCCGGCTGTTCGGTCATCGCTCGCGCTACAAATGCGTTCGCTCGTGTCGCATTCCGCCTCAATGGGTGGGCAAGGACAAAGACCCGTTGATACGAAAAAGCATCAAGCAAATTTGCTTGACTTTTTTTCTTTTGCGTGATACTCTTTGTTTGCCCGGAGGGGAGTAGTCCCCGCGCGCGCGGCAACATACCCCGGGAACATTTTCCCGTGTCGCGGCGGTTCGTAAGAATGACAAGACCTTCGGCCGATTTTCTACATAAGGAGTACAGGGGTATGTTGGCTCTGCAAATTTTTTTGCTGGTATTGGGATTTGCCCTCCTCGTGAAGGGCGCGGATTGGTTTGTGGACGGCAGCGCGGGCATCGCCGCAAAGTGTAAGATCCCCGCGCTCGTCATCGGGCTCACCGTTGTCGCTTTCGGCACAAGCGCGCCCGAGCTGTGCGTCTCCGTCGCCTCGGCCATCCAACATTCCACCGATATTTCCATCGGCAATGTCGTGGGGAGCAATATCTGCAACATTTTTCTCATTTTAGGGGTCGCCGCGCTCTTCCATTCCCTTCCCGTACAAAAAACATCTCTCACCCTCGATCTGCCCGTGCTGCTTCTTTCGAGCACGCTCCTCATCGGGCTCGGCATCTGGGGCAAGGCGCTCGAATGGTGGGACGGGCTCATCTTTATCGCCGTTTTCTCGGTCTATATGGTCATTCTCGTGCGGGGCGCCTTAAAAGAGCAAAAAAAGGCGAAAGAGCTCGAAAAAAGCGTTCCTCAGGGGGAACTTCCCGAGGAGCCGTCCCCGAAAAAGCAGGGAAAGATCGCGCTTTGGTTCGACAGAATGGAGCAAAAGACGTGGTTTTTGATCGTGCTCGCCCTCGTGGGAATGGGTATGGTGGTGGGCGGCGGCACACTGCTTGTGGACGCGGCAAAGTATATTGCGGGCCGCCTCGGCATTTCGGAGCGCATCATCGGCCTCACAGTGGTCGCGATCGGAACTTCCCTGCCCGAACTCGTCACCTCGGTGGTGGCGGCGATCAAGGGGGAGACGGATATCGCCGTCGGAAATGTCATCGGGAGCAACATCTTCAACATTTTGCTCGTGGCGGGCGCGTCCTCTCTTTTCTATCCGTTGTCGTTTACCACGGCGGGTGCGGCGAGCAACCTCATCGACGCCTGCGTGGCCCTCGGCGCGGCCGTAATCCTGTATGCGCTCTCTCTGCTGAAAGGACACAAACTCGGCAAGATCGCGGGCGCGGTCTTGCTCGCCTGTTTTCTCGGTTATTACGTCTATCTGTTCATCGTCTGAGGTAAAGTTTGAAACATCTTTTTTCCTGTTTGAAAGCCTATCGCAAGGAAGCGATCCTCGCGCCTTTCTTCAAACTGCTCGAAGCGTGTATGGAACTCACCGTTCCGCTCGTGGTGGCGGCGATCATCAACACGGGCCTTGCGGGGGAAGATCGGGGGTATCTGATCAATGCCTGTCTCCTGCTCGTGGCGTTCGGCGCGCTCGGGCTTTTGTTCGCGCTTACGGCGCAATATTTTGCCGCCAAGGCGGCGGTGGGTACGGCGGCGGAACTTCGCCTGCGGCTGTTCAAAAAACTGCAATCCTTTTCCTATGCGCAGATCGACGAAATGGGCGCCGCCCGCATGATCACGCGCATGACGAGCGACGTCAACCAGGTGCAGACGGGGGTCAATATGACGCTCCGTCTGTTTTTGCGTTCCCCGTTCATCGTATTCGGCGCGATGGCGATGGCCCTTGTTGTAGACAGCCGCGCCGGGCTCGTGTTCGTCGGGCTCGTGCCCCTGCTCGCGCTCGCCGTGTACGCCGTCATGGGGGTATGTCTGCCCCTCTTCAAAAAAGTGCAGGAGCGGCTCGAAAAAGTCTACCTTTCCACCCGCGAAACTTTGGCGGGCGTTCGGGTCATCCGCGCGTTTTCCCTCGAAGAGAGCGAAAAACGGGAATTTGAGGCGCGGGAGAAAGCCCTCAAAAAGGCGCAAAAAAGGGCGGGTGCGCTCGCCGCGCTTTCGGGTCCGCTCACCTATGCTCTCGTCAATCTCGCCCTCATCGTGCTCCTTTCCGTGGGGGCGTTCCGCGTCAACGGCGGCGCGCTCCAACAGGGCGACGTCGTGGCGCTTTACGGCTATCTCGCGCAGATCTTGGTGGAACTTATCAAGCTCGCAAACCTCATTGTGACGATCACCAAGGCGATCTCCTGTCAAAGGCGCATCGGCGCCGTGCTCGACATGGAGGGGGAACCCTCCGTCGTCAGCCTTTCCTCCGGAACGCACGCCGCAGCGGAAGGGGGAGAGGAGAGCGCGATTTGCGCCGTCTCCTTCAAAAACGTCTCGTTTTCCTATGCGGGCGGCGGCAAAACGCTGAACGGTATCACGTTTTCCGCCCGAAAAGGGGAAACGGTCGGCATTTTGGGAGGCACGGGCGCGGGCAAGAGTACCCTTGTGAATCTCATTCCCCGCTTCTATGAATGTACGGAGGGAGAGGTGCGGGTCTGCGGCGAAAACGTGGACGCTCTCCCCGCGGAGCGTCTGCGCGAAAAGGTGGGCGTGGTGCCGCAACGGGCGGTGCTCTTCAAAGGGACGATCCGTTCCAATCTTCTGTGGGGGAACAAGGACGCCACCGAGGAGGAGCTGCTCCGCGCGGTTCGGCTCGCGCAGGCGGAGGACGTCGTCTCCTCGAAGGGCGGGCTGGACGGCGAGATCGCGCAGGAGGGCAAAAATCTCTCGGGCGGACAGCGCCAGCGGCTCACGATCGCGCGCGCCCTTGTCAAAGAGCCCGAAATTCTCATTTTGGACGATTCCTCGTCCGCGCTCGACTACGCCACGGACAAGGCGCTCCGCCATGCAATCAGAACGCTCGGCTGCACGGTATTTCTCGTCTCCCAGCGGGCAACATCGCTCATGCATGCCGATCAGATTCTCGTGCTCGACGACGGCAAGCTCGTGGGTCGTGGGACGCATGAGAGCCTTCTCGAAGGCTGCGAGGTGTACCGCGAAATTTACCGTTCGCAGGTAAGGGAGGAAGCGAGATGAAAAAGGGTACCTTCCGCAAGATCCTGCGATCGCTCAAACCGTACGGCGGTTTGCTCGCGCTCACCGTCCTTCTCGCCCTCGTAAACGTGGCCGCAACGCTCGCGGTGCCCTACCTTGCGGGCCTCGGCGTGGACTGCATTCTCGGGGCGGGAGAGGTCGATTTTGACCGCCTGTACCGCCTTTTCCTCGCGATCGGCGGCTGTATCGCGGTCACCTGCCTTTCGCAGTGGCTGCTGAGCGTTCTGAGCAACCGCGTCGCCTACCATGTTCTGGCCGATCTCCGCACGGCCGCGTTCCGCAAAATTCAGATCTTGCCGCTCAAATATCTCGACGGCAAAGCCTACGGCGAAACGGCAAGCGTCGTCATTTCGGACGCGGAACAGTTTTCGGATGGGCTGCTGCTTGCGTTCAACCAATTCTTCACGGGCGTCGGCACCATTTTGGGGGTGCTCGTCATCCTGTTTGTCATGCGCTGGGAAGTCGCCCTCGTCGTGCTCTTCGTCACCCCGCTCTCCCTTCTGACCGCGAAATTCATCTCTACACGCACCTATTCCATGTTCAAACGGCAGAGCGAAGTGCGCGCCGAGCAGACGGCATTCATCGACGAAATGATCGGCAATTTGAAGGTCGTTAAGGCGTTCTGTCACGAGGACGAAAACGAGGAAGTTTTCGGGGAGATCAACGAACGTTATCGGAAATGCAGCTTAAAGGCCGTATTTTTTTCCTCCACGACCAATCCTGCCACCCGCTTTATCAATGCCGTGGTGTATGCGATCGTCGCCCTCGTGGGCGCGCTGCTCGTCATCGGCACGGCGGGCACGGCGGCCGCGTTCACGGTCGGAAATCTTACCTCCGTTTTGAATTATTCCACCCAATACACCAAGCCGTTCAACGAAATTTCCGAAGTCGTCACCGAATTTCAAAACGCCGTCGCCTGCGCCGCGCGGCTGTTTGCGCTCATCGAGGAGGAGCCGGAAGTCTCCGATTCGGGCAACGAAAACTTGGGCAGGGCGAAGGGGGAAGTGAAGCTCGAAAATGTCACGTTTTCCTATACGCCCGAGCAAAAGCTCATCGAAGATCTCAACGTCTGCGCTCCTGCGGGAAAGCGGGTGGCGATCGTCGGGCCCACGGGCTGCGGCAAGACGACGCTCATCAATCTTTTGATGCGCTTCTATGACGTAAACGGCGGGAGCGTGACGGTAGACGGCAAGGATGTGCGCGCGCTCACGCGCAGATCGCTGCGGGAAAATTACGGCATGGTGTTGCAAGAAACGTGGCTGAAAGAGGCGACCGTGCGCGAAAATCTGTGCATGGGCAACCCCGAGGCGACGGAGGAGGAGATGATCGAGGCGGCCAAGGCGGCGCACGCGCACAATTTCATCATGCGCCTTCCCGAGGGGTATCAAACGGTCATCGGCGACGAGGGGAACCTCTCGCAGGGGCAGAAACAGCTGCTGTGTATCGCCCGCGTCATGCTCTGCCGTCCGCCCATGCTCATTCTGGACGAGGCGACGAGCAATATCGACACCCGCACCGAGCTGAAAGTGCAGGACGCTTTCCAAAAGCTCATGCAGGGGAGGACATGCTTTATCGTGGCGCACCGTCTCTCCACCATACAGAACGCGGACCTCATTTTGGTGATGAAGGCGGGCAATATCGTCGAGCAGGGCACGCATGCAGAACTTCTCGCCCGCCGCGGGTTTTATTACGAGCTGTATAACGCCCAATTTGCGGAGTAAAAGTTTGCGCTGTGAATTTGCTTCGCCATGCTTTGTCGCGCTGCGTTTTTCTCGGTCATGTACCAAGCAGTACACTTGCTCGCAACTTCGCACCGCGAAGCGAACATTCGTTGATTTCTTTGCTTGCTCCCCCCTTGCCCACTCATTGAGGGGTGGGTGTCGCGCCCTTGTCGAAGGACGGCACGAGGCGTGTCAGCGACGAAGTAGAAATCTCAAACTTGCTTTTCAATGCATCATGCTGCCGCGCCCGCCGAAACACTTTCGGCGGGCGCGGCGCTTTTTGGGGCCCGACTCCACCGACGGTGGAGAAATTCCAATCCTTTCTCCTTGATTTTCGGCTCCGCGTAGGGTAGAATGAAAGAAAAAAGGAGATCGGATCATGGAAAAAAAGAGTATCGGAGTATTTTTGGCGGCACTTCGGAAAGCGAACGGCTTTACCCAACAGGAGGTCGCGGACCGACTCTCCGTCAGCAACCGCACTGTTTCCTCGTGGGAATGCGACAGCGCCCTGCCCGACATTCTGCTCCTCCCCGCGCTCGCGGAGCTGTACGGGGTCACGGCGGACGAAATTTTGGCGGGCGAACGCAAACAGGGCGCGGAAAAGGCGCAGACGCGGGAGCTGTCCGAAAAGGCGGAGCAAGCGCTGTTAAAAAACAAGTTCGCGCGTTTTTCCGCGTGTACGTGCATATTATTCGGAGTGTTTGCAACGGGGCTAATGCTTCTCTTTCTCGGTTGGTACCTCTATGCCGATCATTTCTGGTCCGACGGAGAGGGGCGCGGCGCTTTGCTTGCGTTCCTTGTTGTGGGAGCGGTCATGGTTATGCTTTCGGGAGCGTGTCTCATCACGCTTTGGAGGAGCGCCTCGTACGGCTCGGAAGAAGAAGCGGGCAGCCGTTTCCGTTTGCGCCTTCGGAGAAGAATGGCGCTTTACGCCTTTCTTGCCGCGGGTTTTTCCCTTGTTTTTGCGGTTACGGCCGCAGTTCCCGTTCTTCGCGCGCTCCTGTCCTACGGGCAAGAAACGGGCGGCGCGGCGGGCGAACTGTCCGTTTGGCTCCGCGATCTCACCATAGAGCGTTTTGTGCCGCTTCTCGGCACCTTTTCCGCCCTTATGCTCGTTTTTGCCGCGTGCGGGCTTGTGCTTTTGCTCTATCGGCGCACAAAGCGAAAATAACGGCGCCTCTTCCGAAATTCCAAAAATCATAGACAAATTCCAAGTCTGCGGTCTTGTTTTTTTCTTCCCAAAAGAGTAGAATGGTGGCGAGGTGACAAGATGAAACAGTCCATCGGCGAATTTTTGGCGACCCTCCGCAAGGCGCACGGCTACACTCAGCAGGAAGTCGCGGACCGTCTCTCCGTCTCTAACCGCACCGTTTCGGCGTGGGAGCGCGGCACGGTCCTGCCCGACATTCTGCTGCTTCCTGCTCTCGCGGAACTCTACGGCGTCACGGCGGACGAAATTTTGGCGGGCGAACGGAATGCGGAGGCCGCTCCCCGTCCCGCGCTCTCCGAAAAGTCGGAACGGAAGCTCCTCAAAAAGAAGATGAACGCCTTTTTCACGCGCTCGCTCATCCTCTTCGGCGTGTATGCGACGGGGCTTTTGCTCTTCTTTATCGGATTGTTCGTCGATTTTACCACCGTCACTTGGGTCGGATGGCAGTGGTGGCTCCTTTTGATCATCTTGGGGCTTGTCGTTTTCCTCGTCTGCGCCGTCTGCATTCTCGCGTTGTGGAGAGGAACCGAAAACTCCGCCGACGAGGAATCCGAGGGCTACGGCGTATTTTGCCTGCTTTTGCGCAGACGGGTCGCCCTTTTGAGCGATCTTTCGGCGGGAATGTCCCTCCTGTTCGGAGGGGCCTGCGGTTTTTCGATCTTCGCGGGGACGGTTCGCGGAACCGCTTTTGCCGTCGCGGCCGTCCTATTTTTCCTCTTTGCGGTCGGCAAGTTTTCGTTCGGCGTTTTGCTCGTTCGCCGTGCGGAAAAGCAGTTCGGCGGCGAGGAGGGTGCGCAAATTGCCGCCCGAAATGCAAAACGGTATCGAAAATGTGCGCTCTTTTGTCTCATCCCCGTGCTTGCGGGCGCGTTCGTCCTTGTTTTATTCGGGCTATGGCATCCCGAAACGCGCGTTCCCGTCTTTGAAGCGGCGCTTGACGATTTTACCGCCGATATGGAGACGCTCGTCGAGGTGCGGGAAGGCGAGTCAATGTCGGTAGAATATACCTTTGACCTCACCGCGCTTTCAAAGACGGCGGTAGAGGGGGAAAGCTACGATCTCGGGAACGGGTTCACGTGCACCTTTCAGGACGATATGGAGACCTGCTGCATCAAGAGCCGATATGTTCTCAATTTCGGTTTTTATAACGGCATTGGAAACACCTTCTTTTTCCACCGTCTCCATGCCGAAGGGGGAGAGTTTTCCGTCTACAATGTGCGCTATGGGGGCTATAACGACGGCACGATCCATGCAGTCGATTGGAAGGGAGACATCGTTTATCAGTGGTTGCGCCTCGAAGCGGACGAAACCCGCGCAAAACTTTCGCAGTGCTATCGGGAGGATTATTTTCCTCTTGCCGCGCCGCTTGCTATTTTCGGAATGACGGCGGGCGTGGGGGTATGTATTCTCGTCTGCGCGATCAAGCGGGAGCGTTTGAAGGTGAAGTTGTAAAAAGGCGCGCCTAGAAATGACGTAATTTTGGAATGGCGTTGTGCTTACTCTTGCTGTACTCATTGTCATGTCGAGCGGAACGAAGTGAAGTCGCCCCGCCTGCACGTTCCATTTTGTCAAAGGGCGGCACGAGCCGTTAGGCGAAGTAGAAATCTCACCTTGCTGTCCCTTTTAGGGAAAGTGGCATGAGCGGAGCGAATGCCGAAAGGGTTCTCGGAAAGTTTTGGCGACAGGGACCGCCAAAGGCCCGTCGCGTTTGTCAACGCTCCACTCTCAGTCCCTCACTACGGTCGTGACAGCTTTCTCACACGGGTAGAGACCCGTGTTCGGGCACCGTTCGCGCGACAAATGCGCTACTTCGCGCTTCGTGCTCGTGCCGCCTAAGGAATCAGACAGTTGAAAGGCGGGGCACTCATGTTGCAACGCGCCAACGGTTGTCAACCGTTGGCAGAATGCGTTGCTCCACCTGCAAGGGGCGCCAAGAAAAATAGCGCGCCGCTGCCGCCCGCAAAACTTGCGGGCGGCAGCGGCGGCTTTATACGCCGTTTCTAAAAATTTCCACCTGCGCGAAAGTATATCCGCTTCCTTTCCTGCCCACAATAATGGACGAAGGGAGGACGAAACATGGAATTTACCGAAACGCGGACATTTCTCAACTTAGCAAGAGGTTTTGCGGGAGAATGTCAGGCGGGTATGCGGTATCAGCTCACGGTTAAAGCCGCGATGAAGCAAGGATACGAAGTTCTTGCAGACACCGTTCGCACGATTGCGAAGAACGAGACCAATCACGCGAAGGTTTTCTTTGAGGCGATCCAGCAATATGCGGGCAGCCAGGACAATATTCATATTGACGCAAGCTATCCCTTTCATGCGGGAACGCTCGAAGAAAACTTACACTTTGCGGCGATAGACGAACAGGATGAAGCAGAAGTGCTCTATCCCGAATTTGCAAAAATTGCGAGGGAAGAGGGGTTTGCGCAAATCGCGCTCAAATTCGAACAGGTAGCGAAGGTGGAACAAAATCATCGGATCATCTTCGAATATCTCTACGAGGCGTTCAAGGACGGCTCCCTCTACAAGGCGGAACGGCCGATGTTGTGGATCTGCGGCGAGTGCGGCTATATGCACACCTCCAAAGAGGCGTGGAACATCTGCCCTCTTTGCGGCGCGTCACAGGGTGAAGTGGAACTTCATCTTCCTTTCAAAAAGGAGAATCTATGAAGAACAAGCAAGAGAGTTCGAACACGACGCGGAACGCTCGCGGCGCAAGCAACAAGCAGACCGAAACGCAGAACAAGACCACCGACAAAGGCGGCTGCGGCTGCAAAAAGAGTTCGAGCACGAAGAACTGCGGCTAAACGATGAACGGCGAAAAGAAGGCGCTGGAAAAAGGCGCAAAGATGCGTTCGCGGGAGGATAGTCTCGGCAGCTATACGGGCATCACCGTAAGCGATGCATGCGAGATGCCAACGCAGGACGCAGACGATCTGTAACGATCGAAAACAGAAGGACGGCTTCGGTTGTCCTTCTTATTTTTTGCACCCGTTTGTGCGCCCTCCCCCGCGCTCGCGCGGGGGAGGGCGCAAAGGGCCCCCGCCGCGGAAAAAATTGCAAAAAGCGGAAAAATCATGCAAATTTCACACGAATATTGACAATTCGACAGATTTCGGCGTATAATATTTTCCGTATGGAAAGGAGTATGTATGAAAAAACGATTTTTGCTTCCCGCACTTGTTTTGATGGCCGCAGTACTTGTTTTGCCCGTGGGCTGCTCGGGCGGCAATCCCTATGAGGTGGCAAAACGGGAAGAGAGCACCGTGAGCTCCCTTTCGCAGGGGGAGACCAAGACGCAGGCGCGCAAAATGTACGAAGAGGCGCGTGCCGACGGCTATACCAAGAGTTTCGTGGAGTTTCTCAACGAGATCGGCTTTTGCGCGGACGACACGCTTGCCGTCAATTCCGCGCTGCTCTCGGCGGTGGAAGTGTATGCCGGGTTCGAGCGGTCGCGGTATGTCTATGGGGAGAGTTCCAGCTATTACAGCATCGGCTCCGGGGTCATTTTCGACCTCGATAAGGAGGAGGGCGACGCCTATGTCCTCACCAATTATCATGTGCTTTACAGTGCGTCCAGCACGGGCAAGGAAACGCTGCCGCACATCAGTGACAGCGTCACGCTCTACCTGTTCGGCAGCAAAACGGAGAGCCGCGCCATTTCCGCGGAATTTGTGGGCGGCGCCATGGATTACGATGTCGCCGTTCTGAAAGTGGAGAACAGCCGCGTGCTCCAAACCGGCGACGCGCGCGCCGTTTCGGTCGGCGATTCGGATGCGGTGACGGTGGGAGAACGCGTCTATGCGGTGGGAAATGCGGACGGCAAGGGGATCTCCGCCGTGAGCGGCATTCTCTCCGTGGACGCGGAATACATTTCCATCACAACGGCGGACGGGCGTTCGAGCGTCTCCATGCTCGAAATGCGGACAGACGCTCCCGTCAATCACGGGAACTCCGGCGGCGGGCTGTTCAACGCCGACGGGGAACTCATCGGCATCGTCAACGCGCGTTCCGAGGTCAGCGGCGTGGACCATCTCGGCTACGCCCTCCCCGCAAACCGCGTCTGCGCCATTGCGGAAAACATCATCGACAACAGCAAGGCAGACCGCTCTCACGGGGCGATGCTTGCATCGCTCAACATCACGACGAAGGTTGCGGACAGTTACAGCGAATACGACGGGGAGACGGGCGCCGCGCGGGTGGCGGAGACGCTTGTCGTGCAGGAGGTCCGCAGCGGCATTGCTTACGGAATCATCATGCCGGGCGATATTCTCCGTTCGATCAGAATCGGCGACGGGGAAGAGAAGGAGCTTACCCGCACCTACATGCTCGGGAACATGTTGTTCCGGGTGCGCAAGGGGGACACGGTCAGGCTCACCGTCGAACGGAACGGCGCGGAAAAGACGCTCTCCTTTGAATTTTCGAGCAACGACGATTTTTTGCTCTGTCAATGAGCAGAGAGAAATTTCCAAGGCGGGGAGCGGGTCTTTTGCTTGACTTTCCCCCGCTTTTTTATTATACTTTTGATAAAGATCCATTTGGGAGCGGCATCATGGAGCGCAACTCGAAGATCAGACTTGCATATTCCGTCTTTCTCGGCGTGTTCACCGTTGTGGTGGGCATTCTGTTTCTCGCCGGGGCGGCGGAGCTGTACTATTCGGGCGTTGCCGAATTGGGCGCGGCGCAGGGCATGTATTCCCGTGAGGCCGTCGGCGCGCGCCTTCTCGAACTGCTTGCGCCCATCGCACTGTGGATCGTCGCCATCATGCTCGGCGTCGCCGTATATGCCGTTTTTCCCGTTGCGGATAAGCGAAATTCCTCCCGCGACGACGTGAAAATTTACGCCCGTCTGCGCCGCCGCACCCAAGAGGAGAAAGACCCCGCGGCGTTTGCGAAGGTAAAGCGCATGGAGAGGGTCCGCCTCGGCGTACGCGTTTTTTCGGCGGCATTCTGTCTGCTCGCGGCGGTCATGTGCATCGTCTATCTTGCCAATACCGCAAACTTTACCTCGCTTGCCGAACTCAATTCCGATGTTTTGCACATGGTGGCGAACGTCCTGCCGTGGGTGGGCGCGGCGCTTGCCGTGCTCCTCGGGGAGGCGGTGTTCGAAGTCATTTTTGCAAAGAAGATGCTCCCCAAGGTAAAACCGCTCGTAGGGGCCGCGCCTGCGCCTTCCAAATGGGAGACGGGCGCAAAAAAGGTGTCTGCGGCAGTCGAAAACAAATACGTTTTGCTCGGCGTGCGGTGCGCGCTCTTTGTGCTCGCCGCCGTCTTTATCGTCCTCGGCGCGCTTCCCGCAAACGGCGGGGCGCACAGCGTGCTCATCAAGGCGATCAACATCTGCACCGAGTGCATCGGGCTGGGATAAGGAGGGAGCAATGACTACAAGACTTTCGATCATCATTGCGATCTCCGTATTCTTCGGGGTGCTTCTCATCGGCGCGATCGTCACCGTGGTGCGGGAGATCGCGGCGACGCGCAAAAAGGAAAAAGAGACGGGTGAAAAGCAGGGGAGCTGGTGGCAGCGGCACAAGCCGACCAAACGGCGGCTCATCCAGCTCTATGCCGCTCTCCTCACGAACGCCAACATCAAAGGCTTCTTTTCGGGGAACATCTACACGGGAAGTACAAAGTATTTCTGCGTGCCCGGGCTGAACTGTTATTCCTGCCCCGGCGCGGTGGGCGCCTGTCCGTTGGGCGCGCTGCAAAATGCGCTCGCGCAGTCGGGCACGGCCGCGCCGTGGTATGTGCTCGGCATCCTCATTCTGTTCGGACTATTATTGGGGCGCACGATCTGCGGATTCCTCTGCCCCATCGGCCTCGGACAGGAACTCTTGTATAAGATCAAGACGCCCAAACTCAAAAAGAGCCGCTATACGCGCATTCTCAGCTATTTGAAGTATGTCGTGCTGGCGGTGTTTGCGATCGCCATTCCGCTTACATACGGTCTCATGGACCCGACGGTGGGCGGCCCCGTGCCCGGTTTTTGCAAATACATCTGCCCCGCAGGCACCTTCGGAGGGGCGATTGGGCTGCTCATCAACCCCAACAACGCCGGCCTTTACGACATGCTCGGGCCGCTCTTCACGTGGAAGTTCTGCGTACTCTGCGTCATCTGCGTTGCCTGCGTGTTCATCTTCCGCGCCTTCTGCCGTTTTCTGTGCCCCTTGGGCGCGCTGTACGGTTTCTTCAATAAGATCGCCCTCCTCGGCGTCAAGCTCGACAAGAACAAGTGCACCGACTGCGGGCTGTGCATCTCCCACTGCAAGATGGACGTGAAAAAAGTGGGCGACCACGAGTGTATCAACTGCGGCGAATGCATGGACGTCTGTCCCGCCAAGGCCATTTCGTGGAAGGGCAGCAAGCTGTTCCTACATAAAAACGCGGTAGAGGCTGCCGAAGCGGCCGAAGCTCCCGCGGAAAAACCGCTCGCAGCCGTTCTCACAAGCGGTACGGCCGAAGCCGTGCAGACCGCGCCGCAGACCGTTCCGGAGACGCAGATCGCCGAGGTTGCGATCTCTGCGACCGCGTCCAAGCCCAAGAAAAAGCGCGACCGCGCCTTTTGGCTGCAAGTCGCGGCGTGGGGAGTGGCGCTCGCCGTGCTTTTGGGCGCGCTCGTCTACTATAATTTCATCCACAAAGAGGAGCCGTCCGTCACGGTGGGCAACCAGGTGGGGGAGGTCGCGCCCGACTTCACCCTCGACGAATATTTCTCTGACGAGACGTTCAACGTCTATGCGGCGCGCGGGAAGATCGTGGTGCTTAACTTCTGGACGACTTACTGCACGCCCTGTATCCAGGAGATCCCCTATTTCGAACGGCTTGCGAACGAATATGCGGATTCGGTCACGGTGGCGATCATTCACGGCACGGACGTCGTGGAGGACGTGCAGGCGTTCATCACCTCAAAGGGCTGGGACGGCTACACTTCGCACTTCTTGCAGGACAGCACGGAGCAGAAGATGTACTTGCGGCTCGGCGGCAGAACGACGTGGCCCATGACGGTCATTCTCGACAAAGAGGGGGTCATCACGTTCACGCGGCAGGGCTCCGTCACCTATGAACTTTTGGAGGCGCAAATGGAAGCGCTCCTCGGCTGAGAGGGGTTTCCGAGGCGAATCCCGCCCCGCCCGCCGCGGTTTTCCCCGCGGCGGGCGGGGCGTTTTTCCAAAAGAGCCCAAAAACTTGCGGCGCCGCCTTGCAAAGGCAAGCGCTTTGTGCTATATTATATTTAACAACCATTAGGGGAAAACAAATGAAGAAGGCTGTAAAGTGGTCGCTCATCGTCGGATTTTCCATTCTGCAAGCCGCGATGATCGTTCTCATCGCGTTGTTGATCGCGGGCGTTTTCGGCAGGGGAGCGCGCGGTGAAAAGGGCGAGGCGGGCGACACGCCGTACATCGGCGAAAACGGAAATTGGTGGCTCGACGGACGGGATACGGGCGTTTCGGCGCAGGGCGAAGCGGGAGAACGTGGCGAGAAAGGGGAACAGGGCGAGAAGGGCGACCCCGGCGAAAAAGGGGAACAGGGCGAAAAGGGCGAAAAGGGGGAGAAGGGCGATTCCTACACGGGCGAACACCGCTGGCAGGTAAGTTTCACCGTGGAACCCCGCTGCGAGGAACCGGGCGTGCGCTTTTATTCCTGCCCCGATTGCAACGAGACGAAAATCGAGCCGCTTGAACCCCTCGGCCACGACTTTGAGGACGGGGTCTGCACCCGCTGTTTCAAACTGCAACCCGACGAGGGTCTGCGCTTTCAAAAGGCGAACGGCGGCACGGGATACGTCGTCTCGGGGATCGGGAGCTGCGAGAGCACGGAGATCGTCGTGCCCGATACCTATGAGGGGAAGCCCGTCGTCGGCTTGAAAGATTCCGCTTTCCAAAACAACACCGAGATCACCCGCGTGCATCTGCCCGACGGGGTGACGAGCATCGGATACAACGCCTTTCGGGGCTGCTCTTCTCTGGAAACGGTCAACATTCCGGCGGGCGTGGCAACCATTCCCGACGAACTGTTTTCGGGCTGTTCCTCGCTGAAAAAGGTCGTCTTGCCCGCAGGGGTGTATAAAGTGGGCAGAAATGCGTTCGACGGCTGCACGTCGCTCACCGAACTTCTTTTGCCCGATGGGCTCACAACGCTCATGGAGGGTGCGTTCCGCGGCAGCGCGTTAGAATCGGTTTCTTTGCCCGAAGGCATCACCGTTTTGCCCGAAGAGCTCTTCCGGGGCTGCGAACGGCTCATGCGCGTGGAGTTTTCCGCTCAAATCGTGCGCGTGGAGGATTTCGCTTTTTACGGCTGTAAAAATTTGCGGGAAATCGCCCTCCGCCATGCCGTGAAAATCGGCAATTCCGCCCTTTATGGCTGTGAAAAGTTGGAGACCGCCGCGCTCGGCGATGCGCTCACGGAGCTCGGCGATCACGCCTTTTACGGCTGCACGGCGCTTACGGCGATCGCATTGCCCGCCGGAACGGAGCGCGTTGGGATCGAGACGTTCCGCGGCTGCGTCTCGCTGAAAGAGGCGCTTCTTCCCGAGAGCCTCACGGAGATCGGTGATCGCGCCTTTTATGACTGCATGGCGCTCACGCACATCCGCGTTCCCGCAAACGTGACGAAGATCGGGGAGCGCGCGTTCCATGGCTGCAATGCCCTTGCGCGGGCGGAGTTCGCGGTGACCCAAGGCTGGACGGCCGCGAAGTCGGGCGGCACGGAGGAGATCGCAGAGGCGAGGTTGAAGGACCCTGCCGCCGCGGCCCGCCTCCTTACAGGCGAATATCAGCTTGCGGTTTGGCGCAGATAGGCCGCATGATGAAACCTCTTTCCCGGGTATGGGAGGGAGGTTTTTTTGTATGCTTCGCATAAATTTTCCGCAAACGCGCAAGTTGTGCATAGGAGGAAATTATGAAGAAGATTTTGGCAATCGGCACGTTGACGCTTGCGCTCGCCGCGACCGCCGCAGGAAGTGCGGCGTATGCGGTCACCCGCGCGGATCGCGCAGCCGATACGGCGCAGACTGCCGCCATCGAGACTGCCGTTCTCCGTCAGGGGAGCACGGGGGGCGAGGTAAAGGAAGTCCAGCGCAGATTGAAACAGTGGGGCTATTACACAGGCAGTGTAGACGGCGTGTTCGGCGCTGCTACCAAGAAGGCCGTGATCGCCTTCCAAAAAAAGAACGGACTTACCGCAGACGGCATCGTCGGCAAGTCCACTTATGCCGCTCTCGGCATGAACGATTCCTACAACGCGCTCGACGGCAAGAGCCCGAATGCGGGCAATTCCGGCTCGAACGGCAGTTCGAACTACACCTCGTCCGACCTCTATCTCATGGCCAAGGCCATCTATGCGGAGGGCAGAGGGGAGAGCTACACGGGGCAGGTCGCCATCGGGGCGGTCATCATGAACCGTGTGAGGAGCTCGTCCTTCCCCAACACCATCGCAGGGGTCATCTATCAAAAGGGAGCGTTTACGGCGGTCGCCGACGGACAGATCAATTTGGAGCCCAACCAAACCGCCTATAACGCCGCCAAGGACGCCATGAACGGCTGGGATCCCACCTATGGGTGTCTCTATTACTACAACCCCGCCGTGGCGACGAGCGCGTGGATCTTCAACCGTCAAACGGTGACGGTCATCGGCAAGCACGTCTTTGCTATTTAAGGAGGAGAAATGGAAAATAAAACGGGTAAAAATGTATCAAGCGGCGCAAGCAAGGTAGAGAGTCTCGAAAAGGACACGGCCGCGGCGCAGGCGGCAAACGGCGGCGCACCCAAAAAGACAGCGGCGCACAAGACGGTAAAAAAGGCTCCGTCCGCCAATTCCGCTGCGGCAAAGCCCCGCACGGGCAAGAGCACAAAGAGCAAATCTCCCGCCGAAAAGAAAGAGGAAAAGGCGGCGGAGAAGCGGCTCGACGCCGCCAAGGCAAAGGCGGAGAGAAAGGAGCAAAAACTCCTTCATAAAGCCGAACTCAAACAGAAAAAACTCGAAAAAAAGATGGCGCTCAAAGAGAAGAAGCTCCAAAAGCGGGAGGCAGTCGCCAAACGCAAGGCGGACCGCAAGCAGGCCAAGCTCGACCGCATTGCCGCCGTCAAGGAGAGAAAGGTGGAAAAGCGCGCGGAGCGCATCGCCCGCCGCGAAATGCTCAAAAACGAGAGCAAGGCCGACCGCCGCGCCCGCATCGCACGGGAAAAGAAGGAACGGATCGCCTTAAAGCGCCAGAAAGCGCTCGCCCGCGAAAAGGCGCACGAACAGCGCATGAAGGCGCGCGAAGCGGCACATGAGAGAAGATCGCAGGAAAGACGGCACAAGCGGGAACAGAAGACGGAGAGAAAGAAGCATGCCCCCGGGTTCGGCGGGTGGCTGGCGGCCGTCATCTCCCTCGGCGTAGCCTGCCTTGCTTTGGCAACCGTCGTCACTGCGGGCTCCTTCCGAATGAACGACATGACGCTCGAAACGGCAAACGGGTACCGTTCCGTACTCTATGAACTCACCGAGGCCTCCGAGGACATGGACAGCAATCTTTCCAAGCTCCGCGTCTCCTCGGGCGGGAGCGAGCAGAGAACGCTCCTCACCGATATTTTAGTGGATTCCGAGCTCATGGAGAGCGCGCTCGAACGCATGCCCATTGACAACGTGACGAGCACGGACATCTCCTCCTTCGTCAATAAGACGGGCAGCTATTGCCGCACGTTGCTTGCGAAGCTCGACCGCGGCCAGCAGCTCACCGAGACGGAGAGAAACACGGTGGAATATCTCTACAACATCAACGCGGGCCTGTATAACGAGCTCAACGAAATGACGACCCATATGACGGAAAAGGACTTCATGGCGTTCATCGGCGGAAATGAGGGCGCCGTCTCGCAGAAATTCGGCGAAATGGGGCAGTCCACCTTGCAGGAACCCGAGGATACGATCGACGCGCCCTTTACGGGAGAGGGGAACGTCGGCCAAAACCGGCTCGAAGGGGAAGAAAAAATTTCCGAAAGCCGCGCCGAGGAGCTCGCCAAGGAATATTTCCGGAACTATCACATTTCCCAGACGCAGTACACGGGGGAGACCCTCGCGCATGAGACGACCTGTTACAACTTTACGCTGACGGATGAGAGCGGCAACGAAATCTTTGCCCAAATTACCGAAAACGGCGGTAAGCTGGCTTTCTTCGACACCTATGAAGAGTGCACAGAGAAAAACTTCGACCTCGACACCTGCGACGGGCTGGCGCGTGAATTTTTGAACGGGCTGGGGATCGAAAATGTTGCGGCGGTCTGGATGTCGGACGGCGGCATGGTGGCCGATCTCACGTACGTCACGGTCAAGGACGGCGTGCGCGTCTATCCCGAGCTCATCCGCGTGCGGGTATGCGAGAGCAAGGGACGGGTCGTCGGCATGGATGCAATGGAATATCTTCTCAACCATGATCCCGAACGGACCATCGGCACGTCGATGTCCCGCGAGGCGGCGCAGGAAAAACTTTCTGCGGGGCTCACGCCGTACAGCGCTCACCTTGCCGTCATTCCTTTGAACGGGGAGGAGGTGCTCGCGCACGAGTTCGCCTGCACTTACGGCGAGGAGGAATATGTCATCTATCTCGATGCGGAAACGGGCGAAGAATTGCAAGTGTATCGCGTGCAGTCCTCCGCACGGGGCAGTTATTTGAGATAACCGGCGGGATACGAAAACGCCCGTCCAGGGCCCGAATCGGGCCTCGGACGGGCGTTCTTATCTTTCTATGGATGAATCACAGCGGGAACCGCTTTTCGATGTCGTAATCAAGTCCCAATCTTTTTGCGTGTTCCCATTCCCGAATGATTTCAAGACATTCTACATAGGCATATTTTTCCCCGAGAAAAAAGCCGTCTTTGTTCATCCCGTTCAATTCTTCGAGATAGTACTCCAAAAGTTCGATGAGATACTGTAAGATCCATTCTGCCGACTTGTCCATTGCTTCCC
>CANRPN010000032.1 GCA_947632505.1 uncultured Clostridia bacterium | reverse complement strand
AGCCTTTCTTTTGTCATAAAATGAAAATAACTTTCATTATTTGAGCATTTTTTCTTTCAATTTTAAGATTTCCATTGACAAAGGCGCCTTTTTCGGCTATAATGAAAATGTATTTTCAATTCAAGAGGAAATTCATGGATATTCGAGAAATTTTAGGCAAATGCGATCATACCCAGCTCTCGGTCACGGCAACGTGGGAGGACATCCGCACACTCATCGACGACGGCATCAAATATCATACCGCTTCGGTGTGTATTCCGCCTTGCTACGTCGCCGATGCGGCCAAATATGCAGAAGGCAGAATTGCGATCTGTACCGTCATCGGCTTCCCCAACGGCTATAACTCAAAGGAAGTCAAAGTCTTTGAAACGGCCGATGCAGTCTCGAAGGGCGCGGATGAGATCGATATGGTCATCAACATCGGAGATCTCAAAGCGGGGCGTTGCGAAAAGATTTTGGACGAGATCAAGGCCATCAAAGCTGCCTGTAACGGAAAGCTCCTCAAAGTCATCATCGAAACTTGCCTCCTAACCGAAGAAGAAAAAATCAGAATGTGCGAGATTGTCACCGCGGCGGGCGCCGATTTCATTAAGACGTCCACAGGCTTTTCCAAAGCCGGCGCGACCCGTGAGGATGTGGCTCTCTTCAAACAGCACGTCGGAAAAGGGGTCAGGATCAAAGCGGCGGGGGGCATTTCTTCCATTAAAGATGCGGAGGACTTTGTTGCGCTCGGCGCCGAGCGGCTTGGCACTTCCCGCATCGTCAAGATCGTTAAGGAGGAGCATTTAGTATGAACGAACATCCCAACATTCCCACGCCGCACATCGCGGCGAAGTACGGCGACTTTGCAAAGACCGTTTTGATGCCGGGCGATCCGCTGCGCGCCAAATTTATCGCGGAAAATTTTCTCGAAAATCCCGTTCTCGTGAATAATGTGCGCGGGGTCAACGGTTACACAGGGAATTACAAGGGAAAACGCGTCTCCGTCATGGCCTCCGGCATGGGACAGCCTTCGATCGGGATCTATTCCTATGAGCTCTATCATTTTTATGATGTGGAAAACATCATCCGGGTGGGATCGTGCGGTTCCTTCGACAAGGACCTGCATGTGCGGGATATCATCCTTGCGCAGGGCGCCTGCACCAACGGAAACTATGCGAAGCAGTATAACCTGCCCGGCACCTTCTGCCCGATCGCCGATTTCGGGCTTCTCCGCCGCGCCGCAGATCTCTGCGAAGAGGCCGGTCTCCGCTTTAAGGTGGGGAACATCTTCTCTTCCGACATGTTCTACGACGATGCAAACAGTGGCATGCAGTGGGCTAAGATGGGTGTTCTCGGCGTGGAAATGGAGAGCGCAGCTCTCTACTGTAATGCGGCGCGTGCGGGCAAAAAGGCGCTCTGTATCTGCACCGTAAGCGACAGCTTCCTCCATCCAGAGGAGAATACCACCGCCGAGGAACGGCAGACGTCGTTTACGGCAATGATGAAGATCGCGCTGGAACTTGCTTGACGGGGGAGGCAGCAGCATGGCAAAAAGATTTTTTCTGATCGTGCTCGACAGCTTTGGCGTAGGGGAGCTTCCCGACGCATATTTGTGGCACGACGAGGGCAGTGATACCTTGGGCGCCATCCGGAATCACCCCAATTTTCTGTGTCCGAATTTGAAGGAACTCGGACTTTTCAATATCGACGGCGTGGGCGGGGGAGTTCCGTCTCCCAAGGCAAGCTACGCAAAGATGGCGGAAAAATCGATGGGGAAGGACACCACCATCGGACATTGGGAGATCGCGGGACTGATTTCCCCCGAGCCGCTGCCCACTTATCCGCACGGCTTTCCGGAAGAACTCATTCGGGAGTTTGAACAAAAGACGGGCAGAAAGGTGATCTGCAACAAACCTTACTCCGGTACGGAAGTCATCAAGGATTACGGGAAAGAGCATGTTGAGACGGGTGCGCTCATTGTCTATACTTCGGCGGACAGCGTATTTCAAGTTGCCGCACATGAGGACATCGTTCCCGTAAAGGAGCTTTACAGATATTGCGAAATCGCGCGGGAAATGCTCGTGCCGCCGCACAACGTGGGGAGGGTGATCGCCCGTCCTTTCAATGGAGAATATCCCTATACTCGCACGGCGAACCGTCACGATTTTTCTCTCGTCCCGCCCGCCGATACCATACTGGATCTTTTGCAAAAAGCGGGCTATGAAACCATTTCCGTCGGAAAAATATACGATATTTTTGCAGGAAGCGGCCTTACGGAGAGCAACCGTACGACCTCCAACACCCACGGTATGCAGGTGACTAAGGAGATGCAGGCACGCGACTTCAACGGGCTGTGTTTTGTCAACCTCGTCGATTTCGACATGAAGTACGGACACAGAAACGATATTGCGGGTTATGCCGCCGCGGCGACCGAGTTCGATGAGTTCCTTACCTCTTTTATAAGGGATATGCGGAAGGACGACGTTCTCCTCATCACCGCCGATCACGGATGCGATCCTGCGACACCCTCCACCGACCATTCCCGCGAATACACTCCAATGCTCATTTACGGACAGGGCATCCGGGGCGGTGTAAACCTCGGCATCCGCAAAACTTTCGCCGACATCGGTGCGACGGTACTTGACTTTTTCGGCGTGCCGCAGGAAAATACGAGCGGCGAGAGCTTTTTGAAGGCGGTGCAAAGATGAACGATAAAACCCTCATGGAACAGGCGCAAAAGGCGCGCGAAAAATCGTATTCTCCCTATTCCCATTTCCGCGTTGGCGCGGCGCTCCTTACAAAGAGCGGGAAAGTCTATACCGGCTGCAACATCGAAAACGCGGCGTTCTCCGCAACGGTCTGCGCCGAGCGAACGGCAATCTTCAAAGCCGTGAGTGAGGGGGAGCGCGACTTCGAGGCCCTTGCGATCGTTGGGGGGAAAGAGGGGGAAACCGCCGATTTCTGCACTCCCTGCGGGGTGTGCCGGCAGGTCATTGCCGAATTTTGTCCGCGCGATTTCAAAATTCTGCTCGGGACCCCCGAAAAATTTAAGGCTTTCACTTTGGATGCGCTGCTTCCTCTTTCCTTTACCGAAAAAGATCTTTGATGACATAAATGCTTATGAAAAATAGATTTCCGAAAATTCTTTCTGTTTTGGTAGCCGTACTTGTTTTCTGTACGGGGCTTTTCGGCTGTGGCGAAGTCAAACATCTCCCCACGCCGGAGGTGGCGATCGGGTATGACGGCGTTGCCGTATGGAACCAAATAGACGGCGCGCTCTACTATCTCTGCGTGATCGACGGCGGAGCGGAGAGCCCGACGACCGAATGTCGCGTGCAACTTACGGACGGGCAGTCCCTCAAAGTGAAAGCGGTCAGCGGCATGGAAGGGTTTGCAGACAGCGACTTCTGCGAACCTCAAACCTATCACAAAGAAGAGATCGCCCCGCACGACCATACCGACGTCAATGCGGACGGTCTGTGCGACCGTTGCGGCACGAGCGTAACGGCGGAACTTTCCTTCTACGCCGTCAATGATCTGCACGGCAAATTCATGGATACCGACGCCCAGCCCGGTGTGGACGAATTTACCACCTATATGAAAGATCTCTATGAAGATACGGCGCGCGAAGAAATTTTGCTCTCCTCGGGCGACATGTGGCAAGGGACGGTGGAGTCCTCCTCCAACAGAGGGCAGCTCATGACGGAATGGATGAACGAGATGGGATTTGTCTCTATGTCCCTCGGCAATCACGAATTTGATTGGGGCCCCGACGTACTCACGCCAAACAGCGAGCTTGCGGAATTTCCTTTCCTTGCCATCAACGTAATGTACAACGGCAAGGCGGCAGAATATTGCCGCGCCTCCGTCACGGTAGAGAGAGGGGGGGTAAAGATCGGCATCATCGGCGCGATCGGCGACTGTCTCGGTTCCATTTCCGGAGAATTTCAAACGGGGCTCTCCTTCACAACGGGCAGCGCGCTCACCGCGCTTGTCAAGAACGAAGCAACTCGTCTGCGCGAGCAAGAGGGGTGTGACTTTATCGTCTATTCCATTCACGACGGCGGCGACAGCTTTTCGGCTTCCGGCATCAACGACGTGAAAAATGCCGATATGCCCTATTACGATACCGCCCTCTCGGACGGCTATGTCGACCTCGTGTTCGAGGCGCATACCCATCAGCGCTATATTCTCAAAGATGAGTACGGCGTCTATCATTTGCAAGGCGGCGGTGAGAACAAATATCTCAGCTGCGCCGAGGTCTCTTTCAACACTGTCACAAAAGATTATTCCGTATCTCCGAAACTTATTTCAAACGGCGTTTATGCAAAGAGCAGCATTGAGGATGACCCCTTTGTGGAGGAGGTTTTCGAAAAGTATTTCCCCGATGAAAACCCCTACACCACCGTGCTCGGAAAAAATATCCGCAAGCGGGATGAGGGCGCTATCTGCAACCGGGTCGCACGGCTCTATTACGATAAGGGCGTCGAAACATGGGGAAAGGAATATAATATTGTGCTGGCGGGCGGGTATCTGAACACCCGCAATCCTTACAGCCTTTCGGCGGGAGACGTCACCTATGCCGACCTCTTCTCCCTGCTTCCGTTCGACAATGCCATTGTCTTGGGCAAGATCAGGGGGTCCGATCTCAAAAAACGGTTTTTATCGAGCGAGTCCTATTATATTTATGCGACGATCGACTCTTCCGAAGTGGAGGACGGCCAAGATTATTACATTGTCGTGGACAGCTACACCTCTACATACAGGTGGAACAATGTTACCGAGGTTAAGCGTCTTGCAGGCAATATCTACGCCCGCGACCTGCTTGCGGATTACATCAGAAGCGGCGAGTGGAGCAGATAGGAGAAAACGCATATGCGAATGTACGATATCATCAAAAAGAAGCGGGACGGCGGGGAGCTGACGACCGAGGAGATCGATTACTTCATCAAGGGGGTCACCGACGGAAGCATTCCCGATTATCAGATCACCGCACTGCTCATGGCGATCTATTTTCGCGGCATGTCGGTGCGGGAGACCTGCGATCTCACCTTTGCCGTGCGCGATTCGGGCGAAAAATTGGACTTTTCCGCGATCGACGGGATCCGCGTGGACAAACATTCCACGGGCGGCGTCGGAGACAAAACGAGCCTCGTTGTCGCTCCCATTGTCGCTTCCTTCGGCGTAAAAGTCGCCAAAATGAGCGGGAGAGGGCTCGGGCATACGGGCGGCACCGTCGATAAATTGGAGGCGATCGACGGCTTCCGCACCACTCTTTCAGAGGAAGAATTTATCAGGCAGGTGAACGAGATCGGAATGGCCATTGTCGGCCAATCCCGTCAATTTGCACCGGCCGATAAAAAGCTCTATGCGCTTCGCGACGTCACGGCGACGGTAGACAGCATGCCGCTCATCGCTGCGAGCATCATGGGGAAAAAACTTGCAGCGGACGATCATTGCATCGTGCTCGACGTGAAAACGGGCAGCGGCTCCTTTATGAAAACGGTCGAAGCGAGCAGAGAGCTCGCCCGTCTCATGGTGGACATCGGGAAAAATGCCGGCAAAAAGATGGTCGCGCTCATCACGAATATGGATCGGCCCCTGGGCTACGCCATCGGCAATTCTCTCGAAGTCATAGAAGCCGTCCAAACGCTCAACGGCAAGGGCCCCGAGGACTTTACGGAAATGTGCATGACTTTGGCGGGCCACATGCTCTCTCTTGCGGGGAAGGGAACTCCGGAAGAAGGCAAACAAATGGCGGTCGCCGCCGTTGCAGATGGGAGCGCGCTTCAAAAACTTGTCGAAACAGTCAAGGCACAGGGAGGCGACCCGAGCCTCATCGAACATCCCGAAAAGTTTCCTGCGGCGAAGTATTCCCATGTCGTCAAGAGCGAAAAGAGCGGCTTTATCGCGCATGTGGATACCGAGGCCTACGGCCTTGCGAGCCTTACGCTCGGCGCGGGAAGAAACACGGCGGAAGATCGCATCGATTTCAGCGCCGGCATCCTCTTAACAAAAAAGACGGGCGATCACGTCCGTGCGGGGGAAGAACTCGCCACACTGTTTACCGGCAACAGAGCCGCGTTCGCTCCCGCCGAACAGATTCTGCTTTCGGCAACGGAAATTACCGATGAAAGGCCCTTAGATGAGCCTCTTGTATACGACATTATAGAATAAAAACATATGGCAAAATTATACTTCAAGTTCGGGGCGATGGGCTGCTCCAAGACGGCGCAGGCGCTCATCACCAAATTTAACTATGAGGAGCGCAACATGAAAGTGCTGCTTCTCAAACCCGCTGTTGACAACCGCGACGGAGCGTATATCGTCAAATCCAGAATCGGATTGCAGCAGGAAGCGCTTGCGATAGGGGAGCACGAGGATCTTTGCAAGCTCTATTTCGAAAAATATTCGGACCGTGATGTCGTGATCGTGGATGAATGCCAATTCCTCACGCCGGAGCAGGTCGATCAGCTTGCGGACATCGTCATTCGCCGGGATATTCCCGTTTTGTGCTTCGGGCTCTCCACCGACTTCACCACGCACCTCTTCCCGGGCAGCAAACGGCTGTTCGAGATCGCCGAGTCGATCAGTGAAATCAAGTCGGTTTGTACCTGCGGCGCAAAGGCGACGGTAAATGCGCGCCTCGATGACAATGGGAGGGTCTTGACAGAAGGCAACCGGGTACTTTTGGGCGGAAATAACCGATACCTCGCCATGTGCAGAAAATGCTGGTTGCAACGGATCGCAGCCCAATCAAAGGAATAAGGAACAAGGAGTGACCCGATGCAAAAGATCGCGAAAAACATTTTATCGCTTTCGGCAGCGCTGTTGATCGGCGTAAGCGCCGTCTCGGTGGGCGCCTTTCCTTATTCGGAAAACACGTCGGCCGAAGCGGACTATTACGCGCCCATCACCGCCGCGGAGGGCTCTGCGCTCCTTGGCCAGCTACACGACCTCATCACGACTACGCATACTCATTACAGCAGTTACAGCGAATGCAGGGACTATGCGCACACCACCGATTTTGCGGCGGGCGCCGAAAAGAGCGTCATTGAATTTTACACACACGAGACGATCCTATATTACATCAACGACCTTTCCACTTCGGGCGGACAAGGCACCTGGAACCGCGAGCACGTTTGGCCCAAGAGCCTTTCGGGCGGGCTTTGGGGAACGGATGGCGCAGGAGCCGACCTTCACCATATCCGTCCTTCCGAAGTCAAAATGAACAGCCAGCGCGGCAATGACAAGTTCGGTGAAGTGAACGGCGGCGGGGAAGTGTATTCCAAGACGACGGACGGCAAAAATTCCCAACTCGGCGGGTATCATGCAGGCGGTGTTTTTGAGCCGCTCGACAACGTGAAAGGGGACGCGGCGCGCATCGTCCTGTACGTCTATACCCATTATAATACCTATGCCAACGTAAACGGTTCCACCGACGGGAACGGAACTTCTTCCTGTTTCGGCACCCTGCATTTTACAAATATAATGTCGGCAAGTTCCGAGGAGGCGGCCGTCGAACTTCTTCTCGCGTGGAACAAACTCGACCCCGTGGATGAAATCGAAAGAACGCGCAACGAGGCCGCCTATGAAATCCAGGGCAATCGCAATCCCTTTATCGACCATCCCGAATATGCGGAGATGATCTGGGGCAACGCGGAGATCGGCGGCGGAGAGGATACTTCAAGGTTCCACCGCGCCGTTTCGGAACTAAGAGAGAGCGGAACGCTCAAAGAGCAACTTGCGGCGATCAACGAGGCGATCCGCGCCTATCAAGCGCTCACCGAACAAGGGCGGGATGCCGCGGCGGAGGATGTTGCAAAATTACAGGCGGCGATCTCCGCCTATAACGAAACCGTGAGAGCGCAGAATGCGGAAGCGGTCGCGGCGGAAGGAGGCGCGCTCGGCGCCGTCGCGGGAGGGGGCAGATCATGAGAAAACTTTTTGCGCTCGCCGCGGCGTTTGCCATGCTGTTTTGTTTTTCCGCCTGCGAAAAAGATGCCGTGCCCGACGGCTATGAGAAGCTCAACGAAATACTGAACGCGGAATATTCCCGCATCGACCTTTCCGTCGAGGAGGAGATCGATGCCGATACCGTATTGCAGAGTGAATATACATTGCTCTTCGGTGAAACCGTCTCCGTGCGTTACCGCGTGGAGCGGTTGACGGAGATCGGCTCCATCGACGAAGTTCTCTCCGCAGCAAAGACGGTCCTTATGGGCGAGGCGAAGATCGAGAACGGCAAGATCGCACTCGTCGAAGGGGACGACGCGGGCCTGAACGCCGCGGACCTCGGCGGAAGCCTCTTTTTCAAGCGCGAATATTTTGAGAATGCCGAGCTTGGAAGCATGTATCTGAAAGCGGACGTGAAAGATGTCGGCGGGTTTTGGGGCAGAGCGCTGAATTGTACCGAAATGAAAGTGACTGCGATTTTCCCCGATAAACTCTCGGAACTTACCGTAACCTATCGCTCCGAACAAGGCAGTACTATAAAGATTAAATATACTTTTATAATTTGACGGCAAGGGGTATGTGGGGCGGAACGGAGACGTTCCGAGGACGCTTTGGCATGAAAAAATATGCGCTTCCGCGGCAGACTTTTTGCTTGAAAATATTTGCTTTCGCGGGCAAACTGTGTTATAATCAAAATAGGATAAGAGGGACTTCTTTGGGACAGACCCTTTCGGAGCATTCGGAATGTTTGAACTGAAAAAAATCGGAATCGTAAAGAGAGCCTCGGCGTGGCTTTTGGACGCGATCCTGCTTGCGGTTCTTACAACGGGCTTTATGTGGATCATTTCGCTCATCTGCCGTTACGAGCAGCAGAGCGCAGTCCTTACGCAGTACAACGAGGAGCTGAACACGTTTCAAAGTACCTACGGAAAGCGCGTGGCGGAGCATTACGGCTTTACCTATGCGGTGGATGCGGACGGGACCTTGCACATCTCCAAAGGCGGACAAGCCGTTGCGTTTGAGGATGTGCTGCGCGAACTTGTCTCTTCGAAAGGGGATGACGAAGCGGTAAAGGAGGCATATGACGCCTACACCGCGCTGCCCATAGAGGAGTTCGGCACCCAGTATCGGCTCGTGAGCAATCTGCTCTTCATGATGGTCTCATTGGGTCTGTTGATCGCCTACATGGTGTTGGAATTTACGGTCCCGCTCTTCCTGAAAAACGGACAGACGATCGGGAAAAAAGTGTTCGGCGTCTGTCTTGTCCGTCCCGACTGCGTAAAGATCTCCGCGACCGCTTTGTTTGCGAGAACGCTGATCGGAAAATACGCGATCGAGACGATGTTCCCCGTATTGCTCGTGTTCATGTACTTGTTCGGCGGGCTGGGGATTTTGGCGATCGTTTTGATCGCCGCACTTCTGCTTTTGGATCTCATTCTGTTTTTTGCAACGAAAAACAGAACGCCCATTCATGATATTCTCGTGAGCACGGTGGCGGTGGATATTAAGTTGCAGATGATCTACGGATCGGTCGAAGAACGTAACGAACAGATGGCGCTCATACAAAAAGAGAACGCCGAACGGCCGGAAGAGCAGTAAGCCGGGGGGGATCTTTTGCGGCAAAATGGCGCTCTTTCGCGCGCGGAACATGAAAAATGTTCTGTAAGATCGTGGCCCGAAAAGGCTCAACGTATCCGAAAATACAACAGAAAAAAGGAAAAATTATGAAGGTTGTTCTGGAACATCTCACAAAAATCTTTCCAAGCCGCGACAAAGACAAAAGCGCCGAAGTCGTTGCCGTAAACGATTTCAATCTCGAAATCCCCGACGGCAAGCTCATCGGTCTGTTGGGACCGTCGGGTTGCGGCAAAAGCACGACGCTGTTTATGATCAGCGGCTTGCAGGCGCCGACGAGCGGTAAGATCTTTTTCGGCGAGGACGAAGTGACGACCCTCGCGCCGGAGAATCGGGGCATCGGTCTGGTATTCCAGAATTACGCGCTCTACCCGCACATGACGGTCCAACAAAATATTTTATTTCCATTGCAAAACTTAAAAGGTGAAAACAGGCTCTCCAAAGAGGAAATGTTGACACGCGCAAACGAGGTCGCAAAACTTGTCCAGATCGATAAGTTCATGAACCGCAAACCGTCGGAACTTTCCGGCGGACAGCAACAGCGCGTCGCCATAGCCCGCGCACTTGTCAAAATGCCGCGCGTTCTTCTTTTGGACGAGCCTCTTTCTAATCTTGACGCACGCCTCAGATTGCAGACGCGCGAGGAGATCAGACGCATCCAAAGAGACACGCAGATCACCACCATCTTCGTTACGCACGACCAGGAGGAGGCGATGTCTATCTCCGACTATATCGTCGTGATGAAGCTCGGCGTCATCATGCAGACAGGCAAGCCGCAGTGGGTGTATGACGACCCCGCGAACCTGTTCGTCGCAAAATTCCTCGGCACGCCTCCCATCAACGTCTTTACGGGAAAGGTGGAAAACGAAAAACTGTATATCGGCGACGAAGCCGTTCTCGACGTAAAGGGCGTAGAGGACCAGGAGGTGTACATCGGCGTACGTCCCGAAGGGTTCCTTCTCAATGCAAACGGCAAGCTCACCTGCTCCGTTTCGGGCATCGACGTAATGGGCAGAGACATCTCCGTCGTTTCCACCAACGCCGCTTCGCTGAATCCTGTCGTCCGCTCAATCATTGCCGCGGACGAGATGGGGAACGTCGCGGGGGAGGTCAAGTTCAACTTAAAAGAGCACAAGGTATTTGTTTTCAATAAAGAGACGGAGGAGCGCGTTTACTTCGGCAAACAGGTCGCCGCACACGAAGAAATGGTGGCGCAGATGAAAGCCGAGGGGCAAAACGTTACGCCCCACAACGGTCCGCTCCCCCGGGAAGCGGACGACAAGGTGCAGGATAACCGGCCCGCCGAGCAGCAGCAAGGATTTTCGGGCAAAGTGAAAGGCGCGTTCGCACGGGTCAAAGGTGTGTTCACCAAGAAGAAAGGCACCGCGGAGGAGGAAGCGCAGAGCGCACCCGAAGAAACTGCCGATAAGGCGGAAAGTGAGGCGAAGGAATGAGCAAGACAAAAGAAAAGCCCAAGAATAACTGGCGCGCATGGCTGTATCTTGCGCCCGCGCTCATTATTCTGCTTGTATTCACGGTATGGCCCATCATCAATACGGTACGTATCGCGTTTTTGAACAGTTATAACGGGCTTGCGGAGCGTGGCGGCGCGACGTTTGAGTTCGGCTTCTACAATTTCGAATATGTTGTCAGTATTTCCGGCTTTTCGCGGAGCCTCGGCAACACGCTCCTCATTACCGTGATCACGGTGCCGGTCTCCACAATGCTGGCGCTTCTCATTGCGGTCGCACTCAATTCCATCAAACCTTTCAGAAAGATTTTTCAAACCATCTTCTTCCTGCCCTACGTTACCAATGCCATTGCGATCGGCATGGTATTCTTTGCGATGTTCCATACGGTAACGCTCGGCAGCCAAACACTTTCGACCGGTATCATCAACAGTATCATACAGGCATTCGGCGGCAAGCCGGTCAACTGGATCGACGCCGGGTCGAGTTGGGGCCACAATATGGCGGTGGTCTGTATTTACATTATTTGGAATGCTTTGCCGTTTAAGATCTTAGTCCTTCTCGGCGGGCTTCAAAGCGTCAACAAACAGTATTACGATGCAGCAAAGGTAGACGGCGCATCCCGCTTCCGCATCTTCTGGCGGATCACCGTTCCCATGCTCTCCCCGATGATCGCGTACGTCGTGATCACGGGCTTTATCGGCGGGTTCAAAGAATACAACAGCGTCGTGGGTATCCTCGGTGAAACGATGGGGCCCGCGGGAGGCGACAGACAGCTGAACACGATGGCGGGCTGCATATACGATAGCCTTAACGACGGGTTCCAAGGCTACGCGGCTGCGGCGGCGCTCATTCTTTTTGCGATCATCTTCGCGGTCACCATGATCAACCTGTATGTGAGCAAGAAGAAAGTCCACTATTGAGAGGTACATTATGACAGAAGATCGGAACCATATCAACGCCGTTCCCGGGGAAGAGACCCAGGGGCAGGCCGAGGACAAAAAAGGAATGAAGGCAAAGGACATCAAAGCGATCTCCAAACGGCAGACGGCAGGAAAGATTTTCGTGCAGATCGGGATCTATGCTTTCCTCACGGTGATCGCGCTCCTGATCTTATTCCCGTTCTACTTCATGCTCATTTCGTCGGTCAAGACGACGGCGGAATACAACGAGATGGTCCCCACGCTTTGGCCGCGTGAGTTTCGCTGGTCCACCTATGCGGCGGCGTTCACGGGCGATCTGCATTTGGGGCAGCTCTTTTTGAACACGGTGATCGTGGGCGTCGTTTCCACGTTGCTTTCTTTGGTCGTTACGGTGCTTTCCGCCTACGCGTTCGCAAGGTTGGAATTCAGAGGCAAAAACGTGCTCTTTGCGGCGCTCCTTGCAACCATGATGATCCCCGGCGAACTGTTCACCGTTACGAACTACATCACCGTCGTCAACTGGCTGGATTGGCGTAATACCTTTGCGGCGCTTATCGTGCCGTTCCTCGTCAGCGTGTTCTATATTTATCTCTTGCGGCAGAATTTCATGCAGATCCCCAACGAACTCTATCTTGCCGCCAAAGTGGACGGAACGAGCGACATCAAATATCTTTGGAAAGTGATGATCCCGCTCTCCGCACCTACGCTCATCTCCATCACCATTTTGAAGATGATGGGTGCGTGGAACTCCTATATTTGGCCCAAGCTCGTTGCAAACGACCTGGCGCACAGACTGGTCACGGTGGGGCTGCGCAGCGGCGCGTTCCAGGGGGCGAACGGCCTCACGGATATTCCCGCGCAGATGGCGGCGGTCGTGCTCGTCACCATTCCGCTTCTGCTCGTGTTCCTGTTCTTCCGTAAATACATCATGCGCGGCGTTTCGCGCAGCGGCATCAAGGGTTGATTCCCTCTCCCACAAAACGAAAAAAAATAATAAGGAGAATACAATGAAGAAACTCGGCGCAATTTTGCTTGCAGGCGTGTTGTCCTGCTTCATGGCGGTGGAACTCGCAGGGTGCGGCGGCAGTCATGTCGAAGATTTCCAGATGCCCGAAGGGGGCTTCGACACTTCGAAAGACGTCACGATCACGTTCTACCATCAGATGGGCGGTCCCTTGCAGAATATCTTGAATGATTACATTGCGATATTCCAAAAGATGTATCCCAACATCCACGTAGAACACACTCCGCAGGGCGACTGGGACGGCGTGAAAACCACCATTGTCACAGAGCTTCAAGGCGGCAATCATCCCAACATCGCCTACTGCTATGCTGACCATGTCGCGCAGTACAATGTGGCAAATGCGGTACAGCCTCTCAACAGCTTCCTTGCGGACGGCTCTTTGAAAGACCTCACCGTTCCCACCTATCTTGTGGATGAGTACGGCGCTTACCTCGACAAAGACGGGAACGTCATCATCGACGAAGAGGGCAACGCCGTTGTGGACGGCGCGGAACCCGTTCTCGCCGACCTCCCGCTCACGCTTACAGAGGAAGAGCAAGCCATGTACAACCCCATCTACTTCAACGAGGGCTACTCCTTTGAGAATGAAGAAGCGATGTACACGCTGCCGTGGGTAAAGTCCACCGAGATGCTTTTCTACAACAAGACCTTCTTCGACGCGAACGGCCTCACTCCTCCCAAGACATGGGACGAAATGGAGACGCTCTGCCAAAGGATCCTCGAAATCGATCCCAAATGCGTTCCTTTCGGCTATGACTCCGAAGAGAACTGGTTCATCTCCATGTGCGAACAGAGCGGTTCCGAGTATACCTCTTCCCAAAGCCCCAAGTTCCGCTTCGATAACGCTACCAATAAAGCGTTCGTCGAAAAATTCAAGAGCTGGGCGGTCGCGACCGAAAAGAATCCGAACGGAAAGGGCTATTGCACCACCTCTGCGCTCTCCGGCGTAAACTACACGTCCGATCTGTTCACTCAAAAGAACATCTACATGAGCATCGGCTCTACGGGCGGCGCGACGTATAACACCGACACGAGTTCCGAATCGGTTCCGTTCGAAGTCGGCATTGCGCCCGTTCCGCAGGTAGACGCAGCACACACCAAGCTCATCTCGCAGGGGCCTTCCGTCTGCATCTTTAAGGATTCCGATCCCCAAAAAGTGCTTGCAAGCTGGCTGTTCGTCAAATTCTTTACGACCAACCCGCTCTATCAAACAGAGGTCGCCATGAACAACGGCTACATGCCCGTTCTCACGCAGGAAGTCATGAGCAAGATCGACGTTTATACCAAGTGGGTCGCAAGCGCCAACGGCAGCAACTATCTCACCGCGCAGGCGGTCAAGGTCGGCATGGAACATGAAAAAGACTACTTTGTGTCTCCCGCGTTCTACGGTTCTTCGGATGCGCGCACGGAAGTCGGGCTTTTGATGCAATCGGCGCTTCTCGGCACCAAGAGCGTCGACCAAGCGTTCACGGACGCGATCAACAATCTCAAAAAATACGGGAAATAAGATATGAAAGGAATTTTGAAAAAGTTTTTTGCGTTGCTTTGCGCGATGATGCTTGTTTTGCCCGTGCTTTCGGCTTGCGGCGAACAGGAAGAACCGTCCGAACAGACGCCTCCGCCCACGGAAAAGGTGGACTATGCGAGCGAGCTCAAACTTGATATGAACTCCGAGACCAAGAAGCAGGAAGTCACCGTCAAATTCTTTATCGACGGCGACACGACGCATTTCAATCCCACGAGCAACACGGGTGACTTCATCGACGGGTACATCAAGGCGCGCTATCTTGCAGTCAACACACCGGAATCCACGGGCGTGGTGGAGAAGTGGGGGAAAACCGCCTCTAACTTCACGCATGATAAATTGGATAGCGCCGAAAAGATCATCGTGGAGAGCGACGACGACAAGTGGAACGTAGACTCCACGGGCGAGCGCTATCTCCTTTGGATCTGGTATATCCCCGACGGCGGCACCGAATACCGCAATCTCAACGTCGAACTCTTGCAGGAGGGTTACGGCCGCTCCTCCAAGACGGGCGACAACCGCTACGGCGAAACAGCGTCGGCGGCTCTTTTCCAGGCGCAACAGTTAAAGCTCAACGTTTTCGGCAACAAAGTGGACCCCAATTACTTCGGCGGCGCGGCTGAACAGCTCACGCTCAAATATCTCCGCTTCCATGTGCAGGAATACGTTCAGCATCCCGTGCGCGTGCAAGGGCTTGTGACGGCGAGATACGCCAACAGCGTGTACATCGAAGAGTATGACGAAGAGACGGGCATTTCCTTCGGCATCGCCGTTTATTACGGCTACAAAACGGGCGCGCTCCTCGACATTCTCAAAACGGGCAACTATGTCGACGTCATTGGCACGGTCGGAGAGTTCAACGGCACCTATCAGATCTCGGATGTCGACTACAACGAGGCGCGTCCCAATCTTTCCACGAATACCCAGCTCGTGAAAGAGAATCAAACGGTAACGCCTACCGAGGTGTCGGTGGAGGACCTTGCAACGGATTCTACACGGAAAGTCGAAGCCGAGTTCTCCAAAGTGAACGAGGACGGCGAGGAGACGATCGAAAAACTCACACTTGACTACGGTGCAGCGATCATGGACACGTTCGTCACGCTCAAAAACTTAAAGATCACAGACTTGTACAGCACCAAGAAAGAGGACAGCAGCGGAAACAGAGTTCCGACGGGTCAGATATCCGTCACCTGCTCGCCGATGGAAGGCGGCAGTTCGTTGGTACTTCGCACCGAGCCGCTGTATAAGCCGGACGGCATCTCGCTCTATGCCGAGTCTGACTTGCAGGGGAAAAACCTCGCCGCCGCAAAGGGCATTGTGGACTATTACAACGGCAACGGCACCTACCAGATTTCGATCTGGAACTGGGATTGCTTTACCTTTGCCTGATAAACGGCTATCATTTCGGTTTTATTAAAATTAAAACATAAAAAACCACAAGGAGAAAAAGATGAAAAAGCTACTCATTTCGGTTCTTGCACTCGTCATGAGTGTATCCGTTGCGCTTGGTCTCACAGCATGCAGCAGCGGCCCGAGCGATGAAGAGGTCGCCACAAAAGCGATCGACACCGTGAACGTCTTGTATGTTGACAGTGCAGCTTCCACGCCCGACGACTACACGGTGATCGGACAAGCAAGAGTTGACGACAAATTGTATCCCATCGATTGGTCCGTCAGCCCCGATTCCGCAAAGGAATATGCGAAAGTCGGCGCAATGGACGAAACCACTAAGATGGTCACCATCGACATTACGCGTACCACGGTGGATGTGGAGTACACGTTAAAGGCTTCGATCACGGTCGGCAGCGTTACAAAGACCACGGAGTTCAAGCATTCGATCCCGAAGAAATCTTCGGAAGATGCTGTCACCGCTTCGCTTGACCTCACGGCGAGGGACAACCGCACTTCGCTTGACTTGGACAACAACGAGCAGGTTTGGAAGCAGAACGGTGTTACGCTCACCAATAGCGGAAACGTTGCGGATTATGTGCCCATCCGTCTCTACAAGAATACGACGGTCAGCATCGAAATGGAGAACGCCAAGATCATCCATATCGACTTCCACAGCGCACAGGGCTTTGACGACAGCCCTTATCCCGAATATCTTAAAACGAGCCTCGAAAATTCCGATCTTCCCATCAAGGGCGAGGTCACTGTTTCGGAAGACGGCCTTACGTTCGGCGTAGATTTCGAGACGCCGCAGGAAGTCGTCACATTCAAGACGACGGCGGGTCAGTGCCGTTTGACTTCCATCGACGTGGAAGCGATCGAGCGCGATCCCAACGAGCATGTTCATAAGTGGACGTATGAGCACGTTGCAAATACGTGGACGCACACGGCTACCTGCACGGCAGAGGGCTGCGACGTAAAGACCAAGACGGAAGCCTGCACGCCCAAGCTCAACGTCTGCGAGTGCGGATATACTTACACGGCAAAAGAGATCGTGGATGCGCTCTTTGCGCTTGAAACGGGCAAATCTCTCCCCGGCACTTACAGTCTCACGGGCCTTGTCACCAAAGTCACCGAACTTGATACGTCGAATTACAAAAACGTCACGTTCGATATGACGGTCGAGGGGCAGACTGTCACGGTATTCCGTGCAAAGGGCTCTCATTATGCCGATGTGAGAGAGGGCGGGTACGCTACCGTCAACGGCGAACTCCTCGACTACAACGGCACGAAGGAATTTACGCAGGGCGGCTCCGTCGTAGAATTCAGCGATGAAAGAACGGCTCAGCAGAAGGTCGATGCCGCGCTTAAAGCGCTCGCAGATACCTTCACCGTCACCAAGGCGGGCGAAACCGAACTTCCCGCTTCCACCGAGAACGATGTCACCTTTACTTGGGCGACCACCGATCAAACCTACACGATCGCGAATAACAAGATCAATGTTACCGCGCTTCCCGCGGCAGACGCCACCGTTACCGCCACTGTCACCGCCACTTGCGGCACCGAGACCGTGACGAACAACACGAAAACCGTCACCATCACCATTAAGGCGGAAGGCGCAGAGGTCGAGGGCTTCACTCCCATCACCGCGCCCGCGGCAGGTAGCGATTACTACCTCGCCATGGACATCAACGGCACGTGGTATTATTCCACGGGTGCGAAGAGCGGCAACTACCTCGGAACAACTACGGACATTTCCAAGGCAGCCAAAGTGACGGTTGCAGCCTCCGGAAGCGGTTGGACGCTCGTCACCAACGGCAAATATATTGAGCTTGAAACCTCGGAGCCTAACGCTGAGGGAAAGACCTATGTCAACATCATGCTCAAAGACGCGCAGACAACCGGCAAAGTTTGGATGTGGAACGCCCAATATGCTGTGTTCACCATGGAAGAGGGCGGCGCGACCTACTTCTTGGGCACCTATGGCACGTTTAACACTTTCAACTCTGCCAATATCACCTATATTGAGAACGATAACGAATATATTGGTAAAATCGGTACCTACACAGGGTCTATCGAACCCCCGCCCGCAGAGGAAGGAGTTCTCTACACCTTCTCCACGATGACGGAGCAGGGCTCGAACAACAGCTATGCAAATAATTGCGACGTTGATGTAGACGGCATTACCTGGAACGCAGAGGGCAATACCCAGATGAATCCTTGGCGTTTCGGTGGCAAGAGCATTACCGCGACGGATCGCAAACTTTCGAGCAAAACCGCGATCAAAGGCACCGTAAAACAGGTCATCATCACCTTTGGTCCCGCGACTATTACGGTGAATTCGATCACTTTCAACGTATTTAAGACCGATCCCACCGTGGCGGGCGCTGTGGCGACCTTTACCACACCTGTTGCGCACACGGCAGGCGGCACCGTTACGATAGACGCTCCCGACGCGGGTTGGACCGACTGCTTCTATCAGATCGTTTTCAACGTTACAAACGATACAACAAGTAACAAATACGTGTCCGTCAACGAGATCGAGTTCCGCAGCACAGCGAAGACCGATGTAGGCGGCGGCGATGAACCCGAAGAAGGCTTCAACCCCATCACCGCACCTGTGGCGGGTAGCGACTACTACATGGGCATGAAGACGCAAGACGGACAATATCACTATCTCACCGGCACGATGGACGGCTACTACATGGCAACCACTACCGACATCGCACAGGCAAAGAAAGTTACCCTTGCGGGCAGCGATACCGCCGGTTGGACGTTGGTGTTAGACGGCAAGTACATCGAAATCGAGATCAGCAACGGACACTTCAATGCGGTCTATAAGACTTCTCAGACCGCCGGCAGAGTTTGGAAGTGGGATTCCCAATACAACATCTTTACGATGGAGATTGACGGAGGGAAATACTTCCTTGGCACCTATGGTATCTTTGTAACGGTTGGCGGCGAAGATTACGCGCAACATGTGAATGATAGTGACGGCTGGAAGGCGGTCCTTGGCACCTATGGCAAGGGCGGCACGACCACTCCTAAGACAGACGCGGAGAAGGTTGCGGATGTGAAGGCTACGCTCAAACTTTCCAAGACGGAACTTCTTACCGTCGGCGAAGAAGTGGAACTTCCCGCAACGCAGGGCGAAGCTACGCTTACGTGGTCGATTTCCGGCACGAGCGATCTCGTGAAGATCGACGGCGGAAAGCTCGTTGTTCTCAAACTTCCCGCAGCGGACACCGTTGTCACGCTCACTGTTACGATCACGGTCGGCGG
>CANRPN010000031.1 GCA_947632505.1 uncultured Clostridia bacterium | reverse complement strand
CTCACTTGATTTTCGTACTGATTTATGGTATAATCATCGCGATAAACACAAATTCAGGAGCAACCATGTACTTTGAGGAGATCCCCTGTTACACGCTGTTTGAGGAAGTAGAACAAACCGTAACGAAAACGGTGCTGTCCGTCTGCGATACCGCCGAATTTTTGGGGAGCGATATTTACGGGCTGAAAGATATTTACGATTTATACGGCACACAATATGAAGATATCATTCCCGCCCTTCTGTATTGCCGTCAAGAAGAAAATGACAACGGTATGCGGGGAACGCTGTTCCGCTTTCAGCTGACCGAGCCGCTCAAAAGACACATTCTCGACGAGAGCCTTACCTGCATGTTCGGGGGCGAACCGCCTTTGCTCGAAAACTTGGCTCTGTTTCAAGGCGAAAAATGCCTGTTCTCCTGCGTCTCGCACGAGGTCTTTTCGCTGTATCATATGGCAGAAGTGGACGACAGCCTCAAAGACGCGGTCTTATCTGCCGTAAACGATACCATACAGAAGATGCCGCTCTTTCGTCAAATGCAAAAAATTGCGTCGGGGTTGAAAGAGAAGCCCAAAGCCGAGCTGAAACAAGAACTCCGTATTCTCCATGACCTGTGCTGGTATGTCGATGAGGCGGTACATTATTATTTCTACATGAAGCCGTCGCAGCCGTGTGACTTTTTGAAGTTTCGGCAGATTGCACAAAACTACCTGACCGAAGATACATATTCTGTTCTCATTTCCCTGAACGGGTTTGCCGATCTGCAACCGCTTCCCGTACCAAAGACGACGGGCGAAATGATCTGCAAGAGAGAAAAATTCGCACCGCAGTACCTGCAAAGCGAATATTACAGGCAAGTTCAGCGAGAACTTGGAATGCTGGAATACATTATGGGCTCATAATCGAACGGCGGAGAAAATCTCTCCCCCGTTGCTTTTTTCGAAACTCTGTGCTATAATAGGCGGAAACCGGAGGTTATCATGAACCGTAAACAGAGAAAAGAAGAACTCCTCAAATACATCGAGACCATTCGCGACAGCGAAGGTTACGCCGTGGTGGATGTCGCCCTCGAACGGGAGACAATGTACGACCCGCTCAGCGTAAAGGGACAAAAGGACCTCGGCGGCGAAATTTATGATTACATCGAAGCACAGACGAATGTGATCCCCGCAAGCGTTCCCCTCCGCATCCGCTTTCACGGCGATTTCGAAGAAACAGAGCAGGAAGAGATCAAACAGATGATGCATCGGCACTACGTTATGAAGTCCTTTGACATCTCGTGGGATCTCATGGCGAATTTCCGCAAAATGCTGCTCCTCGCCCTCTTCGGGGCAGCGGTCTTGGCGGTCTATCTGTATCTCGCGCTCACCTCGCAAAACGCCCTGATGACTGAGATCCTCTCGATCGTCGGCTCCTTCTCTCTTTGGGAGGCCGCGGACGCCTTTTTGCTCGAACGCCCACACCTTCGCAGAGAGAGCCAAAACAACGATCAAAGTTTGAACCAGCGCATAGAATTTGTTTCCGAGGCGAAAGAATAAGGCCGCTTTGTCCTGTTTGCGCCGCCCGCCGTTTCGCGAAACGGCGGGCGGCGCATTTTCTTTTTCGTTGGAAACCGATAATTTTATCAAAAATTTTTCAAAGGAATCTTGACAAGCCGCTCTGTTTGTCGTATACTTCCCCGTAAGGAGGATGTCATGACGATCACATTTTTCGAATACGGCAACACCGTAATGTTCAATACACATGATATTTCCGGCGAATTTTCCGTTTGGGAGAATGAAATTTCGCGCGGAGATACGGTGCTCTACCACGACTCCGAACGCGGCACCCGTCCGCTCGGCAAGATCATCTCCGTTTCCAACGACCGCAAATATCTCCTTTTGCGTCTTGCCGGCTATGAGCGATTTGTTATCATGCGAAAAATCAACCAAAATGAGTACATCGTCGTAAAGTCCGATCTTTCCGCCATGCTCGAAACGACGGGAAAACTCTACTATGAGGGGACTGTGGCCCTGCAAAACGTCTTTTGGGAATATGACCCCGAACACAACATGTGCGTTCTCTTTTTGTGGTATCACAATGAGGAACGGCGGATGTTTGCAGATGTCGTCACCCTTCATGAACAGCAGGGAAGCGACGGAGAATTGATCGACTACATCAGCGGACGCTATACGATCTCCGACTGACGCGCCCCATCAACTGCATGCCTGCTATGAGAAAAGCTCGCGGGATCGTCCCGCGAGCTTTGATATTTTTAAGTTTTATTTCTTGCGTAAAATTTCGATAAAGGATTTGAGCGCAAACGAGGGATTGGAATTTTTCGGAAGCGCCATGCCGACCGAGCGCAAGGGAAGCGCAGGTTCCACATCCAACTCGAAAAATACCCCGTCGCGCAGCTTGTTCATGGCGTACTCCCGGGGAATGCAGCCGATGCCCATGCCGTCCGCTACCAACCTCTTCATGAATCCCCAGCTGTCCACTTCGATCGTGGGCAAGAGTTTAATGCCGAGCTGGCGGCAGAAACGGTCGAACGATTCCCGCGAGATCATGTGCGGCTCCATCAAGAGCAGAGGATATTGCTGCAACTCGCGCATTTCGAGCTTTCTGCCTTTGAGGTCGGAAAAGGCCTCGCCCGCAATAAAAATATCGGTGAGCATCATTACGCTATCGGTGAGATTGATGCTATCGTCCTCGTCGATGGGCAGATTCAAAAACCCGATGTCGCAGCGGTCGCTTTTCAAGTGTTCGATCGTCTTTGGCGATGTATCTGTGATGAGCTCCAATTTCACCTGCGGATAGAGCGTATGATATTCCACGAGCTTTTCCGCGAGACAGTATTGGAAAATGGTCTCCGAAGCGCCCACGCGAAGAGTGCCCGTTGCGCGATTCCTCAGCTCGGAGAGCCGTTCTTCAACGCCGCTCAGCAGTTGAAGCGCCCGCTCTACATCGGGATAGACAAGTTCGCCCCCCTGCGCAGAAAGCTCCATCCCCTTGTGCATACGGTTAAACAGCGTTGTGCCGAGCTGCTGTTCGAGCTGCTTGATCGCCTGCGAAACCGCAGGCTGGGAGATATACAGCTCCTCCGCAGCTTTGGTGAGGCTTCCGCACTTCGCCACTGTGTAAAACACTTTGTAAAGCTCTAAATTGACCATTTCGCTGCCCTCCTTTCAGGTTTTTTATTTCCCGACGCAAAACTTGGAGAATATTTCTTCAATGATATTCTCCGTCGCCGTTTCGCCGCTGATCTCACCGAGATAGGTATATGCCCGTTTGATGTCCTCCGCATACAGCTCCGCGGGAACTTTGTTTTCTGCACCCGTAAGAGCGGTTTTAACGCTTTCGAGAGCGGACGAAACAGCCTCGTAGTGCCGCTCTTCGAGCAAGTACGCGCCTTCATCCCCGCCGAAACCGTTTTCATAAAGAAATTTTTTAAGTTCCCCGATCCCCTCGCCGGTGAGCGAAGAAAGAGCGAGATCGCAGCCGTTTTGGCGTTTTAAGTCGCATTTCGCGCCGACCGTAAGGACAGGGACTTGGGGAAATTCCGGAGGCTGCTCGCCTTCCTCACTGCGGAGCCATACGATCACATCCGCCCCTTTGATCGCATTCTCCGCACGGCGGATCCCTTCCATTTCCACCTCGTCCGCGCTTTCGCGCAGACCTGCCGTGTCCGTGATATGAAACAAAATCCCGTTGATTTCAAGCGTGCCGTCCACAATATCCCGCGTGGTACCCGCCTGTGAGGACACTATGGCGCGGTCATAGCCGAGCAGAGCATTCAAGAGAGAGCTCTTGCCCGCGTTTGGAGCACCGCAAAGAGCAACGTTCACTCCTTCCTTGATTTTTTTCCCGGAGCGGTACTGCGCTTTGAGCGCTTCCAGCGCGGAAACGACCTGCGGCAATTTTTCGGTCACGCTCTTGCAGAGGTCCTCCGAAAGCTCCTCTTCGGGATAATCCACTTCGGCATCGATCCCCGCGAGGCACTCTTTGAGCGTATCTTGAAGCGCCCCAGCCTCCTTGGAGAGTTTCTCCCCATAGAGCTGGAATCCCGCACGAACCTGCGCCTCGGACTGCGCCGCGATCATCTCCCCCATTCCCTCAACGGCGGAAAGTGAGAGCTTTCCGTTCAAAAAGGCCCGTTTGGTAAACTCGCCCGCGCGTGCGAGACGTGCGCCGAGAGCAAGAGTGCGCTGCAACACGCCGCGCGCGATCTGAGTCCCGCCATGACAATGAAATTCCACCGTGTCCTCTCCCGTAAAAGAGTGCGGTGCACGGAAATAGACGCACATGCCGTAATCGCGAAAGGCGCCGCAATTGATGACGCCGGCATACATCACATTGGGGAGATATTCCCCTTTTCGGGAAAACATGGCGCGGGCGATCGCAAGCGCTTTCTCCCCGCTCACGCGGACAATGGCGACTCCTCCTCTTCCCTGCGCGGTTGATATCGCGGAGATCGTATCGTCCATTTTGTCCTCCCTGCTTCGGAAATTTTCAAACCGATTATAACATAAAAAGTTCGTTTTTGTAAAACGTTTTTGCCTGATTCGAAAAAAAGACGCAAAAATGCGTCTTTTATGCTAAAAATCGGAAAAGGGATCGTCGTCCTGCTTGCCATCGGGCGCGCTTCCGCCCGATGGACCGCCCGTGCCGCCGAAGTCGGAAAACGGTTCGTCCGGAGAGCCGCCTCCGCCGCCGTTTTGCCCGTTGTTGTAAGGCCCGTTGTACGGTCCGTTATAGGGTCCGTTATTATACGGTCCGTTGTTATACGGTCCGTTGTTATACGGCCCGCCATAGGGATTGCTCCTGCGGGCGTATTCCTCCATGCGTCTGCGCATGTATTCGTTATAATCCACGGCATGATTGTGGCGCACCGCGAAGATCGTGAATCCACGGGCGGGAAGCACGACGCTCAGAAAGACCATAAGGAAAGGCGAGCGCGCATAGTATTTCCGATAAAATGCCGTAAACATGACGCAGAAAAACACGAGGACGACAAACCAAAGCAGATAACCGAAGATCTCACAATACAGGGAAGCATCCGCCGCCCAGCGAAGGCTATTGGGCAGGTAGGCGGGCATGAACTGTACCGTGGCATATCCCGAAGCCTCGTTCACCGTCACCTGGTAAAATTCGGGACGCAGAAGCAGGAAAGAGATGACCACGATAAAAGATTCGAGAGCGACATAGAGGATCTCGGCGAGCATGGCGTAAAGCCCGGAGCGTTTCATCTTCTGCCCGAAGAAACTTGCCTCGCCCGCGATCTTGCCCGTATACCATGTGTTGAAAAAGGGCAGAAATCCAAGCCACGGATGTTTGATCCCCTCCCGCTTGGCAATGGTGTACAGACCGATCGCGCCGAAAATGTGCCCGATGAGATAGAGCCCGGCTCCTACGGCAATGCTGATCAAAAGTCCCAGCCGCTGCATCTGAATAAATTCTTCCGCGGAATTTGCTTGCAGAAAGTATTCCATAAAAATTTGCGGAAGATTGATCCAATCAAAAAATTCCATATAACTCCTCCGTGCCGAACAGCGGCACGCCATAATCTACATTGAGAAGGGTAAGCCCTTGCGCCGGCATTGTCTTTGCGAGACATTTGCGCTCTCCCGTTTGGAAGGCACGGGTGATCCCCTCTTCCTTCCCTGCGCCTACGGCAAACAGTTCGCCGCTCAAAATGCGCACCATATTGTATAAAAACCCGTTGCCCGTCACTGTGATTTCATAAAAGACACCGAAGCGCTCCTTTTTTTCGGATACCGTGACTTCGTAAAGTTCCCGTTCGCTCGTTTTGGACGTAAATCCCGCCGAGCGAAACGCCGCGAAGTCATGTTTGCCGACAAGCAGTTCCGCCGCCGCCCGCATTTTTCGGATGTCCGGTTTTTGGCAGAGGCGGGCGCAATAGCGGGAAAAAAGCGGCAGCTCCGTCGGCGCATAATAGGCCGAATAGCGATAAGTTTTGCGTTTGGCCGCACGGGTAACGTCGAAATCCTTGGGCGCAGAGGCGCTTCTGAGCACCCTCACATCACGGGAAAGAGACCCGTTGAAGCATGCCGCAAGCCGTTCGGGAGGGATCGCGCTCTCGCCGTCAAGCATCACGACCTGTCCGAGGGCGTGTACGCCTGCGTCCGTTCTGCCGCTCGCCGTGACTGCCGTGGGAACACCGAAAAGTTCACCCGCCGCCCGCTCCATTTCGGCCTGCACAGTGCGTTTGCCGGGCTGTTTTTGCCAACCGGAAAACTCTGTTCCGTCATAGCTTGTCAAAAGAAGATATCTCATAGCGGAAACACGGGGAAATAGCGCATGACGACGACCCCGGCGATCAGCGCCGCAAGTAAGACGGCCGCAAGAAGATCGCGCCATGAAAAACGGAGTTTCTTATATTTGGTGCGGTTTTTTCCACCCGAATAACAACGCGCATCCATCGCGTCGCCAAGTTCATCGGCACGGTGGAAAGCGGACAGGAGCAGCGGAATGAGCACGGGAACGATGGCCTTCACCCGTTTTGCGGGGCCTCCGGAATCGAGCATGGCCCCTCTCGCCTTCTGCGCATTCATGATCCTCTCCGTCTCATCCATGAGAATGGGAATAAAACGCAACGCAATGCTCATGATGAGCGCAAGTTCATGCACGGGAAAGCGCACCCATTTCAGGGGGGTGAGCAAGCTCTCGATGCCGTCCGTCAATGAGACGGGAGTCGTTGTATAAGTGAGCAGCGACGAACAGATCACGAGCAGAAAGAGCCGCAAAACAAGGAACGCCGAAAACATGATGCCCGCCTGCGTGACGCGGAAAATTTTCCACTCCCAAAGAACGGCAGGCCCGTCCCAATACACCGCGCTGCCGCCGTGGAAAAAGACGTTGATGACCGCCGTAAACAGCACAAGGAACAAAATGCCTTTGACCGCCCGCATGACCTTTCCGAACGGGATCCGTGCAATAAAAACGGCAAAGACGAGCACGAGCGCACATGCTCCGAGCGCCAAAAATTCTTTTGCGAGAAAGATCGCAACGATATACCCGATCAGAAACAGAATTTTGAGACGCGGGTCAAGGTTGTGCACAAACGATTTTACGGGATAGTACTGCCCGAAGGAGACGTCTTTCAGCATACGTTCCCCCTCTTGGCAAGGACTTTTGCGACAAAGTCCTCCATGGTATAGTCGCAGTCGATCTCAACCCCCCGCTGTTTGAGTGCAAGCGTGAGCTTTGCCGTCAGCGGGACATCGAGACCGAGAGAGAACAGTTCCTCGGTGCGTTTGAAAAGCTCGGCGGGCGGAAGGACATCTTTCACCTTCCCATCGGAGAATACCGCAACATTGGTGCAATTTTCGGCGATTTCGTCCATATCGTGCGAGACAACGATCACCGTTTTGCACTTGCTTTCTTTGAGCTTATGAAGGAGCGCCATCACTTCCCGCTTGCCCAAGGGGTCGAGGCCCGCAGCGGGCTCGTCGAGCACCAAAATTTCCGGGCTTGTGACAATGACGCCCGCAATGGCGACCCGCCGCTTCTGTCCGCCAGAGAGGTCAAAGGGAGACATGTCCTTTACCGCCCCGTAATCGAGCCCGACGGCCGTGATCGCTTCGCGCACGGCGCGCTCCACTTCGTCGCGTTCGGGTTTTTTGTCCGCAAAATTTTTGTAGCCGAAGGCGACGTCCTCAAACACCGTCTCGGCAAAGAGCTGGTTTTCGGGATATTGAAACACCATGCCGACATGGCGGCGCAGCGCACGGAAATCCGTCTTTTTGCTCGTGAGGTCAAATTCCCCCACGGTAAGCACGACGCCGTCTTTCTTCTTCCTCCGTTTGAGGGATGAGGGCAGACGCAGAAGTCCGTTGAGGTGCTGCACAAACGTGCTCTTTCCGCTTCCCGTATGTCCGATGATCCCGAAAAACTCCCCCTCTTCGATGGTAAGCGAGACGTCGTCGAGCGCCTTGGTCGCGAAGGGAGATCTGGCGTTATAGACATAGCTTAAATGCTCGGCTACGATACGCATTTGCTGATTTCCTCCGCAAGCGTATTTACGTCGAGCGAATCCCGAACCTGCATGCCCCCCGCGCGCAGACGGTTACAGATCTCGCCGATGCGGGGCAACGCAAGATTATAGGTGAGAAGCTCCTCCCCCCTGCGGAAGATCCCCTCGGGGGTATCCTGCATCACGATCTCGCCGCGGTTCATCACCACCGCCCGCGAACAGAGCAGCGCTTCCTCCATGAAATGCGTGATCATGAGAACGGTGATGCCTTCCTTCTCGTTGAGATTTTTGACGACCTCGACGATCTCTCTTCTTCCGCGCGGATCGAGCATTGCCGTGGATTCGTCGAGGATCATGATCTTCGGCTTTAAGGCAAGCACACCCGCGATAGACACCCGCTGCTTCTGCCCTCCCGAAAGACGGGAGATCGTGGCAGTGCGGAACTCCTCCATTCCCACGGCGCGGAGGGCGAAATCGATCCGTTTGCCGATCTCTTCTCGCTTCAATCCCACATTTTCCGCTCCGAAGGCGACATCGTCCTCCACGATCGAGGCAACCGCCTGGGAATCGGGATTCTGAAAGACGATACCGACCTGCTTTCTGATCTCAAACAAATTCTTTTGTGTAAGGGTGGCGCCGAATACGGCGACCGCTCCACGGTCGGGCGTAAGCAGGCCGTTGGCAAGACGGGCAAGGGTGCTTTTACCGCTTCCGTTGTGCCCGAGCACGGCAACGAACTCCCCTTCCTCCACCGAAAAATTCAGATGTTCCATGCGGAATGCGCTCTCCTCCCCATAGGAGAAAGTAACATCCCGGTATTCCAACGCTTTTGTCATCATCGATCCATTATCTCTATTATAACATCGGGGGTGCAAAACCGTACCGATTTTCATATGAAAACACGGTGAAATTTTTAACTCCTGATGATCGCAAGCTCCTTTAATGCGCGGGTGCAGGCAATGTAGCGTTCATTCTCCGTCATATCTTTCTCGTAGACCGCCACGCAGGAAAATTCCAATCCCTTGCTCTCGTACACCGTCATGACATTGATTTTGCTCTTGGACACAGTCCCGCTCGCCGACAGCAGTGCGTACCCTCTCTTGGCGAACAGCGGCAAATATTCTTCCCGCACAATGACAGCCTTTAACCCCTGCTTCCCGCGGAAAAAAGCGTTCAGCTTGCGGGGGGTCAGCGAAACGACCTTCTCACCCGGAAGGCCGATGGGCGACATCTTCACATCGGTGATCGTCGACACATATTCAACGATCTCATTGGTATTGCGGTAGTTACGGCTCAGCTCATACACATTTTCGAAGGCATCCCAGCTGCTTACGCCCCGCCAAGGCGTGATATTCTGTTTGAGATCGCCGAATACATTGAAAGCCGCATCTGAATGGATCTTGCGCAGTAATGCATACTCTTCGTTCGAAATATCCTGCCCTTCATCCACGAACACGAGCCCGTAACGGGGCATGAGCTGTCTCCCGGCTGCCGTAAGCAATGCGCATAGCGCATAGCCGTCGGAAGGGAATATCCCATGTATGCCGTATCTCTTCTTATATTGCTTGACCGTACGGCGGTAGAAGAAGCGCACGACGTCGACAGAATTTTCGCAGCGGCCCGCGTCTGCGCAGACCTCCGAAAGTCGCAGGATGAGAAAAAACTCCCGAAAGAGTTCGATCCCCTCTTCCATTTCCCGTATGGCCTGCCCGATCTCCTCCGCTTCTTTTTTCAGCGCCTCGCGCCGTTCTATCCGTTCAGCATAGGTAAAGACCTCTTTTTCGCCCATCCGCACGCGGTAACGCTTCAAGTCGGCGATCTCTTTGTCCACCGTTACGGCAAATTCCCGCAGATCGGCGGACGCGCTTTCGAAAACTTGCTCCGCACGCGCCGAAACATCTTTGGCGCAACGGTAAAATTCGACAAATTGGCGGAAAAAATAGTCCGCCGTACGCCCTGCGCCGTTTAAGACAAATTGCAGAAAGTCCTCCACCTGCACAAATTCGCTCATGAGACCGCGCAAGGGCTTGGTGAAATAAAACCCTCCTTCCTTGCGCTCTTTGAGTTCACCGAGGACGCTCCTGCGCACCCGCACGGACGCGTTTTTCACCTCGCGGTATTTGGCCTGGCGGCGGATACAGTCGTTTAAGACCCGCTCCGCGACTTCGCGGCACTCGCGCCCCGTAAAAAGGCCGTAAACATCCGAATACATCTTTTCGATTTCCCGCCCGATCTCCTGCGTGAATGCGGGAGAATAGAGAAAACGCAGATATGCCTCGTTCTCGCGTTCGGAGCTCAGCTTGGAAAGAAGGTCCACTCCCTCGTTTTGCAGAGCGCGGAAATAGTAATTTTTCAAGGTAACGGTGCGCACCTTTTGAAGTTCGAGGACCTGCGAAAGATCGTCGATAAACGCATTGAAGGAATCGGACGGGGTGATGACGAGCACATCTTTGGGGCTCAGCGCTTCGTTGTTGTACATGAGGTAGCTCAGACGGTGCAACATGATCATCGTCTTGCCGCTGCCCGCACAGCCTTGAAGGACAAAACTCTCCCGCTCGGGACGGGTAATGATGTCAAACTGTTTTTCCTGAATGGTGCGTATGATGTCGCGGATGCGGACGTCGTCTTTCCGATCCTGAATGATGTTGCGCAGATAGGGATCGAACAAGATCTCCTCATCCCTGCCCGCGATCTCTTCGGGTGTCAAGACGTCGCGCACGGAAAGATATTCGTTTTTGAAGCCGAGCACTTTCCCGTTTTTTACGGACAGCGACCGCCGCAAAACAGTTCGGTACTCATATTCATTGATGCGAAAACTGACGCGGCTTTTTTGATAATACCGTACGGCAAGCGGCGCGCGCCAATCCACGATTTCGAGATTGACATCGCCCCTCTTTCCGATATAATAGCTATTGTAACCCTCTTGATCGTCCACTACATCCATGCGGGCGAAGTAGGTCTCCGTGAAATAGCATTTGTAAGTATTCAGTTTTTTTTCAAGCGAATCGATTTCCGCATTCAATTCCAAAATACGCTTATAGTCCTTGGCAGCGTATCCCTCGCTTCGTTTCAGCGTCTCGGCCTCCTCTTTCGCTTCGCGGATGCGGTTGCGATAGCGGGCGAGATAGTAAACTTTCAGCATAACGAGCGCGGCTTTGAGCCGATCCTCCTCATAAGCCTGCTGACGATCCTTGTCAAGAAGGTCGAGATACCAGCTCTTGTCGGCTTTCTTATGCGGTTCAAGTTTCCCTTTCGGATCGTTGACGCGCTGCTTCATAAAATTTTTCAAAAACCTCTCACCGTCTTTTTACGGAACCCTACTCTCAATCATAGCATATTCCCGAAAAAAAAGAAAGAATTTGCGGGGATTTTTTTCCAAAAAAAGAGGGTTTTTTCGACCCTCTTGCGTTTACAACGTCTCCTCGGCGGATGGCGCCTCCTTTTTGCCGAGGATGTGGGCATATACAACGCATGCGAAAGATGCCGCGAGACACGAGACGGCCAACACGATGGCCGCAACGTATTGAAGCGTTTTCAACGCCGGCACCGTTCCGAAAATCAGAGCAACGATCGCAGCGAAAATTCCCGCCGCAAAGAAGAGATATCCTCCGAAGCGATGGGCCTTACGCCATACCTCTTCGCTGCTTAAAGTCGCGTGCGTGCGGATGCCGATCATGCGGTTCGGCTCGATGCGGGGCATATAATTTCCGAGCCACACAAAGAGCAGCGACAACGGGAGACAGATCACAAGAACAAGCGGAAAGTCCGTCCTTTCGCCGATCTGCACGCCGCTTGCGATCAGTGCGAAAAACGCCCAACCCATTGCGGCCAAGATGATGCCGAACGCGGAAAGCAGCCCCACGGTGACGGCGCGGTTCTTTTTCTGCACAAGCGAGGCCCACACGCCCACGGAAATCAATGCGGCGGCCCCGGGAAGGGCAAGATAGACCCACGGCGAACCGACGGCATCCGCGGTCATGGAAGCGTCGAAATGAATGGGCACCTCCGACGGCATAAAGCAGATTCCGATGGCGAAGCCGATAAAATTACAAAGAGATAATACGGTATAAACGACAGCTGTTTTCATTTTGCTCCTTATTTTCGCGTAACGCCCAACAGATAGGTAAGCACATCCTGCAAAACCGTGGTATTGAGAGAATAAATGATTGTCTGCGCACGGCGGCTCGTCCTGACGAGGCCTGCCTCTTTCAAAACGGCGAGATGATGCGAGACGGTGGCGGCCGTCAGATCAAATTGATCGCACAGCTCCCCCGCAGTGTGCGGACGGCTCCGCAAAAGCGTAAGAATTTCCCGCCTCGTCTTATCGTTGAGCGCACCCCAAGCATCCCTCACTGCCTTCTTCCTCCGTATTTCGATTCCTGTCAAAGATCTTCGCGTGCTAATTCGAAAATCATCGAAATAATTATACTCGAATTTCATAATTTTGTCAATTCCATTTCGATCATTTTCGAAATAAATATTTTACGCGGGAACGGCAAACATTCATGCCCCCGTGCATACATTTATATGTGAATAAAGTGATCGCCTGTTCGGTTTCTTGCGTTAATATGCATATTTTATGCATATTATCACATCATGGCAAAAAAAATTAAATATTCGGAAATTTTTTTGTATTTTCAGCATAAAATCGCTTGCCATATCCCAAACATCGTGCTATGATAATAAGCGTTTTGAAATTGCATAAAATTATTTTTTATGCGTATATTACGAATAATTTTTTTAAGGTAGGTAACCGATATGAAAAAACTCTCTATTGCCATTCCCGCAGCATTGCTTGCGGCGTTCCTTGCGTTCGGCACCGCATGCGGCAACAACGTGGAACTTGTCGCCAACGACGCGACCGACCTCTTGCAGGAGGATTTCGGCGTTGCCGTGAAGAAAGGTGACGCCGACATGAAGGCGGCCGTGGACGCTGTCGTCGATCAATGGGTCAACGACGGGACAATGGACAAATACTTTAATTATTACAGCGAGCTGGCAGATGAAAACGCCTCCCCCACCGCGCCTTCGGGGCTCAAACTTTCGTGGGATCTGAGCGCGAATACGGAAACTCTCGATATGTACACCGAGTCTGGCTTCGCTCCTTATGAATTTGTACATACGGACGGCTATTCCGTCTCGGACGGCAGCGCGCAGGAGGGCGGCTATTCGATCACGGGGATCGACGTTGCGATCGCCTGCCAGGTGGCCGAAAATCTCAAATGCAAACTTGTGATCCACGACGTTGCATTCGACAGCATCATCACGCATCTCGACAGCGCGGAAGGAAAGGCGCTCGCCGCGGCGGGGCTCACGATCAATCCCGAGCGCGCCCAGCAGGTGGATTTCAGCAGTATCTACTCCTCCTCCACCCTCTCTATCGTCTGCGACAAGGAAAAGAATTACACGAGTTTGAAGGAGCTTGACGGGCTCCAAATCGGCGTGCAGGAGGGTACGAGCGGCGACCTTACCGCGTCGGCAGCGCTCAAAGCGGAGGGCCATTCCTATGAGAACGAGGACGGGGAGACCGTCACGATCAAACTCACCTCCTCCGCGACAAAAGTCGTTCCCTATAAGACTTATGCAGCAGCCCTCGCAGCGCTCCAAGCGGGCAAGATCGACGTCATTTTTATGGACAAAGTTCCCGCGCAGCTTCTCATTAAAAACGCTTGACGGCTATGGATCTATCTCTTTTGAATGCGAAAACGCTGGCCGAAAGACTTCGGTCGGCGTTTGTCGTTGACGATCGGTGGCAGCTTTACTTTCAAGGGTTGGGAAATACCCTCATCATGTCGTTTTTGGCCGTACTCATCGGTATCGCGCTCGGATTTATTTTGGCTGCGGTCATCTTCACGGCAAAAAAGACGGGAAAAGGAAAAATCCTTGCGGCGATTTGCAACGTTTATATCACTGTGATCCGCGGGACCCCCGTTGTATTGCAGCTGTTCATCATGTACTTCATCGTACTGATCTCTGTGAAGAACGGCATCATCGTGGGCTCGATCACCTTCGGGCTCAACAGTGCGGCCTATGTGGCGGAAGTCGCGCGCGCGGGGCTCGAATCGGTGGATGAGGGGCAAATGGAGGCGGGCCGCTCGCTGGGACTGTCCTATACCAAGACAATGATCAAAATTATTCTGCCGCAGGCGTTCCGCAACATTATTCCCGCGCTCTTTAATGAATTTATCGCACTTGTGAAGGAGACCTCGGTCGCGGGATACGTCGGGATCCTCGATCTCGGCAAAGTGCCCGGGCTGATCCAATCGCGCACGTTCGACTATCTCTTTCCCCTGCTCTTTGCTTCCCTCCTGTATCTTGTCGTAGTGTATCTTCTCACGCTGGTTGAAAAATTGATTGAAAAGCAGCTTTCGAAGAGCGACCGAAGCGGGGGCAAAAAAACGATTTCCGGAGGCAGAAAGAAATGCAAGAACCGCTCATAAAAACCGTCGGCCTCAAAAAATCGTTCGGCGAACTCAACGTACTTGACGGCATTTCCGTTGATATTTACGAGGGGGAAAAGGTGGTCGTGATCGGTCCTTCGGGAAGCGGAAAATCCACCTTTCTGCGCTGTCTGAATTTGCTGGAAACGCCGACGGATGGAACGATCTTCTTTGAGGGCAGCGAGCTCACGCACTCCTCAGATCTCGAAACGCATCGAAAAAAGATGGGAATGGTATTCCAGCATTTCAATCTCTTTCCTCACCTCACCGTACTCAAAAACATTACGCTCGCGGCGGTGGAAGCACGGTTGCAGGAAAAGAAGAAAAAAAAGCTGAAAATCACCAAAAAAGAGATCGTCGCCGAAGAGAGCGAGCGCGCCAAAAAGTTGCTTGCGCGGATCGGGCTCGAAGACAAGGCGAACGCATATCCCTCCACCCTCTCGGGCGGACAGAAGCAGCGCATTGCGATCGTTCGGTCGCTCGCGATGAATCCGAAAGTCATGCTCTTCGACGAACCGACTTCCGCGCTCGATCCCGAAATGGTGGGCGAAGTGCTCTCTTTAATGAAAGAACTCGCCGACGAGGGCATGACGATGATCGTCGTCACGCACGAGATGAGGTTCGCGCGGGAAGTCGCAACACGGGTGCTGTTCATGGACGAGGGCAAGATCGCAGCAGACGGCACGCCCGAGGAAATTTTCGGCGCCCCCAAGGACGAACGGCTGCAAAGTTTCCTTTCGAAAGTACTGTAAATCTCCGACATATGAAAAAGCATGACCTGCGTCATGCTTTTTTGCTTTCTTTTTCGTGTACCCGCGCAGTGGCGAGCATGAGTTTGATACGGTTCTCCTGGTTGACCTTGGTGGCCGAAGGGTCGTAGTCCACGGGAACGATGTTGGCGTTCGGATAGAGCGCCTTTACCGCGCGGGAGGCTCCTTTGCCCGCGATGTGATTGGGCAGACACCCGAAGGGCTGCGCGCAGACGATGTTCTCCGTGCCCGTTTCGCTCAGCGCGGCCATTTCGGCGGGAATGAGCCAGCCCTCCCCCATCTTGACGCCTTGGTTGATGACGGCATCGGCGCACTTTCTGAGATGTTCGAAGTCATGCAAGGGTTCGTATTTGCTTTGCTTCATCCATTTAATGAGCTTTTTCTGTTTCCCATATAACCACTTGTAGGCGAAACGGAACAAAAAAGTCGATTTGCTTTTAATGCCATAGAACGTTTTATCGTTGAGGGTATTTACCACGCAGTAGAGGATAAAGTCCATGAGCGCGGGCACCACCGGCTCGCAATTTTCGCCGAGCAGAAATTCTTCGAGATGAGAATTGCCGAGCGGGGAATATTTAACATAGATTTCCCCCACGATGCCGACTTTGATCTTTTTTTCGTCCGTCACGGGAACGACGGAAAAGGCATCGATGATCTCTTTGACGTTCTCTTTGAACCGCTGATAGCCGCCCTTTTCGAAGCGCGCTCTGAGCCGCTCCCCGCACGCCTCGCGCACTTTGCGGCAATCGCCTGCATTCCGCTCATAGGGAGCGGTCTGGTTGTAGAGGCTCATGATGAGATCGCCGTAATAGATCGCATATGCAAATTGCCGCAGGAGGCCGACCGTCATTTCAAGTCCGTTCCCCTTTTCAAGTCCCGAGACATTGAAGGAGAGCACCGGCACCTCGGGGAACTCCGCTTTGAGCGCCTTGCGGATGAGCGGAAGATAGTTGCTCGCGCGGCAGCCGCCGCCCGTCTGCGTGATCATCACCGCTGTCCTTTTCGGATCGTACTTGCCGCTCTTTAATGCGTCCAAAAACTGCCCGATGACGCAGAGCGCGGGATAGCAGGCATCGTTGTGGACGTGTTTCAGGCCCTCGTCGATCACGGCGCGCCCTTCGTTGTGCAAGACCTCCACCCGATAGCCGTGCAGGCGCAGAATGTAGGTCAAGAGGTCGAAATGCCACGGCAGCATGTCCGGGATGAGAATGGTATGCGTGGCCTTCATCTCGGGCGTGAACACGGGATAGCTGTCGGAAAAATCAAGGATATTTTTTTCTGCACGGTTCATCGCCTTTCCCCCCTGTTCTGTTCTTCGATCGCCGCAAGAAGAGAGCGCAGCCTGATCTTCACAACGCCCAAGTTGTTGATCTCGTCTATTTTGATCTGCGTATAGAGCTTGCCTTTGCTTTCGAGAATGTGGCGCATTTCATCCGTTGTCACTGCGTCGATGCCGCACCCGAAGGAGACGAGCTGCACCAGATTCGCGTTTTTATTGCGTGTGGCGTACTCGGCGGCGCGGTACAGGCGGGCGTGATAAGTCCACTGGTTGAGCACGTTGACTTTCACCTCGTTGCCTTGCTCGAAGATACTGTCCTCCGAGAGCACAGCAAGTCCGAGAGACGTGAGCAGCTTGTTGATCCCGTGATTGATCTCGGGATCGGTATGATAGGGCCTTCCCGCAAGAATGATGACCTGTTTCCCCTGCCGCTCGGCTTCCGCCAAAATTTCTCTGCCCTTTTCCACGATGTTCCGATGGAACCGCTCCATACGGGCAACTCCCGCGCGGAAAGCCTTTTTGACGAGAGAGGCGGGAACTTTGTACCGGGAAAGCGCGCGCGTGAGCGTGCGGACCGTCATTTTTTCGCTGTTGGGATCGAGGTACGGCATGAGGAAATTGCTCTCGTTGAGCCGATCGTTGTTGGCCTTTAACAGCTCGGGATAATAGGCAACAACGGGACAGTTGTAGTGATTGGTCGAATCATGTTCGTCAAAATTGTAGCTCTCGCAGGGATAGAAGATGAAATCCACACCACGATCGAGGAGACTCTCGATGTGCCCGTGCAATAGTTTTGCGGGATAGCAGGCGGTGTCGCTCGCCACGGTGTGCTGTCCTTTGAAATAGAGCCTTCGGGAGCTTTTTTCGGAGAGAACGACCTTAAAGCCGCAAGTCTCGAAAAATTCCACCCAAAGAGGAAGCTGCTCGTACATCACGAGCTGCAAAGGAAGCCCCACCGTTCCGCGCTTTCCCTCGGCGTTTTCGTCGGGGAGCGCAAGCAGGTTCTCGTATTTATAAGCGTAGACGTCAAGCACGTTCTTGGGCGGTTTCAGTCCCGCGCCCTTTTCGCACTTGTTGCCCGAAATAAACTTCCGCCCGTCCGAGAAGGTGAGAATGTTCACGTTGCAGTGCGAAGTACATCCTTTGCAGATGACCGAGCGGGAAGAATAGGAGAAGTTCCTGAGTTCCGCCTCGGTGAGGATCCCCGAAGTGAGCACATCGTCGGTGGTGTTTTCTCGCGCATACAGCGCCGCGCCGAACGCACCCATCAGCCCCGCAATGGCGGGACGGACGACCTCCTTCCCCGTCTCTTTTTCAAAGGAGCGCAAAACCGCATCGTTTAAGAAAGTGCCGCCCTGCACCACGATGTGCTCGCCAAGCTCTTCCGGTGTACGGGCGCGGATAACTTTGTAAATCGCATTTTTGACGATCGAGGAAGACAGTCCCGCAGAGATGTCCTCCACGCTCGCCCCCTCTTTCTGCGCCTGTTTGACCGAGCTGTTCATAAACACCGTGCAGCGGGAGCCGAGCTCCACGGGATGCTTGGCAAAGAGCCCAAGGCGGGAGAACGGTTCGATCTCCATCCCCATCGCCTTAGCAAAGGTTTGGATAAACGAGCCGCAGCCCGATGAACATGCCTCATTGAGCATAATGGAGTCGATCGCACGGTTTTTTACCTTGAAGCATTTGATGTCCTGCCCGCCGATGTCGATGATAAAATCCACGTCCGGATTGAAATAGAGCGCCGCCTTGAAGTGCGCCATTGTCTCCACCACGCCAAAGTCGATTTTGAGCGCAGCGCGCATCATATCCTCGCCGTACCCCGTGACGCACGCGCCGCGGAGATTGATGCGGTTCCCAATGAGAGAGTATATCTCCTGCAACCGCTGTTTGACGATTTCAAGAGGCTGCCCGTTGTTGGATTGATAATGAGAATATAAAATTTTACAGTCGGGAGTAATGAGCAGAAGTTTTGTGGTCGTCGATCCCGAGTCAATGCCGAGATAGGCGTCCCCTTCATATTGATAAATATTTTCAAAGGAGAGGTCGCTGCGGATATGGCGGGCGATGAACTGACTGTATTCTTGCTGCGAGGCAAAGAGCGGATCGCCGAGGGTGATCTCCCCGCCGTCCTTGATGTTTTCAATTCGGGAAATGATTTCCTCTAATGGGGTCTCCTCGGAATTTTCCGCATACATCGCCGCCCCGAGCGACATGAACTTTGGCCCGTTCTCGGGAAAAACCGCGTGCTCACCGTCGAGGGCGAGCGTCTCACAGAACGCCTTTCTGAGCCCTTTGAGATAGTAGAGCGGTCCGCCGAGAAAGAGCACCTTCCCCTTGATCCTGCGTCCCTGCGCAAGGCCTGACACCGTTTGATCGACAACCGCATGGAAGATCGAGGCCGCAATATCGCTCTTCTTTGCCCCTTGGTTCAGAAGAGGCTGGATGTCCGACTTGGCGAATACGCCGCAGCGGGAAGCAATGGGATAAACGCGTTCCGCCTCCAAAGACAGCTCGTCCATTTCGTCGACGGTGAGATTGAGCAGGGTCGCCATTTGATCGATAAACGCCCCTGTGCCGCCCGCGCAGCTGCCGTTCATCCGCTGTTCCGCTCCTCCTGTAAGGAAGATGATTTTTGCATCTTCTCCGCCGAGCTCCACCGCCACATCTGTATCGGGATAAAATTTGCGGATCGCAAAGAAAGCAGCCTGCACCTCCTGAACGAAGCCAAGTCCACCCCTTTGCGCAAGTCCCAGGCCTGCGGAACCCGTTACACATGCCTTAAAACGATCGGAAAACGGGCGAACTTTTTCAAGTTCTCCCAATACACATTCCTTTACGCGCGAAAAATGACGCACATACGAGGAATACAAAATTTCGCTCTTTTCATCGATGACGCTGACTTTTACCGTAGTAGAGCCGACGTCAATGCCGAGTAGTTTGGCCATTGTGCCCCCGTTGTGAAAAAACAATGTGCTTGTATTATATCACATCGGACAAAATTTGACAAGTTTTTTGCAGTTGCTTTTATTTCCGCGGAAACGATGGACTTATGCGGTTTACAAGGTCTCATTCCGAGCAGATTTTCCGTTGCGGCGGCGCTCGTACATCTTTTTTGTCGCATCTCCTCCTCGCAAATGCCGCTCGCTCAGATTTTTACTCAAAACTTTATGCACTTTTTTATACAACGTCGGATCGATGTGCTGCAACCGCTCAGTCACATCCTTATG
>CANRPN010000030.1 GCA_947632505.1 uncultured Clostridia bacterium | reverse complement strand
CGATTTCGTCCTCCGAATCTTCTTCATCCGAAGTGGCCTCATCCTCGGGCTCGTCCTCATCCGAAGCAGTCTCGTCCTCTGAATCTTCTTCATCCGAAGCGATTTCGTCCTCCGAATCCTCCTCATCCGAAACGATTTCGTCCTCTGAATCTTCCTCATTCAAGGCGATTTCGTCCTCCGAATCTTCTTCATCCGAAGTGGCCTCATCCTCGGGCTCGTCCTCATCCGAAGCAGTCTCGTCCAACAAACTGTTTTTGAGATAGCGTTTCCAAAACCGTGGCGTTCTACGCGGATCATAAAGGTCATCGGAATAGTCCTCTCCTTCAATATCCTCGTAGTCCACACTCTCTTCTTCCTCGCGCAGTGCATCGCCGAGTTCGCGCATGGCGGAAAAGCTAGTATATTTCTTATCTTCGCTGTGCGCACTGATCCGTTCTTGAATCGCGTTCAGTTTCGAGCGCCGCTCCTCGCTCATGTTCTCCGAAAGCCATTCTATTGTTTCGGGATCACCAAATTGCCGCAAGTATTTCATTTCTTCATAGCTCAGTTGCGCTCCCGAAAATTCAGTCATGAGATCGTTATCATATTGCCAAAATGCGATCATACCGAGCAGAATCGCGATTTTGGCGTTCCTCTCGGGCAAATCGAAACCAACGTATATCTTTCTGGAATCGGGATCAATGCGAAAATACCATTCGCCAAGATTTTTAAGCGGCTCATTTTCGTCCGCAAATTCCACTTCTGCGTGACCAAACCCAATTTCGGGATAGGAGTCCTCGAGATACTTTCGGACTTCGTTGTCGATCTCGTGCAAACGATTCCCCTTACCCACCAAATCCATACAGTCGGCACAAACGTACATTGTCTGTCCTTCGTCGAAAAAGCTGTATCTGCCGCTCTCCATACGTCTGTGACAGAAAGAACATCTGCGCATTTCTACATCATCGCCATCCGAAGCGGTTTCATAATTCTTCTCGCCGTTATCGCTGATGATGATATTGTAGTCCGCAAGTAGCTTGCACGCGCCTTCAAGATCGTAGCAGGAGGGCAGAGCGTCTAAGCCAAAATAAATATAGTGATCAAGATCACGGCGGACATTCAGCCAATACAAATAGGAGTAGACATTGATCAAGAGTTCCTGCACGTTGCTCGCGAGTTTGTCGTAGAACCAGTCAAACACGCCTACGTCCTCCGAACAATCATTCAGGAATAGGAATTGCATTCTCTGCGCGTCCGTTTCTCTGAAATCAGCTTTAGCGGCAGCAATTTTCGGATAAAGCGCGACAACTTTCTTGACGAACTTGCGATCCGCGGGTAAAAGCATAGGGTAGAACTCATCAAGCCGCGCATCCACCGCTTCATTTTCTTCCGTAAAGTCGGGGTAAAATTTTTCGATCGTTTCACGGCACTCGGAATTTTCCGCAAGAAAAGCACAAAGGTCGAACGCTTCCTCTTCCGCAGATGTATCCGATTCTTCGTTTTTCAAGTTCGGCTCTTCCGTCTCAACATCCGGCAACTCAGCCGATTCTTCGACCTCCGAAGGCACATCGGCCGTTTCCTCGATCTCCGAAGGCACATCGGCCGTTTCCTCGACCTCCAAAAGCACATCGGTCGTTTCCTCAACCTTCGAAGGCACATCGGCCGTTTCCTCGACCTCCGAAGGCACATCAGCCGTTTCCTCGACCTCCGAAGGCACATCAGCCGTTTCCTCGACCTCCGAAAGCACATCGGCCGTTTCCTCGACCTCCGAAGGCACATCGGCCGTTTCCTCGGCCTCCGAAGGCACATCGGCCGTTTCCTCGGCCTCCGAAGGCACATCGATCGTTTCTTCGGAAAATTCCTCGGCATGTGGCTCCTCTTCCGGGATTTCCTCTTTTTCGGGTAGGACACACTCGCCCGTGGCAGCTTCATAAATTCGGGTAACAACATCGAAAAACCGATCCCCCGGATCGATTTGATAGGGGTATAGTCGCTTGATATTTTCTACCGCACGCACGTCAGCGTCTTCTATCTCAGATTCTTCGGGGGAAATCGGCTCTCGAAGCACGGGAAGGATCGCAATGCAACGATAAGCCATTGGGAACATGGTTTTGATGAACTCATTAAATACGGCGGAAAGCAACATCCGCATACCGTCCGTACATTCCATGCCCGTATTAAGGGAAACACGCAGCATTCTGCCATCCGAAAACATTCTGCGATTGCGGTCGACGATCTCTCGTTCCAAGTGGGGGTTTCCCTCAACACCACGCTTGAAATTCAGCGACTGGTTGTTCGACATCAGATTATAAAAACCGTAAGTCTCCCCTTCCATTCCAACTCTCTGCAAAGAAACACGGATCTCTTTCAGCAACGACCCAGAATTGTAGACGGCGCCATCCTGCCCTATTTTTTCGCTGTAATAAATTTTATAGCGTCTCAAAAACAACGTATCAAGGCAGTTTTTATATGTGACGTTCTCCCTGCGCAGAAAAACGATTTTGTTATCTGCGGAAATCTGCTCTATCTCATATTCCACATTATTATAGACGATGGATTGACCGATTACATATTCGAGGGGAAGCCTCGTTGAGAATGTATCAAGACTGCCTATCATGCGGTCGTTAAGGCGCAAGGTCACCCTATCATTACAGGAGAACACCTTTTCAAGCACCTCGCGTACTTTGCCGAACGTGATAAACTTGTCTTTCGTCAAAGAATACATCTCGTGGTTGATGCGATCGAATACCAAGTAATAATCTTTGGCTTTGTAGGCATGGCTGTCTTTGATGTCCGTATTCGGATCATCGCAGAGCGCAGCGATCAGATAGGCCGCATAGTCGTATTCCGTTAATGTGTTCGTCTGCGTGCGATAGCGAGGATCGGCACAATATTTGCACAAGGGCGCATCGCCACGTATGGCAGACAGCGCGATGACATCCTTCATTTCATTGATGAATTGAGAGACGCTTATGCCACTCTCTGCGGAAGCACGGCAGAAAATTTTAAGCAAACTGAGCTTTTCCCTCTTGGCGTGTTCGGTGATCCTCGGCTGAATATAGGAAGAACGTTTGATGAAGTTCTCCCTGGTCGCTTTTGCCATAAAATAATCGCGCAACAAATAGGGCTTACTGATGATCTGGCTGACGGAGTAGCGTTGCCCCTTAAAACGTGTGCAGGCGTAGATCGCGGCTGCAAGATTGCAACGCTCGTCCGTGTAGATCATATAATTGATCTTGGGAACGTCCTTGAAAAATTCGTTTATCTCTACGCCGTGTCCTTCAAGCACTTCCCTCTCGCCATGATCGATGGGAGATGCTGTTACCACTCTGATACCGTCTACTCCATAATTGTAAGCTTTTTCCGCGATAATCCCTTCCAAGCTCATAAGCTTCTGGCCATATTTGTAATAGATGCGGTTTTTCAGGCTCTCTCTGTTCCAAAGCGTGTATTCCACCGACTCATTGTCGTTTGCGCTCGAAAAGCTAAGCACCTTGTCCACACAGAAGAGCTTCGGCAGACTGGACGCCGCAAAGCCGCGCAACAAATCGGTAGACAAAAACAAGAAACGGATCCTATCCGACGTGGCATTTAACAGACGGATCGCAAGCACGGGGCATAAGTAACTCTCCAAAGAGACGACCTTGTCTGCGTCAATAAAGATGGCGTTGCATACTTCCTCGAAGAAATCAGGAAAATTCTCAACAATGTTATCATCTTTAAAATCCTCGGGCGAAGCAACGAGAATGTCTGCCTGGTCGAGACGATCCTCGCTGGTATAGACACGCCATGTGATCTCAGCACTCCCGCCCGTCATCTCTACAAGACGACTTTGAATATACCTTCTAACCGTATCCCGCTTATGCGAATCGTTGACGATGAAAACCAACCTTGCGCCTGAAAGCAGACGGGTATATGTATAGGCAATGATATATTCGCCGATCTGCGAATAGAATGAGCCGCAGAAATAGACATGCTCATCATTGTAAAGCGCGTCCATACATTCGAGATAAGATTGTCCCCCGCCCGATTTATTCGCAAATTTGCGGCGGATATATTCAAGCGCCGCCATATATTGGCTATTCGTAAATCGATATTCAAACTCGTTCGGTTTGATAATGTCGCCGGGATAGAATCTTAGCTTGTGGTCGCGGTCGAAATACCGTTTCAACTCGGCGGCAAGATCTCTGAGCGCCACACGGTTTTCTTCGGCGAGTTCCTCTTCCGTCTTCTCCTGCTCTTTTGTTTCCGCAGGTCGGAGATCGGTATGGAATGTGTTGCAGATCTCTTGCAACAAAATCAAGGACAGGAAAGGATAGTAGTACCAATTCTGCACATGGAGCGTATTCAGAAAGAAGTTGTATATTCCATCCGATGCGGGAAAAAGCGCAGAGAGGAACAATGCCGTAAAAAACAGCAAAAAGAACACTTCCGTTACATACACGAAATATTGCAGAATTATCTCCATTCTGCGCACCCACGGCTTTGCGTATAAATAATCAGGATCCTCGAAGAAGAGGGCCGCGAACAGGCTCGGCTTCCTTTTCTCATCGTTTTCTTCGGCCACCGATTGTGTTTTCTGCCGTGCTCTCTTCGCTGTTTTTGCCCGCGTTTTCTTCTCTTCGTTCTTTTCGTCTATGCGCAGGTGTTTCAAAACGGGAATGTTATCGGTGACGAGCGGCTTTTCGGCCGGCTCCTCTCCTTCCATAGGTAGAACGATATCATAATTCGCCGATTTTTTCTCGGACTCACGTTCCTTTTTCTTTGCTTTCTTCTTCTCCTTGCGATCGCGTTTTTCTTCGCCGGTATAAACAAACGAATTGAGGATCGCTTTGAGAACGGCTTTCAAGAATGCGTATGCGTAAACGATAAGAAGGTTAGACAAAAGAACAGTCACCACAAAAGCGATGTAACCGATCGTCGGATCAACCTGCGCGATCACATCCGCGAGGAAAGTTCCCACAATGGGGATCGCCGCAATAAGATCGCCGAGCATAGAAATTCCTTTCGCGGCGAACGCAAAAACGATGATCTCTACGATTGACAATACGATAAATGCCGCATTCGCACGGAAATGCGGTTTTTCGTATTTTAAGGTGGCGATCGTGTTGAATTTCTTACGCTTGGTCTTGATCGGTAGCAGGGGGAAGAACATCAAAAACAGCGAAAGAATCAGGATAAGAACTTTGATCAAGGCATCCATATTAGCGCTCCTTCCCTCCAAAAAGATCCTCTATGGCATCCAAAGAGAAAATCTTATAAATCTTATTGTAGTTTGAACGGAATGACTTACTGACGTCAAACTCGTCCTCAAGATCTTTGTACCGCACGACGACGGGCTCCACGCCGAGGTTGTTGAGGATAGAACTCAACTTGTTTTCAACGATCTCAAGCATCTGCCGATGTTCCTCAATGTTCCGATTCTTAGCACGGTTGTAATTATATAGACGTGTAATGTTTCTCAGATCGTAACGTAGATTTTCGATTTTGATAAGGTCGCGTTGATAGCGAGCCCTGTAATTCGACAACGCCATGTCCTGTTTGGCACGGCATTCTCGGTAGCAATTTTTGAGCTGCTGTTTTGCATAATTCAATTTAGAAATGAGTGGCAATATCCGCAAAACAAAGGCGATAATAAACAGGCCCGTAAAGAGCGCACCTGTCCACAGGTAGGCGATGGGTGCACTTCCGTCTATCCCTCTAACGGCAATAAACGGGATAAGCATGGCAAACAACGCCAAAAACCACACGCAGAAATCACCGATAAGCCGCGTGCCTAAATTTTGTTTTGCGGCAACGTACTGCGCATAAGCTTTTTCCGCAGACTTACGCTGTTCGGTATAATCCTTGTTGATATACTCTACCTCGATCGTTTTTCCGAGTAATGATGCGATTTCCCCTTCTTTCTTTTTCACAACGTTTTCATAGTCGTTTTGTGAAGGACACTGAGGGATCATGTTGCAGGTCTCTTTGAGTGCGCGGAATTCATATTCCGCTTCCGATTCCTTCGTCTCGTCACGTCTGACGAGATACTCTGCCATCAGTTTGTTCAATTCATTTTTGTCTTTTTCCGAAAAGGTATCCGCATCCTCAGAAGTGATCGAACAAATTTCGGTGTATATTTTTTCTGGGGTAAGCTTTTTTGAATCGAAACGTGCCTTGTTCCTGCTCTTCGCAAGCGAAAGACTCTTTGCCTGTTGCACGGATACATCAGTCTCTTTCTCGCTTTCATTGACGAAAGTTTTGATGTCGTAGTACTTTGAACTGTTTTTTAGTGCAATCAGCCGTGCGGAACAGATTTTGTTCCACGCAGTAATGAGAAGTTTTTTCAGCTTTTCGGGATCGATAGCGTCGATAACAAATTCTTTATCCTCTTTAAGAGTCTCTTCACGTTCGTAGAGTTTGATGAGATAGAGTGACAGCGAAAGATTATCGAATGCCGCTTTTGCGGCGCCGCTGCCGAATGATGCGTAGTAATGATGGCGGGTGATACCATTGTACTGGCTTTCCCGCAATTTGAACGCCAAATAAAACTCGTGAAATGTAAGCCCTTTACGATTGGTGTAAGGATAATCGCTGATTTTTATATCAAGCGAGAGGCGTTTTGTGCAGTGCAGACTGAAACGGGAATATCTCTTGCTTGGAAGATCTACATACAGCTCTTCTGTCTCCTCCGCGCGCTCTTCCTCCTCGTCCGCTTCCTGTTGAAGAATTCTTGTCGTCTCCTCTTGCTGCTCAAGGATCTCTTCTTGCGATAGGTCTGCAAGCTCGCGTAGTTTTTCGTCATATTCGGAAATGATCGATCGCCGCTCTTCTTCGGTCAATTCCTTTTTTGCAAGCTCTCGTTCTATCTTTTTTTGCTGTTTCTTTTCGAATTCGGAACGGAGGACCTTATTGTTGACGATCTCGGTAACACTGTCTTCCTCGGGTTCGAGGATATATTCGAGCTGTTCCTCTTTGTTCTCGAGAACGTTGAATCCGTCATTCTTGTCGCCTTGAATGTAAAAAACGTGCTTCTCCTGGACAATGAGATCTTTTCTGCGAATACGCGAAAAAAGATGATCGACCATGTACGCTTCCAGAAGCGGGAAATAGATGCTCAAGTCCACCCCCGCCTCGACGGAGGAGTACCCCTCGGCGCCATAAAAAGTTCTGACGCGATCAAACCCATAAAAATCTATGAGCAGGACGATCCGAAAGTCCTCGGCACCGAGCATCGTCTGCCGCTCGCAAATCTCATCCGCGCATTCTTCGAGATCTCTCAACCCGTAATTCATCCAACGTATCTTATTATAACCGACGAGCTTGAAGAGCGGATCGCTCTCAAGCGTCTTGTTTTCCGACGTATTAATCACATAAGTTAGCATAATTCCCTCTTGATCCAAAAATCGCGCCAAAAAAGCTCAATCTCGTTCCTCCCCGGATTTTATAAAGGAAAAGGCTTTTTGAAATTTTTTCGCATCCGATTTTGCGTCTTGGCCTTCTGCACATGCATTCCGAAGACAGTTCAAAAGCTCGCAGTAAAGCGAGCGCGAAACCTCCATGTCACTGAGCGATCTGCTCGACACAAACGCTTCGAGCAGTTCCGCAACCGTTCGGCCAAGCCCCTCCGCTTCCGTTGCGGTTTCCGCTTTCGCATAGATGGCGCACAAAATGTCAATAAGCGACGCACGCTCAAGGGGTTTTGCAGAACGGACATTCGCCATGAAATCGCCCGACAGAAAACGAAATGTTTTGCCATTTAAAATCGCGCGCTTTAATACAGGTAGATCCGTTTTTTCGAAGCCGACCGGCGGGAGCAGGGAACATTCTTTTTCAAATTCTCTGTCATATGCCGCACCGTAAACTTCGGCAAGTTCTGCATTTTCCCTCATGAAACCGAAGAGTTGTTCCGGCGCCGTGACGCGCTTCTTTTCGAAAAGAACTTCGGCTTTGCGCTCTCCCACTTTATAACAAAAATAGTCTTTGTTTCCCTCCGCTTGTTCTACGCTAAAAAGACCTTTCTGCAACATGTAGAAAACGGCTTTATAAACGCTCCTTTCGAATTCATCACGTTTTGCAGGGTCAATATATGGCAGGAAATCTCTCGCATTCTCTTTGACGAGGTGCGGATCCCACATTTGAGAATCCTGCTCTTTTTTTACGCTGAGCGCTTTCCTGTAAAATTTATAGTAACCTACGCCTTCGCCCGCTTCGTTGATCTTGTTGAAAAGATAAAGCGGAAACCCGCGCACCTTTCGCGTGGCGAAGATCCTGTTCTTCGGAACGGTTTCCGAGACGATGATGTTCGCCTCAGATCCACCCTGCAAGTATGCATATTTTTCCGCCGCCTGTCGAGGAGAAAGATCCCCGTCGCGGAGGTGGATTTGCGCAAACTGTGCCGCCTCAACGGGAACCATCGTCACCGTTTCGGTATCGACCTGTTCATTTGTATATCGGTCTCGCGGTTCAAGGTCGAGCGGCAACGGGACCAAACCAAACGCCTGTTCAAAGTCTCGATATAGAGTCCGCTCGGGCAAATTTTCTTTGAAAATATCCCGATCCAAGAGAACGCGGAAAATGTTTGCTTCGCATGCGTTTTTTATTTCGTGGTTTTCAAGAACGCGTTTCTTCTCTTCTTCGCAGAGTTCGGAGAAAAGATTCTCCTTGCCTTCCCGCACAGCGTGGCGGAAGAAAATCCTCCCCGTCATTTCATCGCGAGACGAGTCGGCCGTCTTGTCCTTGCCGTATCTCGCATACGCTTCGTTTTTGTTCGCCTCCGAACAGCCCACATTCATCAGCGTACAGGTATCGGAGGTGTTTGCGACGAGAGCGAGTTTTAGGTCGGTTCGGTAATCAGCCAATACAGACGGGATCACATCCAAAAGTTCCCTGTACTTTTTGATCAGCGCGGAAAGGAGGCCAAGGATAAGATCGATAAACTGTTCCGCAAGCTTTTCCGTAATGAAGGAATAGAGCTTTATAAAATCGCTCTTGATTTCCGGGAAAGCTGCGACAAGTTCATAGGGAAGTTTTTCCGCATCGGCGCTGGCCACGGTTTTTAACCGCGTGGGACCGAACTGTGCATATTCTCGTGTGACATTCGCATTCAATCCTGCCCGCGCAAACAGAAAATCGGGCAACTCTTTGCCGAAAAACGCCTCACTGTAGATTTTTTCGCATTCGTTATTCGGCACCTCTTTCCGAAGAGAAAGATATACTTCGGACAAAAGCAAAAGCGCCATTACAGGGTGCAAAAATTTCCCGTTAAAGACGATGAGATTGTTAAAAATGGAATTTTTATCGTTTGCCGAAAGCAATTCCGCTCTTATACGCTCACTTTTTTCGTGAACGGTTTTCGTCCCGGCTTTGAAGTAATCGAGAAGAATAGCATGATAACGCGCAGCTCTGTCCTTAACGGTCTGCACTTTCTTTCGTTTGGTTTTCTTGAAATCAAACAGACCGATATTCGCCACATCCTTATCGGCTTTTTTTATCTCCTCTTTCGCTTTTTCGGAAACTTCGCTTTCAAGTAAAGCGAAGCATCTGTCCTTAAGCCGTTCGGCATAGTCTTGAAGAGCCTTTACGGTTACAGACGGTCCGCCATCTTCTTCACCGGAAAGCAACTCTTCTTCTGTTTCCCTTCCGAGCGCGAGATGTTGACTGTAACGGTTTTTTGTATAAAGCGACCGATAGAGCCCCGTAAAGTTTTTCGCAAACTCGCAGATATCTTCACGTTCTTCGTCTTTAGGAGTTTTCGCATAAAGCGCAAGCCACTCCCGCCCCATGTCATCGTAGATCTTCTTTTTCGCGACGTACTCCGCGATCGAGGCTCCCGAAAAGACGACCTCTGCAATCGAAACAGCAGAAAAGACGGCTTTGACGTTCGGGGTTTCGTCGTTTAGGATTATCCCGAGAATACGCGCCATGACCCTTTCGTGCGCAGGGATCGTATCCGTACCGGGGATCTTGTCAAACAAATACACGCTCGCAAAAGGTTGTGCGGAAAGCTCACCGAATTCGGGGTTCGCGGCGTCGAACAAAACCCCGATTCGACTTTGGGGCGACCCGATTCTGTAATTGACAAGGCATCTGCTTGCCGCTTTCGCCTCTTTGTTATAACCTCGGCAGACAAGGTCGACGGCATTGAGTTCCTGCAAGGCGGCATAGGCATTTGCGCAAGCCTTAACCCTTTTCTCCGCTGTTAGCGCATTCGCGTACACATCGGGACAAGCCAAAAGCGCTTTAATTGCGACATCTCGGCCGAATTTGGATTTGAAATAACGTTTGATATAGAGCGCAACGGGTAGAAACAGGGCGCTACCCGTTCCACCTACCAAAGAAGCGGCTATGATGATCTCTATCTTCGCATAGTGGTCTTCTTTCTTGAAAAGCGCATCAAGCGCGTTGTGGAATGCGCCGCTTTTCTCGGAATCGGATAGCATATATTCGAAAGAAAGCAATCCTTTCATACGCCAACCGTTAGCTCCTCGGCCCATCTCCAAAGTTTTGATGTAATCCGCCTTCCCCTGCGAATCCTCGCAGGGGAAAAAGCCGGATACTGTCTTTTTGTCTAATTTTTCTACAGCATTCCCGAGAGACATCTTCTCGGTCATACACACTTTGGGGCAGGCGATCTCTGAAATAGCCTCCACATCCGAATCGAGTACAAAGCAAGAAACATCTTTACGGTCCGCGAAAAAGAGGTCGACAACATTCGCTCCAGTTCCACCCAGTCCTAAAATAAGAACATTTCTCATACAAAGTCCTCCTTCCCTGCCCGGTCTGTCCAAACAGCGCACTCTGTTACACTGATCTTACTTCTTTTTGCCGCCTTTTGTATCTTCTGCAGCTGCCGCTTCCGCACGCAACGCTGCTTCTTTCATTGCCCGCTCTTTTTCACGCTCTTCCTCAGCAAGTATGGTTTTGGTTGCCTTTTCTTTCACCATTTTAATGGCTTCGCGCGTCTTCTTGAAAGCGTCATTATCCAAGGAGAATTTGATCATGGGCGCGCCGCTGTCGTCGGAAATGGGTTGTGTGATAAAGGTATTGCGACTCTCACACCAGCTGATGATCTGCTTGAGCAACTCCTCGCAAGCGGGTCCCGCAGCTTGAATGGTCCACGATTTGGCAAGCGACGCAAAAACGTTGTCGAGTTGCTGTTTATAGATACGGTCGAACCAATCTGGCACCACGTCGGGATTTGCTCTGAATCCGATCAGATCTTTGAATATATCGTAGCATGTGATCAGAATGCGATCGGCATAATCACAGTCTCTCGATGCTTCTTCACTGGTCTTTAACATATATGCAAGCTCGAGCAAAGTACGATTGTGATCCTTATCGCGGAATAGCTTGGTATGGAAGAAACTCATAAACGTACTTTTTGTAAGCTCCGCTTCGAGTGTTGCTACCTGCGCCTCCGTGGTGACATTATGCAATTCGTTGTTCTTTTGGAATTCAAGCTTTACGTCAAATGCATCGCTCCACGCGTCCACAATGTCATCTTCTTTGCGGAGCCAGTTGATGAGGTGCACGATATTGTCCGTCGTAACGAGCGTACCCTCATCACTGCGAATAATGCGTCTTACTCCGTCGTTTTCATAGCGGAAGCTATATTCCTTGTTGTAGCCGATCCCCTGTTTGAAGACGATCTTCTCTTCGGAAAGCCCATAGATGAGTGCCTTTACCATCTTCACGTCTTCAAGTTGTTCCTTCTTCTCATTGAGATAAGGCAGATACCCTCTTTGGAAAAGGTTGTTGCCGATGTGTGGATTCCACATATCGGTGTTGTATTTCTTGAAGTTTGCGATCGCTTTGGAATAGTTTTGGAAGTAGATATTATCGCTTTCGTCGCTGAGTTCATTGAACTTCGGAATGCGCAAAGGCGTAATATCCATGATCTCGCCCGTACAGTAGAGCACAGCGTCAGACACATTTTTGACGATCGCAACTCTGGCACTTTCATCGCCTGAATACTTGCGGATAAACTCGGAGGCGCAGGCCTTGATCACATTGTCCTCTTTCGTCTGTCCCTGCGGCAAAACCAGATTGAATTCCTCGGCGTGCTTCTTAATGTATTTCCCGGTCTCTTTAGACATCATATACACGATGACATTGGAGGGTTCCACAAGGTCGCCGAGTTCCATCCTCAAGTCCACTTTGAGAGGCGGAGTAGCAAGACTCTGCATCTTTGTGAAGTATTCACTGAACACACTCTCTCGCGTTCTGTCACTTCCTTCGCAGGAAGCCTCCATCGCTTCTACGATGTTATAGGAGGCAATCAGTTTGAACGCGTCGCTCTTCTTGATAAATTCCTTATAACCGTTGATCATGCTACCGAACAGGGAGCGGAACGCCTCGACATTGCGATCGTCGTACTCGGTATCGTTTTTCGTAGCGGCAGCGGCAATATAAACGCTCTTGAACACGCCTTTGCCCACAAGATCGTCCGTCACTTTGAGATCATTCTCATTTTCTGGGCCGACGTTTTTGAATACTTTATCGAGGATGCGCTTCTTGTCCTTCTCCGAGGAGTAAACGTTGAGAACGCTGTCCACAAGTCCGCTGTCCTTGCGAAGAGCGGTCTTGGTGTCCTCTATGAGGTTCTCCTTCTCCTTTTCGAAACGGGAGAAGAAGGTCTTGTATTTTTCGATGAGAAGGTCAATATTTTTGGAGAGACGCTTATAGACGAGAAGTTTGAGCTGGTTGACGGAATCGCCCATAAGCTTCTTGGCAACGTAGGAGGCATCTGCCTCGATAAACGCAACATCGGCTACGCATTTCGTGCGCTTTCTGCTGTCGAGATAATCACTGCCGTCGTTTATGACAAAGTTGTAAAATCTGTTCTGCTGCTCTTCGGAGGCGGTAGCGTAGGCACTCTTGGAATCGGCATAATTCGAGCTGACCTTTTCAGGATCGATGCTCAGACGCTCTTCGTTGGGCAGAGGGATCTCCCTCTGTTTGAGTTCGCGCCACTCCTTACCGTTGAGTTGATGCTGGAGAAGCAAAGACTTCAAACGGCAGAGTTGGACCATTGCAGTGACGGGATGGACAAACTTGCCGTCTTTTTGCAAAAGGCCTTCGATTAAAGAGAGCTTATTGCTGGCAAACGGATCTTTGTCGGCGTCAAACGTGATGATCGCTTCCGAAAGGCTGCTCGCCGTTCTCTTGATCGCCCCAACGCAGTCTCTGTAATATTCGTTGATGGCCTCCTTGATCCCGTCGCAGGCGCGGAGAACGTCTTCCTTTGTTTTGAGTTCGTCGGCATCTGCCTTCAACCGTTCGAGATCGGGCGCAGGGATCTTTGCCTCGATCGCTTCGTCAACCTTGCGGAAGTAGAGGTCTGCGGTGGTATCCTCCGTGAGCTTTCCGTCTTCATCGTAGACGCTTGTCCCACGCTCGACGAGCTCGCTCACACCGCCTTCGTTGTCCTCAGCCTCGTTCCGAAGCGCTTCAAGGATCATTTCGGCGTATTCGCCGTCCTTTGCGATATATTTGTGACCTGCGTCCTCGCTCTCCTGCTCTTTTTCGCGCATCTTCTTTTCAACGGCCCTGTGCAGGACGAGCCACTCGCCCTCACATGCTTTGAGCGCCTTCTCATGTGCCAAATAATCGAGAACGGATTCTACGGGGAAATTCATCTGCGAAGTGGAGACACTTGCGTAGATCGCGTTGCTACCGTTGTTTTGCGAACGCAAAATCTCATGGTTGGATGCTTCGCTGTCGAATTCGACGCCGATGTCCGTACAAATAAGAGTATAGAGCGAGTTTGCAAGAACGATGTCATGCGCTTGGATGGAAAGCCCGGGGATACGATCGAGCACGAAGATCTGCGTGAAGGGCGCAGCTTCGGGGGTCCAGAACTGTCTATCGTCCGCGTCGAACAAAAGTCCGACGTTGGGTTCATTGGGATTGCCGATGCGGAACTTGACGGGCGCCGATTTGAGTGCTGCACGACCGCCTTCGTTGAAATTTCTCGCGACGAGATAGATCGCGTTCAATTCTCTCAGAATCGCATAGGCGTTTGCATAGATCTTGATGCGGTTATCTTCTGTCTGCGCACTCGCATAGATGTCGGGCAGTGCGACCATCGCGTTGACGATGGGGTTCTTCCCGAGCTGTTTGCGGAGATATCTCCTTGCATAGAGCGCGATCGGGATGAATGAACCGGAGCCTGTGCCGCCAGCGATGGAGGCGATGACGTACACCTCGCATGTAGCGCTGGGGTCCTTGGACATGTTTTCGAGCGCGCTGATGAACGCCGAGCGCGCCTGCGGCTTGTTCATCAAGTTGAGAAACGCCAAATAAGACTTTTTACGCCACTGAGAAGCGCCTCTCACCATTTCTTGTGCGCGCACCGCACGGTCGTCGCAAGGGAACCATTCTCTGATGTATTCCCTGCCCACTCTGTCGCAGATCGTGCCAACGCTCGCGGGATCCGCCATACTCACGGGGACCGCTTTTTTGATCGTTTCCACGCTTCCCACATCCGTGTCGAAAACGATTGCATTGACCTCACTCTTGGTAAGATTGCCGATCTCTTGCATCTTACTGTACAGAATGTCGACCGCGTTGCTGCCTGTTCCGCCTACACCAATCAAAAGAATGTTTTTCATATGTTTCTCCTCTTTTTTCTATGATGATATTTTATATTTCAAATCGACCGTCACCGATGACGCTCAATGCTTTTTCCTTTTGCGGAAATCCACGAAATGGAATACGGCTTTTACGACTTCCCGCTTTGTCCGCTTATCTATGTTCGCCACGCCGTACCAACTGTAAAGACCCTGTGCGGAGCCTCTTTCAAGAACTTCATTTGAACTCTTCCGCATGAAGCCCATGAAGGTGCGCCTATGTATCTCCAATTTCGCCGGTTTTTTCCCGCGTGCAGAATCCGCAAGCAGATCTGCAAGCGCACGTCCGTCTTTCGAACTCATCTGAATGTACTGGTATTCCACCATATCCCTCTTCGGCACCAATACCGGACGTTTCGTTTTTCCGTTGATGCGAAGCTCTACCTCGTTCCAAGACTTCGGGCGTTGATTGGCAAATTCTCTGAAAGGGATAAATCTTGAGAGATGCCACAGGAAAACCTCTTTGAATGTCATGTTGACCCGCCATACGCCCACATTGCCGACATTGTTGTTCAAATTCTGGCCGATTTGGAAACGGAGCATCATCCCCTTCGGAAGCCGCTTTGCCACAAAGAAGCCGATCACAAAGAGGGTAATGTGCAACAGGATAAGCAGGATAATGAGGAAAAGTGCCCAACGCCATATGCGTTCCCCCCAGTTGAGCGTGTTGATCGAAATCGTATCGCTCGCCGACTCCCCCTCATAGAAAATCGTTACAGTCTTTTCCCGCGCAAAAATAAACGTGGCGAGGAAATAATCGAAAGGAGAGGCTATATCTTTCTTTACATGACAAACGATGAGCGCATCGCCGTCTTCCTCCTCCACGGCAACATCCATCCCATACGGCAGGCAAGTGAGCCACCCAAAGGAATCCGCCTCCGTCTCGATCGCCCCGCTTTCAAGTGCGGCAGAAAGTTCCTCTGCCGTGCAGGGGATCTCGTCCTTATATGCCCGGAAAGAGACTGCGGCCTGCTTGTTTTTCAGATCGTAAACGTCCAACTCACGGGAACTTCCCTCTACGGGCTCCAGGCGATAGATCGATTTTACGATCTCGAATTCATAACTCGCGGTTGCCGATGTTTCACCGAGGACGTCCGCTTGTAACGTAAGCATTTTGGTGCCGAGCGCAAGGTCTGGAACGACGTCTTCGGTCAGATAAATCACTAAATTCCCGTTTTCGACCGCGCTCTTCGCCGTAACATCTTTATCATCGATAAGGAGCTTATAAGCGATAAGTGAATTGGAAAACGATACAAACTTACCGTCCATTGTAGCGGAGAATTCCACTTTGAAAGATTCTTGGCTCAGACGGAACGCACTGAAACTGAGTTTTTCCGCCGTGTTGCATTTTACCTCGAAGACATTCGGAACGATAGACACCGTTTGGGTATTCACTCTCGAAAGTCCCGTCTCCCGATTTGTGACTTTTGCCGTAAAGACATACTGCCCATAGTCGAGAGCCGACCCGTCAAATTCGACGCTCATGCTGCCGTCTTCGGCAGTGTTTGCGATCTGCGCCGCATGCTCCGTACCGTCCGCATAGGTGATCTTCACCTCAACATCGTAGTCTTTGAGCCCTTCGCGGTCCACTTGCCGATCGTTAACGTAGAGTGTGTAAATGATGTTCGCGCTCCTGCCGTTTATTTGGTCTACCTTTCCTTCCAAACGGTAATAGGAGGGATTCTCTTCTATATAGCAGATAATATTGGAATACATCGTGTAAGAGCCGCCCAACACGGAAATGGCAACGGAAATAGCGTTGCTTCCCTTTTCGAGAGGGATCGGTTCACCAATGGCATATCCATTTCCGCAATAAGTGACCTTTTCAGTGGGTTCGCCGAAAATTTCCGCAAGATCGATCTCTTCATCCGTCGCAGAACTGTAAACCTTGTATTGCACACGGACTTCGTCACCCGGGCGCATTTCCCCGTTGATCTCTTGAATATCCGTTTTTATCCATCTGCCCTCGACTTCACGTTCGAGATAGGCGTCGATATAAATGGCAGGTTCCACAAGAACAGAGATGTTGGCTCCAACCGCCCGATCGTAGACAAAATGCACCTGCCCGTCCGACATGCAATCGCCGTCGGACACGACCGCCACATAACCGTCGTTGACGATCTGCACGGCTTGTTTGTCTGAATTGATGAACGATCCTTTCAGTGCGCTCTTTTGGATGGGAACGAGCGTTTTACCTTTATAAGTCACGCTTTGCAGAGCCGCACCACAATCCTGTACGATCACCGCGATATTGTTCACCGCAAATTTGAATTTATCAAGATCAACGATAACTTCATTTTCCGAGACGGAGTATTGGCCCTCGTTTGCGTCTGCTCCGTATCTGCTTGAAATTTGGTTGGAAACGTCCTGCATGGCGCTGACGAGCTCTCCGGAATTGGGAACGCATTTCGCCGAAAAAGGATAATTCTTGTTGAGTGCGAGGTCGGGATCGGTTAAGTCCTTTGCGTCCGCACCGAATGCGATATACACCGTGTGGAGACCGAGATAGCCCTCGATATTCTGTTCGATCAACTCCTCAGTCATTCCTTCGTCGAAATTGCCGTCCGTCAGCATGACAAGCCAGTATTCAACGTTCGACGTTTCCGAGTAAGAAGAGTTTCCCGCAAGAGAAAGTCCTCTTCCCGTAAGAATCGAAAGCGCCTTGCGGATCGAACTGCCGGGCGTCTTGCCGTTCGGATACAGGGCACTGGTATCTACGATTTTTTCTTTGATCTCGGCTTCTCTGTTTTCCGCAGAAAGATCGACCTCAATTGCGGACTCATCCCCATCCGCACGGGGATTCATGGTCGTAATGTAAAGTTCGTCCTGATTGCTTAAAAGTGCGGCAAGCATCTCAAGAGAATATTTTGCGAGTTCGGTCCTGTTTTCTTTTTGCGTATCGTTGTTCCACATCGAATACGAATTGTCAAAAAGCACGGAGACGATCTTGCGCTTATATGTTACCTCTTCTGCAGCGTGCACGAAAAGGAAGCCGCCTGCGAGCGTTCCCGCGGCAAAGCAAAAAAACAGGAGCAAAAACACAATGATTGCAAGTAGCTTTTTACATCCTCTCGTCATAAGTACCTCATTCTTCGGTTAAGGATAATCTCTCGGTCATCATCTATTCCCGAGAATTGTTAAGTTGACTAATTGTAAACTTTAATTTATTATATATGATTTAACAATCTTCGTCAAGAAAAAAAGGGACATGTGGAAAAAAATTCCAAATTTTTTTCTACGTTTGTGGGATCGATTGCCATGATGGTAGATTACGTCAAAAAAGAGCGGTTGCACCGCTCTATTTTTCGCCTTTGCCTTTTCCCCCAACAAAACTTTCTTGATCACTTGGGATCAACGAGGGTCCCCAAACCAAATAGATATTTTCCTAATCGTACATCTTCCATTTTTCATCATGGTCGATATATAATGTTTTAATGTCTTCTGACTCCGTTGGTTCTATTCTATCGCTTCTCTATCGCTCGTTTGTCAATCGGATGTCTGAATTTGGGGCCCTGTGTTTTACAGAAAAAAAGACCTTCGGCTTTCCGCATTTTTCCATTATACAAAGTATAAAGTGCCGCGTGACGGCAACGCAGTTTCCGACGCATAAAAAAATCAAATAAAACATCAAATTTGTTTGAAAATATGTCATATCCTATCAATTTATTTGAACGGAGCCAACAGTTTAGGACAAATTTTGAAAGTTTAGGACGGAAATTTCCGCGGCCTCTTGTGCAAAACCCTTTCCCATGATATAATATTGGGAGGGGAATAGGTGGAGAATATGAACATTGCGGTCGTAGACGACGACTCCGGGGCAGTCGCCAATTTAATGGACTATTTCAAGCAATTCGGCGCGCAAACCGACATGCAATTCAACGTAAAACGCTTCCCAGATGCCGAGGCTTTTCTCGCTTCTTACCGCACCTCGGAGTTTGCGATCGTCTTTATGGACATCGATCTGCCCGGCATGAGCGGCATTGAGGCGGCGCACCAACTTCGTTTTAAGGATACCTCCGTGGTGCTTCTCTTTATTACCCGCATGGCCCAATATGCCCAAAAGGGGTATGAAGTGGACGCACTCGATTATATTGTAAAACCCCTGCGCTATGCCGATTTCTGTCTGAAAATGCGCAAGGCGATCAACATTGCCCGCTCGCGGGAGGCGCATTCCATTCTTGTGAATACGGCCGGCGGCGTGATCTGCCTCTCCACCGATAAAGTGATGTATGTAGAAGTGATGGGACATCAGCTGCGATTTCATCTTGTGGATCGCACCATCGAGGCGCGCGGCGCGCTCACTGAGATCGAAAAACGGCTCTCCGGTTACGGCTTCCTGCGCTGTAACAACTGCTATCTCGTCAATGTACGGTTTATAAATTGGGTGCGCGATTATCAGGTAAACGTGAGCGGCAATCTCCTGACGATCAGCCGCCCCCGCCACCGTCAATTTATGAAAGATCTGATGAGCGTTTTCACAGGGGGAGAGATCGAATGAATCTGGAAGCTGCCCTTTACATTTTTATTTATATGTATCCCACGTTCTTGTTGGAGCTCCTCGTCGCTGAGGGGCTTTTGCTGCACCGGTGCCAAAGGCGGCAGGGCTTTTGGCTGTGGCTCGTCGGCGGCATGGCGGTGCTCGTGGGAGTGGTGATGTGCATGAGTTGCATCCAGGCGCTGTGCGGAGCGGGCGCCATAGTGAATGCGATCGGTTACATTCTCGTCTTTTTGTTCACCCTTGCGATCTTCTGCCTGTGCTATGACGTCCCCTTCAAACTCCTTCTTTTCTTCGGCGCGGGAGCGTACGCCCTGCAAAACGGCTGCTACCGCATCGTCTCCCTCTTGGAGACCGTAGGCCTCCTCGGCGCGATGATGAAGGGAATGAGCTACGGTTGGGCGGAAATGGTTCTGCACTCCGGCACATTCCTGGTGTGCATTCTCCTCTTTTGGCGGTTCTTTGTTTGCAAAGTGCACGACCTCGGCATGGAAAACATTTACAGCGGAAATATCCTCATTCTCTCGCTCACCACGCTCTTCGTCACGGTGGGGCTGTGCTCGGTAACGAACGTGTATGCATGGATGAGCCCGCAGCTGAGCATCGTGATCTTCCTCTTTTCCATCCTTGCGAATCTGTTCATCCTTTGGATCCAATCGGG
>CANRPN010000029.1 GCA_947632505.1 uncultured Clostridia bacterium | reverse complement strand
TAGTCCCTGTAAGGGACGAGAAGATAACAATTTGATATAATTTGCATCCATAGCTCAATTGGATAGAGCGTCGGTCTCAATGAGATCGGAGGGTCTTGGGGGTTCGCCCCGCCCGCGCGTTCTATGTTTATCGAAGGGCGGCACGAGGAGCGATAGCGACGAAGTAGTCCCGTAGGGACGAGAACGACAACTTGATATTTTGCATCCATAGCTCAATTGGATAGAGCGTCGGTCTACGGAACCGAAGGCTGGGGGTTCGAGTCCCTTTGGTTGCACCAACACACGGGCACACCCATTGGGGTGTGCCCGTGTGTTATAAGAATCGAATTTCCAAAGGGACTCGAAGGTGGAGGCGATTCCCGTTCGGTTTGTTTGGCGGGCGCTTGGCCGCGCCGCGTAGCGGCGCACTCGTTTTATTTTAGTCAAGCACCCGCCAAAGTGCCATTTTGAGTTTTACCCCATTCGGGCTTGACTTGTGTACAGTTCTATGGTATAATCATCGTACTTTTATCGGAATCCCCGCCGCGGCGAGAAGGAGGAGCTAATGGCGAAGAATGTGTATTTTGACCCTTTTATGGGCAATAAGGGCAATCAGATGAAGTATCGGGCTGACGTTATAGAATCGCAACTCGAACAAAATGCCGCGCACGCACGGGATATTCAAGCGGCAAAAGAAGCTGAAAAGCAACGGAAAAGAGGATTCTTCGCACGGTTCTTTCGGAAGAAAAATTCATGAAAAAATGTTCTGAAAAACGGGCAACAACTGATTTTTGCGAAACACACAAAGGGCGAGGGCGGTTTTGTCCTCGCTTTTTGCATAGAAAAAGACCAACCTAACTCGGTTCGGATTAGGTTGGTCGTAGTGCACCAACACGCGGGCACACCCATTGGGGTGTGCCCGCGTGTTATAAAATCGAAATTCCAAAGAAACCAATAGGGGAGACGATTGCGCCAAAGAAGCATGAGTTCCGCAAATTTCAAATTGCGACGGAAAAGCCCGACTTAAAGCGTTCAAAAAGCCGAATGTGAAGAAAAGTGTCGTGACTTTTTGCATTAGGGGCGGTATAATTATAAATGAAAGGAGGCGACAAATGACATTCGGCGAAAAATTGAAGCAACTCAGGAAAGACAATAACTTGACCCAAGAAGATTTGGCGGAGAAAATTTACGTCACCCGCACGGCGGTCTCAAAGTGGGAAACGGACAAAGCTCTTCCCGCCATCGACAGTTTGAAGCTCATCTCTGAACTCTTTCACGTCGGCATTGACGATTTAATCTCGGATGGCGACATCGAAACAAAGCGACTACTCGATGAAAAAAGAGCGAAGATCATGTATGGCGTTGCGGTTGGATTTCTCGTTTTGGCGACGGTCTTTGCTCTGCTTGCCTATTTTTTGAAACAGCCCTATTTCAACATCGGGGGAGTGGGTTCCGTTGCACTGTATATTGTTTTTGGGCTATTGTCAAAACCGCGCTATAAACGCATTTTGGCAAAGAAGATGCTTCTTCCTTATGTGATTTCGCGCGCAGTCATTCTGCTGTTTGTGATCGGGTTGATCGTTTCTACGATCGTCACAGTGTAAAGTTTCGTACTTGATTTGTGCAAGGCTTTATGGTATAATCATCGTGATAAACAGAAATTTCGCGGAGAAGTGAGTAAATTTCCGTTTTGAAACGTTATATAAGTAGGAGGTGTTTTATGAAGAAAAAGGTGTCTTGTCTTGCGGCTATTTTTTTGTTGACTCTTTGTTTGTGTGCGGGTTGTTCGGACAAAATTCCCGAAAAACCTAAGGATACTGCGCTCGAATTTTGGATCGCCGAAGATGTTTCCTCGGTCGATTTCGGTACATATATTGCGAGAACGGGTGTATTTGGCGCATACGAATATTTTGGGTATGGATATCGCCCGACAGTAGAAAACGATAAACAAATTTTACCGCAGCATTATGTCATTTATACCGTTGGCGGTTATCCCGATACCTCTGATGATTGGAATTATATTACTCGCATTCAAATTACAGACCCCGAAGTTACGGTATATGGAATTACGTGCAATTCTTCATTCGATGAATTTGATGAGGCAATGAAAGGACTTGGATGTAAAATTGACGAAGAAACAGCCACAGTGCATTCGGCAACATTTGGAAAAGTGAATTTCAGACTTGTTTCATATAACGGAGAGGGTGAGTTATTTATATCAGTTAAAGTTACGAACAGAAAAGGTATTATGTATTAAACTTCAATTTAGCGGAGAAGCACACGATGGATAAAACACAAATATTACAATTTATATCCGAACAAAAGACGGCGTTTATAGCATCTGTCAACGAACAGGGCTATCCCGTGATACGCGCCATGCTTGCCCCCCGTAAGATAGACGGCAACGAGATTTACTTCACAACAAACACTTCGTCCAAGAAAATCAAACAGTATTCAGCCAATCATAAGGCGTGTATCTATTTTTATAAGCGTGGGAAATTCAAGTATCAGGGCGTTTCCGTGACAGGCGAAATGCAAGTTTGCACCGACCAAGCGACGAAAGACGAGATCTGGCGTTTCGGCGATAAAATGTTTTATAAGCAAGGTGTGACCGATCCCGATTATTGCGTGTTGAAATTCAAGGGGATCACAGCCGAATATTATTGCGATTTTAAGACCGAAACGATAGAGCTATAAATTTTAATTTAGACCGCCTGTTCGTAGAGTGGCACAACTCTACGGAGCGTGGGTGTTTTCGGACGCAATTATATGCTACAATAGCGGCATAAGGAGGTCCGCTTATGGATCAAGTCAAAATCGGGCAATTTATCAAAGTATTAAGGAAAGAGAAAAATTTAACGCAGCGGGAGGTAGCGGAAAAACTTCTCATTTCCGAAAAGACGGTTTCCAAATGGGAAACGGGGAACGGCTTACCCGAAGTCAGTTTGATGAAACCGCTTTGTGATCTGCTCGGTATCAGCCTGAATGAATTTTTTTCGGGCGAGAGGCTTGACGAAAAACAATACTATATCAAAGCGGAAGCAAACATCATGTCACTTGTAGAAGAAAAGGCAAAGGCAAAAAAGAACATTGTTCTGAGTATTATTGTCGTTGCAATGGCTCTTATTGCAAGCATAACCTTGATTTTGATTGCAGGTCTTATCGATATGGCGGTATGGTTACGAATTACTTCTATCGTAATTGCGGCGATTTTGCTGGTATGCGGGATCACCGTTGCAATCGTACTCGATAGAGATGCGGGCGTATTTGAGTGTCCGCATTGCGGCGAGCGGTTTGTCCCGACCGCGGCGACTTATGTGTTTTCTTTGCACGGGATCACGTGGAGAAGATTAAGGTGCCCCAAATGCCACAAAAAGGGAAACTGCAAGAAAAAATTGAGCCGAAAAGAGGAAGAATGAAAGATAGACCCCGCCGACGGTGCAAACACCGTCGGCGGGGGTTTTATGATGAGCAAGTCTGAGTATAAAGACGGAAGGCCCCGCCCCCGCGCGTTGCGCGGGGGCGGGGCCTGTTGCACGGGAAAACCAAGCTAAGGCGCGGTACGCCTGAAATCATCGGCGGGCTGAAAACGATCGTCGCGGCGTTACGGCTTGCCGCTTGGCGGCAAGCCAAATTTCGCGCCTCTGCGACTTATAAAGCCACTCTTTTTCTGATTTCTCACGCTATAATAGGTTCACAAATTTTCCGTGGGATAGGCGGGGCTTGCGTCGGGGAGGGGAAATGACCGTCTACATCGAGATCGCTTTTTTGGAAAATTTTTTGATCGACGGATTGCTCCTGTATCTCGCACTCAAGTGCGCGCGGGCAAAGGTGGGACCGGTCCGTCTCGTACTTGCCGCGGCGGTCGGCGGGGGAGAAGCGCTCCTTTTTCCGCTCTTTTCGCTTCCCGCCCCCCTTGCCTATCTCGTAAAATTTCTCGGCGGGATCCTCCTTGCGCTCCTTGCCGCGAAGGGAGGGGTCAAAACGGGTCTCATCACCGCCTGCGCCTTTTTTGCGCTCACCTTTGTCCTCGGCGGAATGCTCGTTGCCGTCTACTCCTTTTTCGGGGTCGCCTATGCGGAGGGGGAGGGCTATCTCGTCGAAGGCGCGCCCGTCGCGCTCGTTCTTGCGGGCGGGGGGATCTTGCTCATCGCCGTCACCCGTCTTGCCCGCGCCTTTTACCGCCATCGGCAGTGCAAGAAAGACCTTCTTCCATGCAGCATGACAGTGGGGGAACACACGGTGCGTTGGACGGGCCTTTCGGACAGCGGCAACCGCCTCTCTTTTCGCGGAAAGCCCGTCTGCGTGGTCTCGGCGCTCGGCGCGCTCGCCCTCTTCAAAGGGATCGCGCCCGTGGGCAGACTCCGCGTTTCCACGGTCAGCGGAAGCCGCGTGTCGCCCGTGTTCGTCTGCGATAAGCTCGAACTCTGCGGCCGCGTGAACGAAAAAGTATATTTTACGGTGGGAGAAGTCGATTCCAAGGAATACTCCGTTATCTTGCACACGTCGTTGGAGGAAAGATCATGAAACTTTTTCTGCTGCTCAAAGATTGGATCAAAAAAATTACTGGGAGTGAGAACGTCGTTCACTATCTCTGCGGGAGCGAGGCGCTGCCCTTGCCGCTCTCTGCGGAGGAAGAGGCGGAAATGCTCAAAAAATTGGAAGAAGGGGAGGAACAGGAGGCGATCAAGGCCAAACTCATCGAGCACAATCTGCGCCTTGTCGTCTACATTTCCCGCAAGTTCGAGAACACGGGCGTGGATCCCGACGATCTCATCTCGATCGGCACGATCGGACTGATCAAGGCGGTGAGCTCCTTTCGCACGGACAAGAACATCAAGCTCGCCACCTATGCCTCCCGCTGTATCGAGAACGAAATCCTGATGTATCTGCGCCGCACGGTGAAGCTCAAAAGCGAGGTCTCCTTCGACGAGCCGCTCAACACCGACTTCGAGGGAAACGAGCTGCTGCTTTCCGATGTTTTGGGCACCGACAGCGATCTTGTTTACGGCGGCGTGGAAAACGGCGTCGAGAAAGAGCTGCTCGCCGAAGCGTTGGGCAAACTCCCCGAACGGGAGCGCAGGATCATGTACATGCGCTTCGGGCTGGGCGGCAGAGAGGAGATGACGCAAAAGGATGTGGCAGACGAACTCGGCATCTCCCAAAGCTACATTTCCCGCCTTGAAAAAAAGATCATCGAGCGCTTGAAGCGGGAAATTTCCAAGATGGTTTGAATCGCTTGCGTCTTTTTCCGCGCTCTGTTATAATAAAGAAAAAACGGAGGAAGAGGATGATCAAAAACGTTCCGCCCATGGGCTGGAATACCTGGAACACCTTTGCCGAGAAGATCAACGAGGAACTTGTGCTTTCCTCGGCAGAACAGCTCGTCTCATCGGGTCTGAGAGAGGCGGGCTATGAATTTGTCGTTGTGGACGACTGTTGGTCCCTCCGCGAGCGCAACAAAGCGGGCGAGCTCGTGCCCGATCCCGAAAAATTTCCCCATGGGATGAAGTACGTTGCCGACGAACTTCATAAAATGGGGCTGAAATTCGGCATGTATTCCTGCTGCGGCGGTATGACCTGCGCCTCCTATCCCGCGAGCCTCAACCGCGAGTTTTCCGACGCCCGCGCCTTTGCCCTTTGGGGAGTGGACTATCTCAAATACGATTACTGCTTCAAGCCCTTCTCCCTCGACGGAAAGGCGCTGTATCGCCGTATGGGCGCGGCGCTTGCGGGCTGCGGCAGAGACATTTTATTCAGCGGTTGCAGTTGGGGAGCGGACAACACCCATGAATGGATCGGGACCACCGGCGCCAACATCTGGCGTTCGACGGGGGACATCGTGGACACATGGGATTCGGTCAAGAGCATCATCAAGCAGCAGTACGGCATTCTGCCCTATGGCGGCGTGGGGTGCTTCAACGATATGGACATGCTCATTGTGGGAATGCACGGCAAGGGACACGTGGGGCTCAAAGGCTGCACAGACGATGAATACCGCCTGCATTTTGCGGCGTGGTGCATGCTTGCCTCCCCGCTCATGATCGGCTGCGACGTGCGGAACATGGACGAGACGACGAAAAAAATTCTGACCGACCCCGTCCTTCTCTCGATCGCAAAGGACGAACGCGGCAACCGCCCGTATTTCTTCCATAATTGGGGAAACGACGATTGGACGATCTTTGTGCGGCTCCTGGACAACGGCGACATCGCGGTCGGGCTCTTCAATCTCTCGGACGGCGGCGCGAATCTTTGGGTCGCCGCGGACGACGTCGGCGTGCCAGAATTTAGCGGAAAAATACTCGTCGGGACGGAAGCGTACACGAACGCGCCCGTGCGCGCGGTGAACGGCGTGCTCAGTAAGGAACTTGCGCCCCATAGCTGCGCCGTGTGGCGGCTCTCGGTGAAGGACAGATGAACTGCGTCTGCGGAAAGCCGCTCACCTACAACGAAATGGGACTGAGCAAAAAGTTTTTGGCGGACGGGGAGATGCTCTGCCTGCAATGTCTCTCCGCACGGCTGAATGTGAGCGAAAAACGGCTGGAAGAAAAGATCGAAGAATTTTTGCGCGCGGGCTGTAAACTGTTCGTAAAAGAATAAATTCGGGAATAGGAAGGCCGCCGCCGAGGCAAAATGCCTCGGCGGCGGCCGTTTTATCTGCGGCGGCCGTTTCGTATGATGACGATCAGCCGATCTCTTTGCGGATGCTGCCGATGGCGTTCTTTTCGAGGCGGGAGACCTGCGCCTGAGAAATGCCGACCTCTGCGGAGATCTCCGTCTGCGTCTTGCCCTCGTAGTAGCGGAGCTGTAAAATTTTGCGTTCCCGCTCGCTCAAACGAGCGATCGCCTCTCTCAGAGCCACACGCTCCGTCCAGACCTCGTCGTTTTGCGTTTCGTCGCAGAGCTGGTCCAAAAGCTCCAACGTATCCCCCGATTTATTGTACACGGGGTCATAGATGGAGATGGGGTCGGAGATCGCGTCAAGGGCGTATACGACCTCCCGCTCCTGCACCTGCATTTCCTCGGCGATCCGCTCGATGGTCGCCTCCTCGTCCCGTTCTTCCAAACCTTCGCGCACTTTGAGAATGCGATAGGCGGTATCGCGGATGGAACGACTCACCCGCAAAGAATTTCCGTCGCGCAAATACCGCTTGATCTCGCCCAAGATCATCGGTACCGCATAGGTGGAAAATTTCACATTGAATTTGAGGTCAAAGTGGTCGATCGCCTTGATAAGCCCGACGCAGCCCGCCTGGAACACGTCGTCCGCGCCCGCGTTTTTCGCCCAAAACCGCTTTACGAGAGAGAGCACCAACCGCATATTGCCGATAATGAACTTTTCGCGCGCCTTTTCGTCGCCCGCTTTGAGCGCTTTCATGAGCTGCTCGTTTTCCTCCGCCGTCAGTTTCGGAAGTCCCGACGTATCTACGCCGCATATCACCACCTTTTGAAGCATTTTGATTTCCTCCTTATGTACCTCGGAGACTAAGAGTATCCGCAATCTTTTGAAGTTTTATGCCCGTCCGCGGGAAACTTTTTTTGCGCCGTCGCATAGAATGATAGCGTGGAAACGAGTTTTTTGGAATTAAAGCAGAAAGAAGTCGTCAATCTTTGCGACGGAAAACGGCTCGGTAAAGTGTGCGACGTGGTGTTCAGTTACCCCGAGGGCAAAGTGCAGGGCATTGTGGCGCCCGGAGGCAGAGGATTTCGGTGGGGGAAAGCCGACCTTTTCATCGATCTGAAAAACGTCACCAAGATCGGCGTGGACGTGGTACTGGTCGAGATCCGTTCCGCTCCCGAGAAACAGGACAAGAAGGGGAAGTGGGGGACGCCGCCTCCGCCCCCTCAGCCTGAACCGCCGCCCTTCTACCGCGGCGGACCTGCCGATCGACGGGATTACGGAGAATACGAATAATTCATCAAAAAACGAGGGCCTCTTTATAGAGCAACCCTCGTTTTTCGGCATTAGCATAGTACTGTGTCACGCATACTATTTGACATTCTTGCTGTTTGCATAGTATTATGCCACGCATAACAAGTACTATGCGTGGCATAATTGGTGGTTTTATTCATTTGGATAGCAGTCACAGGCCTTGCCGCTGGGTAAAAATCCCGTATCCGAGCACTTGCTGCAATGATATTTCGGTTGAAGATCTTCTTCCGTGAGGTTGAGCCGCGTCAGCGCGCGTGTCCTCGCCATTTTATGGCTTTCAAGTTTTTCGAGAATGGAGGGGACGGTGTCGGGCGCAAACACCTCCGCCTTAGCAAGTGCGATCTCCGTCTTTTTTATCGCGCGGTCTGCGTTAAAAAATTCCTCGTCCTTTTCGGCCTCGGCGCGCGTTTCTTCCGCGCGGTCCATGGCGCGCCGATGCAATGCGGCGTAGTAGCGTTCCCGTTCGGCCCGCTTGTCGGCCGCGATCGCAGCTTCGTTGCGGTAGTCTGCCTTGGAGGGCAGGTTCGTCGGCCTTTCCGGAATCTCCGAGGGGGTAAAGATGCCCGTCCGTTTCCATTCGGAGAGCAGCTTGTTCATGTACGGGAGGGGCGCCGCGACCCCCACGCTCCGCTTGGCGGCTTCTAAAATCATGGCGTCGGAAAAGTTCCAGCTCTGCCAGGTGGCGACCATGTCCAGGGCGCTGCCCGTCCGCTTTATCATGCCGCAGGCCGCCTGTACCTGGTGCAAAAGTCGCAACTGCCGATCCCGCGCGGCGCAGTATTCTTTTACGCCCGCTTCGTCAACGATACCGCTGCGGTAGAGGGAATCGAGGAGAGCATCGAGCTCTTCAAATCCGTATCCGAGCTTGAATGCCTGTCCCGCAAGCAGCAGCAAACTTTCCTCGTCATAGCCGTGTTCCAGCCATTTTTCGGCATAATTTTCAATGTAAGCGCGGGGATTTTGGATCTTGACGCCGAGTTTCCGCGCTACTTTGTAGACGATGTCGGTGCGTTCCTGCCTGCGGGCAAGATAGTCGCCGATTTCCGCCGCAGTGCGGATGCCCTTTTCATCCAGCTCGGTGAGCAGCAGGCCGAGGCTTGCGAGCGTGCCCTTTTTGAGCGCTTCGGCGCAAGCCACGATCCCATCAACTTCCATTCCGCGCGCAAGCCAACCTTCGAGGAAATCATAGTCGGCCTCCTGCGGTTTGCGGTAAATGCCGAGCGATGAAAAGAGTTTCGTGAGCGTGCGTTCGTGCTTGTTGAAGTCGTTGAGTTCGAGCTCTACTTGCTCGTATGTAAATTTATGTCCCTCGCAGAGCTTTTTCGCTTTGTTGAGGATGTGGTTGGCGGTGACTTTTTCGCCGTCTTTTTTGATGCAGTACTCCACGATGAGCAGAAACGCCTGCTGTTCCATCGGCTGGTTTTCCAAAAATTCGAGGATGTGCTGGATCTCATACGGTTTGAGGTCTTTGCCGATCTTGGAGAGCCTTCGCAGGAGCTCGCGGTTAAATTCCGCGTACTTTTCGGGACGGAGCGGCTTGGGCTTTCCCACGGCGGCGTTGACGGGAAGATATTCCACCATGAGCGGCGAGCGGGAGAGGACGTGTACAAGGTCGCATTCTTCCCAAAAGTCGAAAATTTCCAGGAGCTTTTGATAGGGAAGTTTCAGAAGTTTGGCAAGCGCTTCTGCGTCCGTCTCTACCTTGCAGGAGCACAGATACAGCCCATACAGATAGACGCGCACGGCGTTCCCGTCCACTTGCGGAAGGTATTTCGTGATGAATTGGTTTTCCACGCACGTGAACATGTTTGCGGTAAAATCTTTGGAAAAGGCGGTAAAGGACATTTCTTTCCTCATGATATGCTTGCTTTTTCCGGCAAGCTGTTGTATAATAGTATAGCATAAGTTCTTTTGGATTGCAATGCTTTTTGCGGACGGAAAGAAATGAACATTTTGCATACCTCCGATCTTCATCTCGGAAAACGCCTCTTTGACAGGGAACGTCTCCCCGAGCAGGAAGAGGTCTTAAATGAGATCGTCGATCTCTGCGAGCGTGAAAACGTCTCCCTTGTGCTCATCGCAGGGGACGTCTTTGATACCTTTCTTCCGCCGGCGGATGCGGAGGAGCTCTTTTTCCGCGCCGTGAAAAAACTTGCGGGAAAAACGCGTGCGGTCGTCATTGTCAGCGGCAATCACGACGACGGCGTGCGGCTCGCCGCGGGCGCGCCTCTCGCAGAGGAGGAGGGCATCTTTCTCTTCGGAAACCGTCCTCATCTCTTTCCCACGGGGGGAAGCCGCCCCGTCCGCGCCGTGGAGGCGGGGGAATATTATCTTGTCATTGAAGATGAACACGGCGAGAGGGTATACATCAACGCCCTTCCCTACCCCAACGAGGCGCGCTTTAAGGAGGGGAGTTCGGAAGAGACTTTTCCCGAAAAGATGGCCCGCTGGATCGCCCGTGGCGAAGAGGGCTACCGCGGGGACATGCCGCACATTCTCCTTTCGCACCTTTTTGTGGCGGGAGGGAAAGTCAGCGAGAGCGAACGGGACATCGACCTCGGCGGCGCGCGCGCCGTGCCGGTGCGGCTTTTGCCGGCAGAGGGCTACGTCGCCCTCGGGCATCTGCATAAACCACAGCAGATCGGCATTGCCCGTTACAGCGGCTCGGTGCTCCAATACTCTTTCGACGAGGCCAACACCGAAAAGAGCGTGCTCTTGCTCAGAACGGAAGGAAAAGAGTTTGCCGAGATTCGTAAAATCCCCCTTCATGCGGGCAGAAAACTTGTGCGGCTGGAATGCGACTCCGTTTCCGCAGCCCTCGAACTTCTGCCCAAATACGAAAATTGTTACATAGAACTCACGCTGCATTTGAAGGAACCCCTGACCGCAGGCGAGACCAAGTCTTTGCGCGATCTCAGCGAGGGACTTGTCTCCATCATTCCCAAAGTGCAGTCGGGGGAGCAGGCTCCCATCGAACAGCGGGCGGCGCTCAGACGCGAGGAACTCTTTTCCCTCTATTACCGCTCGGTATACGGCGAGGATCCCAAGGAGGAGCTCGTCCGCGCCTTTGTGTCCCTTTTGGAAGAGGAGGACAGGGCATGAGGCCGCGCTATTTGGAATTTTGCGGGATCAATTCCTTCTCGGAACCTGCAAAGATCGACTTTTCCGAACTGCTTGCGAGCGGTATTTTCGGCATTTTCGGGGATACCGGTTCGGGCAAGAGCACCATTTTGGATTGCATCAGTCTTGCATTGTACGGCGGCACGCCGCGCGTCCGTACGGGACTTGCCGACATAATCAACACACGTCTCGAAAAGGCGTATGTCCACTTCGAGTTTGAAATTTATTTCGAGGGTGCGCGCAAGATCTTCCGCATCGAGCGGGAATTGAAGCGCAAAAATTCCGCGCAGACCCTCAAAGTGATCGAGCTTCTTGAAAACGGAGAGACGCTCGTGCGTGCGGAGGGGATCACGGGCGGAGAAGCGCTGCTCAAACGGATCATCGGGCTCGAACAGCGCGATTTTGAAAAATGTATTTCTCTGCCGCAGGGGGAATTTGCCCAATTTGTCAAGGCGGGCGCCTCCGAGCGGTTGAAGCTCGTATCGAGATTGTTTGATCTCGAAACTTACGGCGAACGGCTGGTAAAAAAAGCCAATTCCCATTACCGTGAATGTGCGGCGGCGCTCGATGTCGCCAAGGCGCGGCTCGAACCGTATGCCGAGGTCTCCGAAGAACGGAACGCCCGGCTCGAACAGGAGACGGAAGCTCTCGAACGGGAGGAGACCGCCGTACTTGCGGCGCTGGGGGATGCCCGCCTTCGGGAAAACGCCGTTTCGGGACAGTTCGAAAAGCGGAAAGAACGGGAGCGGATCTCCGCCCGTCTCGCGCAGCTCGACGCGGAAAGAGAGCAGATCGCCTCACTTGAAAATGCTCTTTCGCGCATGGGCTTCGCAGCGGATGTCTGCCGTACGGAGGCCGAGCGGTCGGCTTCGGAAAAGGAGCTTAATGCCGCCGGACTTTCCCTTGCCGCCGCCGAAAAAGAGAAGAACGAGGCGGAGCGGGAACTCGCGGCGCTCTCCCTTTGGGATGAGGAGCGCGCGGATGAAGAAATCGAAGCGCTCACTGCGCGGAAAACGCGCTCCGAACAGGCGATGGCCGTGCGCCGCCGCAGAACGGAGCTCGAAAAGAAACTTACCGACACGCGGAAAAAATTTGCCGAAGAGAAAGATAATTTCCGTGACTTTTCGTATGAAGCGGAGCGGACGCGGCTCGAAACGGCATTGTCTGCGCTCGGAGAGGGAGATTTTCTCTCTTTCGCCGAAAAACACGGCAAGACGGAACTTTTGCGCGGGGAATATGAAACTTTCGCAGGAGAACTTTCCGAGGTCCGCCGAAAATATCCCGAGACGGAGGAGGACCTCTCCCCGCTCATAGAGAAATATACCGCCCTTTCCGCAGGGGAAAAAACGGACTTTTCCCATCTCCGCGCGGCATTCGAGGAAAGGGAAAAGCAGAAAAAAGAATTACAGGAAGCGCGGTTTGCGCTTGAACAGCGGAATACGCGTTACCGTGAGCATTTGCAGCGTTTGCAGCAGTTACAGACGGAAGGCGTCGGTCTGCGGGAACAGCTCGATGCGCTTGCCGAAACGGAAGAGAGCGAGCCGTACGAGGCGCTTGAACGGGCATTGCTCGAAAAGCGGCGGGAAAAGAAACGCCGCCTCGAAGCGCGCGAGTCGGCGCAAAAACGAAGCGCGAAGGCCGCTTCGGTGCATGCTGCCGCTCTCGAAAGGCGCAACTCTGCCAAAGAAAGCCTTGCAAGGGCGCAGGAACGGCTGCAAGCGGCGCTTGCGCGCGGGAACTTTTCCGCCGTGGAAGAGGCAACATCGCTCGTGGAGCGTTTCGGAAACGCCGAGAACGCGGAGGAGCGGGTAAAACGCTTCCGCGAGGAATACGCGGCTCTTTCGGCGCGCGAAAAAGCGCTCTCGCAGGAGGATCTCTCCGAGGGAACGCAGGAGCGGCTCGATTTTGCGCGGCGGGAAGCAAAGGAGCTCGAAGAGAGGGCCCGCGGCGCATCCGGACGGCTTGTTCTCAAACGCAAAGAGCTTGTACAGGGGAGAGAGGCGCTCGCCCGCAAGACGGAACTTGCCGATCGTGCGGATTCATTACAGCATGAAACGGATGTTGCCGAGCGGTTAAAAAAGCTGTTTGAAGCAAATAAATTTATGGAATTTATCGCGGAAGAATACCTGCAAAATGTGGCGCAGAATGCGAGCGCGCGGCTTCTTTCGCTCACCTCGGGCAAATACTTTTTGCGCTATAACGGCGGATTTGTCGTGGGAGACAACCTCAACGGCGGTATTCTCCGCGGCGTGCACACCCTTTCGGGCGGGGAAGTCTTTCTCGTCTCCCTCTCCCTGGCGCTGGCGCTCTCCTCCGAGATCTGCGCAAAATCTGCCCGCCCGATGGAGTTCTTCTTCCTCGACGAGGGCTTCGGCACCTTGGATTCCGCTCTCGTGGATACCGTGATGGACAGTCTCGAAAAGTTGAGAAGCGAACACTTTGCGATCGGGATCATCTCTCACGTGGAGGAACTCAAACATCGCATCGAGAAGAAAATTTCGGTAGAAAAGGCGACCGACAGGCACGGTTCGCAAATTCATACATAGAGGTATATTTTGGTAAATTCGATTCTCACCCCCGTCACTCTTTGGAAAGATTTCGACGACACGCTGCCCCTCTGCGAGGAGATCATCTCCGAGGAGGAGCGTGAAAACTGCATTTTTCGCGAGGTCTACTTTTTGGGCCGGAAGAGCTTGTACGGCAGAGTCAAAGTGTATGCCCATTACTATATGCCCAAGGGAAAGGAACGCTTTCCCGCCGTTATGGTGCTCTTCGAAGCGGGCCTTCCCTTCGATGAAAAATTTGTGGCGCACTTTGTCACGCTCGGTTACGGTATTTTGTGCGTGGATTACTGCGGCGAGATGGGCGAGGGGAGGCATACGATCTACCCGCGCGACCTCGACCATGCAAACTTTGCGCGCGCAGGACGGGCAATGGAGTATGTCGATTTCACCGCAAAGGAAACAAGCTGGTATGAATGGGCGGCGGTTGCCCGCTATGCGGCCAAATATCTCGAAAGCAAGCCGGAAGTGAGCGCGTTCGGCGCGATCGGGCTGAGAACGGGCGGGGAGGTGCTCTGGAAGATCACGCCCTATGCGCCCCTCTCCTGCTTTATCGCCGTATGCGCCGCGGGATGGCTTGCCTATCGCGACATGGAAAAATTCGGCGACAACGAAAAAAAGAACTTCGACATGGAGCGTCACCGCTTCATCGCGGGCCTCGATTCGCAGAGTTATGCGCCTCGAACGGTCTGTCCCGTACTCATGATCTCGGCCATCAACGATAAAAAATGCAATTACGACCGGGTTTACGATACCTTCCAGCAGATCAATCCCGCAGTCGAAAAGGCGATCCTCTATTCTTCGCACGGCAACGGACTCATCGGCGCGCACTCCATCACCGACATGGAGATGTTCCTCGACAAATATCTGCGCGGCAGAGCGGTGTACATCAGTAGGCCCATCGGGTTTACGGTGATCGACGAGAACGAAGAGCTCAGAGTGCGCGGCAATTACGACGTGGAGGGGGATCCTATTGAGTGCGGAATCTTCTTTTCCGAAAAGACAGACAGCTTCCGCGTGCGGGATTGGACGAGAGTGCTCGGCAATATGCGTGAGATGAAAGACAACTCCGTCGTATTTCCGCTCGAAGTGTACGAAGGAAGCCAAAAAGTGCTCGTCTACACCTTTGTGCGCTATTCGAACGGATTTTCCACCACCTCCAAGATCCAGGAGGTCACCCTCAAACAGCCCTATCGGAACGCCCGTCTCAAAAGCCGCATCCTCTATGCCGGCTCGGAGGGAACGGCCGGACTTGCCGGCTTCCGCCGCCGCGCGAGCTCCATTGCCGATTGCTTTGTGGAGGGAGACCGTTCCGAAGTGCAGCTTTTGCCCGGCTATGGGGGCATCTTGGGCGCAAACACCGCAAACGGCATTATCAGTTACCGCGTAAGCGAGCCGCGCTTCCATCCCGATGAGGGGGCAAGTTTCCAATTCGACGCCTACTCCCCGCAGGACGCAACGCTCAACATCGTATTCTATATGGATGCCGACGAACAGAAAGGCTATTCCTGCGAAGTGCAGGTGCCCGCAGGCGGCAGATGGAAAAATTTTCTTTTGAAATGTACCGATTTCAAATCGGAAACGGGCGTTTCCCTTCCCGATTTTTCAAGGGCCGTTTCCGTGGTATTCCTCGGCGAGGGAGATGTGATCGTCAATAATTTGAAGTGGCTTTAACTATGAAAACAGCAAAAAGACCGAATATGCTCAATGCGGAGCAGGGCAGCCTTTGGAATGCATTGGCCGCCATTGTGCTCTGTCTGTTCCTCGCGTACAGCTTTCTCAATCTGCGTTTCGTATGGGATATTTGCAGCGTGAATGTCGAGGGCGAATCCATGGAGGACACCATCAAAGACGGCGCCCTTCTCTATGCCGACCGCAGAAAACAACCCGAGCGCGGCGACATCATCATCATCGAAGTCAAAAGATATCTCGACAAATATGACTTTTCCGATGAAAATATCATCAAACGGCTCATTGGCTTGGAGGGCGACACCATCCGCATTACGGGCGGCAAAGTTTACCGCCGACTTGCGGGAGAAACCGAGTTTGTCCTTTTGGAAGAGGATTACACCAAGGGCGATACATATACCCGTCAGGATGTGTTTGAGATGACGGTGGGAGAGGGGGAGATCTTCTTTCTCGGCGATCACCGCACCAACAGCACCGATTCCCGCGTCGTCGGCTGCTTCCGCCTCGAAGACGTGATGGGCGTGGTCACCGATTGGTCCTTTACCGAACAGCCGCTTTCGCGATGGCAGGTTTTCTTTGAGTGGGCGAAACATCTTATTTGAAAAATATCAGGAAAAAGGAACAGGAGAAGCATTATGAGCATTCAGATCACAACAGACAGTACCTGCGATCTCGGTGCAGAGATCGAAAAACGGAACATCGGCGTCATGCCTCTTTCCGTGATCTTGGGCGGAGACGCCTTTCGCGACGGCGTGAACATCACCCCGCAGGACATCTTCGACTATGTGGACAGGACGGGGAACCTTCCCAAGACCGCCGCGCCGAGTATCGGCGACTATGAGGAGTTCTTCGCGAAATACGTGGATGAAGGAAAGACCGTCATTCATTACGATATTTCGGTGAAGGCGTCCTCTTCCTATAACTATGCCATAGAGGCGGCCAAGAAATTCGGCAAGAAGGTATTCGTCGTGGACAGCAAGGCGCTTTCGTCGGGACAGGGGCTCATGGTGATGAAGGCGTGCGACTATCTTGAACAGGGCATGAGCGCCAAGGAGATCGCGGAAAAGACTGCGGCCCTTGCGCCCAAGATCAATACTTCCTTCGTGCCCGACCGCCTTGACTATTTATATAAAGGGGGCAGATGTTCCCGCATGGCGATGTATGGGGCGAATCTCCTCAAAATCCATCCCCTCATCGAAATGCAGGACGGCCAGCTCTATGCGGGCAAAAAATATCGCGGGACGATGGAAAAATGCATCGCAAACTATCTCCAAGACCTCAAAATTCAGTATCCCGTTTACGATAAGACGCGCGCGTTCATCACGCACAGCACGGCGGAGGCATCCATTGTGGAGGTCGCGCGGCAAAAGGTGAAGGAACTGTTCGAGTTCGACGAGGTCATTGAGACGATCGCGGGCTCCGTCATCACGGGGCACTGCGGCAAGAACACGCTCGGCGTGCTGTTCATTGCGGAGTAAATATGGAAAGACTGTATCACGATCTCGATCTCTTAGAGGCTATGAAGCAAAAACGAAGGTTGCTTTTCGGCTTCTTGTTTGCGACGGGACTGTATGCCGCAGGGCTCGCGGTCCTGCTTGCCTTCTATATTCTCCTGCCTTACCACGACCCGTCGGGGGTTTGGTATATCGTCGGGACAAGCGTTCTCACGGGGCTCTATATTATTTTCTGCTTCCCGTATATGGGGATCAGCTACAAGCGGAGCAGAGCCTACTGCAAGATGCTCAAATTTATTTCGGTAGGGCTCAAAGAATATTCCGTGCTTCCCTTTGAAGGCATCGACGATTGGACGACGCGCGACGGCGTGGATGTGAATGTGGCGCTGTTTTCAGTGAAAAATGTGAAAAAAGATGAGACGATGACGCGGCAGATCTATGTAGACGGCGAAAAGGACTTCCCCGCCTTCAAGGAAGGAAAATCTGCGCGGCTCATCTCGCAAGGGAATTTGCTCATTGCCTATGAGCTCGCGGAGGAAGAGGTATGAGAGCGGTCGTCACGGTGACAGGTACGGACAGAAAGGGGATCATCGCGCAGGTGAGCGCCTTTCTGTGCGAAAAGAATATCAATATTTTGGACATCTCCCAAACGATTTTGGGGGATCAGTTTGCGATGATCATGATGGTGGACGCTTCGGAATGCACGGAGGACCTCGCGTCCGTCTCTGCGGCCGCCGCGGAAATGGGCAGAGACATCGGTATGTCCGTGCGGATCCAGCACGAGGACATTTTCAACGCCATGCATACAGTATAAAGCCCGAACAGCGCAGGCGAGAAGAGAAAAGAGACGCGGGGAACTATGTTTAACAAAACAGACGTCATCGAAACGATCGACATGATCGAAAAAGAGCACCTCGACATCCGCACCGTCACGATGGGGATCTCCCTTTTGCCGTGTATCCGCGAAAGCGCGGAAAAAACGGCGCAGGCGGTGTATGAACGGGTCGTAAAACAGGCGGAAGGTCTCGTCCCCACGGCGGAACAGCTCTCCCGTGAGTACGGCATTCCCATTGTCAACAAGCGGGTGTCGGTCACGCCCGTCTCGCTCATCACGGCGGCCTTTCCCGAAAAAAGTCCGCTTGTGGCGCGCGCCCTCGACCGCGCCGCCGCCACTTTGGGAATCGACTTTTTGGGCGGTTACTCCGCGCTTGTCCACAAGGCGACCGCCGAATATGAAAAGAGATTCCTCTCCACCATTCCGGAGGCGCTCGCAACGACCGAAAAGCTCTGCTCCTCGGTGAATGTCGGTTCCTCGCGCTCCGGCATCAACATGGACGCCGTCAAGCGGGTGGGAGAGCTCGTCAAAGAGACGGCGGCCCTTACCCCGGGCGGCTTGGGCTGCGCAAAGTTCGTCGCGTTCTGCAACGCGGTGGAAGATAACCCCTTTATGGCGGGAGCGTTCCACGGCGTGGGCGAGGCAGATTGCGTCATCAATGTGGGCGTTTCGGGCCCCGGGGTCGTGCAGCATGCGCTCTCTTTCGCGCCCGATGCCGACCTCACCGAAGCGGCCGAACTCATTAAGCGCACGGCGTTCAAGATCACGCGCGCGGGGCAGCTCGTTGCCAAGGAAGCGGCTCGGCGGCTCGGCGTTCCTTTCGGGGTCGTCGATCTCTCCCTTGCGCCAACGCCCGCAAGAGGGGATTCGGTGGCGCATATTTTGGAAGAGCTGGGGCTCGAAGCGGTGGGCGGACACGGCACCACGGCCGCGCTCGCCATGCTCAACGATGCGGTGAAAAAGGGCGGGGTCATGGCTTCTTCCCGCGTGGGCGGACTGTCGGGCGCGTTCATTCCCGTCTCCGAGGACATCGGCATGATCGAAGCGGCGGAGCGCGGCGCGATCACGTTCGATAAGCTCGAAGCGATGACCTGCGTCTGCTCGGTGGGGCTGGATATGATCGCGATTCCCGGCGATACGCCCGCATCCACCATTGCCGCGATCCTCGCCGACGAGGCGGCGATCGGAATGGTGAACGGAAAGACGACGGCGGTGCGCGTCATCCCCGCTCCCGGCAAAAAGGTGGGGGACACAGTGAATTTCGGGGGGCTTCTCGGCAGGGCGCCTGTCATGCCCGTACACACGGGTTCGGCGGAGAAATTCATCTCCCGCGGCGGCATTTTGCCCGCGCCGATCCATAGCTTCAAGAACTAAACTCACAGATTTGTTTTGCGACAAAATTTCGTGAGAGGTCGGTTTATGCGCCGATCGGCAATTCGCCCGCCATTTAATAGATCGTTTCGGCCGCCCGCTCCGATATTGTCATTTCGACCGTAGCGAACGTAGTGAGCGAAGTGGAGAAATCTCTACAATATTTTAACACTAAGGCAGAGATGTCTCCATGCGCTGCGCTTAGTCGACATGACAGTTTGGAAAAGGTGTGCGCTTCGACATGACATTTTTGGACAGCAGAACAGGGTAAATCAAAATCGAAAATAATTCAAAAAAGGAAATAAATATTATGGAAAGAAAGGACGTACAAGAACAGTACAAGTGGAAAGTTTCGGACGTGTTCGAGAGCGACGAAGCGTGGGAAACCGCCTTTTTGGCGCTCGACGGCAGATTGGACTTTGAAAAATACAAAGGCACTCTCGGCAGCGCGGAGGGCATGCTCGCCTTCTTCCGCGCCGAAGAAGCGCTCACCGTGGACGCCATGCGTGTATATCTCTATGCCTTCATGAAGCACGATGAGGACGTCCGCGAGACCAAATACAATTCCTATCTCGCCCGCGTGATGAACTTCTTTACCCGTCTCGATGAAGCGACCGCTTTTGCCACTCCCGAGCTTACCGCGCTTCCCGATGAGACTCTCGATAAGTTCATCGCCGATCCCCGTCTCAAAGACTATGACTATATGCTCACGCGGATCAAGGCCCAAAAGGAGCATGTTCTTTCCGAGAAGGAGGAACGCATTTTGGCACAGACGGGCGAGGCGCTCTCCTCGGCGGGCGACGTGTTTGAAATGCTCGACAATGCCGAGCTGAATTTGCCCGAGATCGAGTACGAGGGCGAAAAACTGCCCCTCTCCCATGGGCTCTATTCCGTCATCATCAACGGAAAGGACCGCGAAAAGCGCAAAGAGGCCTATGAGCTCTACTATTCCGCCTACCGCAAGATCATCAATACTTTGGCGACGACCTATTTCGGAAACGTGAAAAAGGATATGTTCTACCAAAAGGTGCGCGGATACAAGTCCTGTCTCGAAATGGCGCTCTTTGAGGAGGATGTGGACCGCAGTGTGTATGATAATCTCGTAAAGACCGTGGGCAAGTATACTCCCGTGATGCACCGCTATATCGCTCTCCGCAAACAGCTCATGGGGCTCGACACCATGTATATGTACGACATCTATCCCTCGCTCGTGGAGAACGCCGAGCTCAAACTCTCCTACGAGGAGGCATACGAGCTCGTGCTCAAAGGGCTCTCTCCCCTCGGCGAGGAATACAATGCCCTTCTTCGCCGCGGCAGGGACGAGCGTTGGATCGACGTCTGTGAGACGGAGGGCAAGCGCAGCGG
>CANRPN010000028.1 GCA_947632505.1 uncultured Clostridia bacterium | reverse complement strand
CCGAAGAACCCAAAAAGAGTGAAACCCAATGTGGTTTGGCTCTTTTTTATTGTGAAATCTCGGCGGCTTCGATATATCCTCGCTTTTTGCATAGAAAAATGGAACGCAAGTTATGTTCAACTTACGTCCCACTTGGCGCAGAAAGAGGGATTCGAACCCCCGTATACATTCCTGCATAACACGATTTCGAATCGTGCGCGTTCAACCGCTCCGCCATTTCTGCAACAACCGTATTTTAACCCATTTTGAGCTGAAAAGCAAGCATTTTAGAGGCAAAAATCACGATTTTTCTGTGAGAAGCGGAAAATCACAAAGAAACGATTTTTGGTTGTACCAATTTTGTACCAAACCCATTGCGCAAAGCCGCTTCACTTCGTTGAGGCGGTTTTTTGTTTGTCGATGAGGCGATTGAGGCGCCACTTCTCAAGGAATGTCGGCGTAGATCTATCGAGCTCAAGTAGACCCAACCGCTCTATGCTCACGCCGAGCTGACGGCAAACCTGTCCCGGAGTAAACCCATTGTCGCGCCGATACCGGCGGAGCTTCAAGGCGAACTCCGAGAGCTGGATATTCGGGGTGAATGTGCTTACTCCCATTGCTTAAACTCTCCTGTGCCCAAATCCAAGACCAACGGCTTCCCCGTTCCCGGGCGAATAAAACCCAATTCTATTTCCGCTGCCGAACGATATTTCTCGCCTACGCGGACTTCTTCCGTCTTGTAAATCCCGCGCCTCACTGCCTCGTCGAGCAAACGCATTTCCCTTGTGGTGCATTGCGGGTTCTGCGGCGGTATATGCGATGCCGCTTCTTTTTTGATTTCCGCTTTCAGCTCCTCGTCTGTCAAGGCTTCAAGGTTTTCTTCTGGCATAATTTTCTCCTTATTTTTAAGCGATATACTCAAGCTGCAACTTGATGTCGGAAGGCACATTGCCGCCCCAAACATAGCTATTTTTCAAGATATAGTTGTTGTATGTCGAGGCTGTTTGATTGGCGCGGATCTTCGCGTTGTTCGCCCAGCTACGCTCCTCTTCAATGTCGCTGTCCTTGTACTGCTCGTAAATGAGCTTGTCGGAGTTGAAGCTGGTGATCATAGCGCGACAGGTATTCTCAACTTCCCGCTGCGTTTCATAAGTGCTTTCATCGACCTTCTTCAAGCTATTCTGCCAATCGACTATAAGTTGCTTTCCAACGGGCGTCGCCCCAAAGAAAATCCCGATTCCGATCGCCGCGACGCAAAGTAGTACGCCGATTGTAATCAAAATCGTGATGACGGTTTTTTTCATGATTCGTCTCCCTCCGTTTTGAGGATCGGGTCATCGACAGTGAACGGAATGTCGGAATAAAGGAAGTCCCCCGTCCACTCGATGTATTTTCCGTCGGGCGTAAAGAAGAAAATGCCGCTCACATTCTCGCCATAGCACCCGTCAATCCCCGCGACTTCGACTGAAAAATAGTCATGCCCGCCATAATCACCCACTATGCGTTGCGGGTACTCCGCAGGGAAAAGATAGCTGTTGAGGCTTGAAACCTTTCCGTCTACGACGAAGCGTCCCATGACCGCGCCGCTTGCAGATAGAAGAACGATATACCCGAGCGGTTTCTCGACGGGGCAAGGCAAGGACATTGCTTTTTCTCTTTGCCCGTTGACCCAATACGCCCTTTTGATGACATTGTAGCGTTCCAAACTGTAATCGAGGTCCGTGGGCGCTGGCTGGTTTTCGATGATATGAGCACTGCCCTGCATTGCCGTTTGTGTGTTCGCCTGTTCCTTCGACATCTCGCACCCCGCCAAAGCGAGGAATGCACAAGTCCAAAGGGACAGCACTAAGGTGATCGCAAATAATTTCTTTTTCATCTTTTTTTCCTCCGTGGAGCTTCAAGCGGGACTTGGACCCGCAACCTATCGCTTACAAAGCGATTGCTCTGCCGATCGAGCCATTGAAGCATGTAGAGAGGGTTTTATAGTTGTATGTCTTTCGAGCACGACCCTCTCTTGGCAACTGCCAAAACAAACCTTGCAAAGTTCATTTTGGTTTCCGCTCAACTCGGTCATCTAGCCTCACGCGTAAGGCTATCCGACCTACTTCGCACGCGGCGGCGTGGCAGGGGAGAAAGGAATCGGACCCTTGAATGGCGGTTTTGGAGACCGTTGCCTTACCGCTTGGCTACTCCCCTATGTTTCCTCTATTTCCCGGTATTCAATGCGTGGAAAGAGCTCATCGGATTCCGTCTCTTCACCGCACTGCGGGCATTTGTACAAATATGCGTGATCGTTGACGCGTTTCCACGTTCCGTCGTTGCCGAGTGCAAGTCCACTGTAGAGTGGGATCGGCTCTCCGAGCCGTGCGCCGCATTTCCTGCATTGGGCGTAAACGCGGACGACGCGGAGCGGAACCTCTACTGTTTTGATGTCGTCCATTGCCGATCTCCTCCGTGCGTTTACGCGGACTTTTTCTCTTCTTCCTTGTATTCGGATTCCTTCTCCGCCTTTTCCTTTGCTTCGCGAGCTTTGATGTTCTCGTTAAACTTCGCCTGGCAGGCTCTGACGGCGGCGTCGTAAGGGAGAATGATGTCGTCCGCCATATAAGGGCAAGAACCCTGAATAGCGCGGATGATGTTTTCGTGGCGGCGTTGATCGAGAATATGAAATCCTTCAACCCCCTCAAGCTCTTCTTGTTTTGCTTCGGCGACCTTTGCCACTTCTTCAAGCGCCTCGATGTGTTCCTTGGCGATTGCGGGGATCCCGCTTTCAAGCGCCTTGATGATGAATTGCTTCTGTTCCTGCGTCATGATCTTGTTCTCCTTATATATTTTTATTTTTTGGATTCGAAGTGAGCCCACTATCGCAGGGTTCTCGTCGGATTGAAACCGAGGGTGCCGCACTACACCCGTAAAAGGAGGCCCGACTTCGCTCGGCTGTTGCAGCAGCCATGGGAATGAGCATTGTCGGTGGTGAAGAACGCGGGTTACGGTCCCGCCCACGCAACGGTTTTCCCCTGCCGCGCTTCGTTCGTTATTGTTCTCCATGGAGCGGGGCTTGACGCACCTCGCATGATGATCGCGGTTTATGCAGGTAAATAGCCCGGCGGGAGGAACAGGCTCTGCTTTGGACGGTTTACTCCGCCCTTCTCGTCTATCCTACTGACACGCTTCACCGACGGAAAGGTATCGTGCAAGCCTCCGCGTATATCCCCGCCCGTCTATCGGGAGAGGTGATTCGGAGGAAACATTATGGGACCGCCATACGTTCCCATGAAGCGGCAGGGCTATCCCCGCTACTCGTCACGAATTATAACACAAATAAAAACGGCTTGCTTTGGGAAACCGCAAAAACTTTTCAAAATCGAAAAAAATTTTTTAACTATTTTTCTTGACATCGTCGTAGTCAATGCCGAGGGCGACTTTGAGGATCGCCGCGATGAGTTCTTCTCTACTCATTGACAACTTCCCCCATCTTTCGGGCGAAGCTCATAATTTATTCGGGGGAAGTTCACTTCTGATTCTTCGGTCGCACCACATTGTGGACAGGTGTATTCGTAGATTTTGATTGTCCTAATGCTCCAATCTTCTCCCCAATATCCGCCACGGGTTTCTTGTCTGCACTCGCGACTTATCATCTCCACGCCGCATTTTTCGCAGTGCGCCGTTTCCCGAATCGGGACAAGCACAAGCTCTTCTTTTTGGATTTTCATAACAAGTCCTCCTGTGATTTGAATTTGTCATAGATAATTAGAGAAAGTTAGAGATTCTCTTAAATTTTGCCTTCGATTTCTGAAATACTTACTTTTGTATTTCACTTTTAAGTTTCGGTAAGTTTCCCGTCGCTCGTGCCAGCCGCCAAAAATGACCGTTTTCGGCGCAAAAAAGGCAGTTTCGGGGCGAAACGCGGCTGATTTTAAGTTGCTGGTAAGTTGCACCCATGCCGCGTGACACCTACAACCGAGCTAAACCAATGCTACTTTCAAGGCACAAAATAGCTTTTTTGCGGGCAAAGATTGTAAGTACAGTTGTAATCCCTACTCGCTCGCCTTGTAGTTATAGACGGGCTTGATGATTTTCTCGATCTCCACGGTGTCCCGCACGAGGGCGATGATCTCCTCGGACGGCTTATAGGCAAACGGCGCCTCGTCGATCGTGTCCTCGGAGACCGTCGTGGAAAATACCCCCGCCATTGTCTCCTTGAAGTCCTCGACGCGGAGCTGACGTTTTGCTTCCGCTCTTGACATTGTGCGCCCGGCACCGTGCGGCGCGGAGTAATTCCAATCGGGATTGCCCTTGCCGATTCCGATGATGCACCCGTCGCGCATATTGAGCGGTATCAAAACCCACGTCCCTTTCTTCGCCGCGATTGCGCCCTTGCGGATATAGTTATCCATGCTGATGTAATTATGGCGGGTTGTGAAGTACGATACGATACCGCCGACATTCAAACACCGAAGGATATTTTCTGCTATTGTTGCGCGGTTTTCGTCAGCGAACATTGTGCAGACCCGCATATCGTGAAGATAGTCCTGCATGGACTGACCCTGCAGATAGCACAGGTCTTTCGGAAGCGCGGGCTTCTCCTCTTTTAGGCGTTTGAGGGTGTCGGCGATCTCCCGCTCTCTGCCCTGCGCTTTGAGCGCGGAGATGATCTCTGCCGTGGAAGTCGAGCGGTATTCCTTGACGGCGAGGTCTTGGTAGTACTCGGCGACCTGCTTTCCGAGGTTACGGGAGCCGCTGTGAATGACGAGATATTTTCCACCATCTTCATCCTCGTCGATCTCGATAAAGTGATTTCCGCCGCCGAGCGTTCCAAGCGAGCATTCGAGCCAATCACGGTTTTGCAAATGCTCTTTGCAGATCAGCTTTTCAATCATATTGTGCGCGTCTCTGGAATACTCTCCGACATTCCTTCCCGACGGCACATGGGTGCGGATGATCTGGTCCATCTTGCCGTAATCGATCGCGATTTTTCCAAGCTCAATACAAAGCATACCACAGCCAATGTCCACTCCGACAAGGTTCGGAATTATCTTGTCCTTGATCGGCGCAGTGAAGCCGATGACGCACCCAGCGCCCGCGTGGACGTCAGGCATAATGCGGACGGGCTGTCCTTCGAATACCTTCGTCTTGTCGAGTTCGTGAAGTTGGGCAAGCGCCGCATGGTCTATGTTGTCGGTGAAGATTTTTGTGTTGTGAAATTCAATCATTGTTTTTTCTCGGATTTGGAATTTTTGAACCGTTTGACGCTCCATGAGCACCCGCATGTCGGGCAGAAGCAAGTGACTTTCTTGCGGGTTGCAACATAGAGAATTTTCGGGGGAATCGTGAAGTCACAACGCAACAACGGACAGCTTTTCTCTTCCTCGCGTATGTTCGTCCCGCAGATTGGACAGATCGCAGCGGTGAACCTGTAGAACTCCTCGTCCATGTCGCGCGGCTTGATTTTAATTCGTTTCTTCAAAACCATGGCTACTGTCTCCCGCTTCCTTCCGCAATTTTTCCATTGTCTCATTCACAGATTTCAATTTTACCGAGAGAGTGAGCTGCGGTATATTTATCCCGTCAATGATCTCTTTGAACCTGTTGAATTGATATTCCACGCTCTCCCAAATGCACTTGAAGTCGCGCCCGTCGAAGCGGTAGACGGCGAGGACTTCACCGAAAGCGGGATTAAAGAAGGCTTCGTTATTTTCATTACGGGCGACCTCAACATTCTCTTCTCCCGTAATGCCAGAGATGAAGCGCACAATATCGCCCTTTTGAATTTGCGGTCTGTCCGCGAACTTCTCTTCTGCCGCCTCGTCCGTTTGCTTCGCTTCCACGCCGCTCGGCATTTTAATATAAATCATGCCGTTTTCCATGACGTCGGTTTCGGGTTCACCGCAAACATTGTTGATTGCCTTGTCAACGATATACGGCTCGGGCTCCCATTCACAACCGCAGTCAGGGCATTTCCAAACATCTACTTCCTTTTGACGGAAAAAGCCGCGAGTACGAACGAGCGGCAGAGTAAGCTCGTTCCCGCAGTTAGGGCATGTGCTCGCCTTGCGAAGATATTCTTTCTCCGCTGCAAGGTATTCGGGGCTATGTCCCTGCTTTGTGATTTTTATTGTCGGTTCAACAGTCATTTTTATTTCCTCCGTTTTGAACTTGCCACTATTATACCATCCTTTTCAAAGCTCTGCTTTGGGAAACCGCATGAATTTTGCAGAGATGAGAAAAAAATTTTCGCGAGAAAACCGCCGTGATGCTCCCAAAAATCAAAAACGTGAACAAGAGGAAGAGAAGAAGAGCAATACGACTTTAGAGAATTGTTTCTGTTTTTCCCCATCAAAAAAGTACCCCCTCCCACCGTGCTCTGTCAACCTATTTACATTATACGCCATAATGGAAACACATTGCCGCCTTTCCCCCGTCTCTTTGCCGCTACATAGAACAAGCAAGCAAGGCAAGCGGGGCGGGCTTCTCTTGCTGTATTCGGCGGGGCTCTTTGGAAACATGAACACGCCGCCGCCGTGATGACTTTTCCCCTTTCTTTTTCGTCGTCGCGTGTCTGTCCGCTTGCTTCTATGCTCCCTCTCCTCCTCGCCGCCTTTCCCCGTCTCCTTTCCTCGTTCTTCAATCTTGATTTTCTCTCGTCCTCTCTTCGGGCTTTGCTTTTCTTCGCTCTTCGGGTTGCTTCTTATATATCTGTTACATTTATACTTTACTATATATTTATACTTATATATAGCATAGCTTGTATATAAACAGTCTTATTTATCTTCTATATTTTTAAGAAAGAAAAAAGAATAAACAGAAAAAAGAAAAGGGGCGCGGGCTTGGCTTCCTCTCCTCTCTCGGGGGTGGTGCTTGGCTCGCGCCTCTTCTCTCTTTGTCTTGTCTTGCCTTGGGCTTGGTGCTTCGGTGCCGCTCTCGGCTCTCTTCGCCGTTCTGCGGCGGTGGTGGCGTGCGGCTTTGATCTTCGTCCGGGGCGGATGCGCGGGGCCTCGGGTGGTGTTGTTGTCTCCTCTTCCGCTGCCGCTCCTCGGTGATCTCCTCGGGCGGGTGTGCGCTTGGGTTAGGGCTTCGCCTCGGGTGCGCCGTGATTCCGATCGGCTCCGCTTGGGTTTGTCGCTCTGGCGGGGCGGTGTTCGGGTGCAGCTCCTCTCACCGTCAGCGGGTTGCGGCTTCCGCTTGTCCCCGGCGGCGGCCTCTTCCGCTTCGGCTCGGTCTGAGGGCTTGCCTCTCCACGATGGCGGCGGGGCTTCCGTCGTCCTCTCCCTCGGGCGGCTCTTCGTCGCTTGGATTCACGGCGGGCTCGGTGTCCCGGTGTCCCGCTTCGCCTTTGGCCGTCTCTTCCGATGAGCTGGGCGGCGGCCGCTCGGGCTCGGGCTTCCGCGTCTGCGTATGCGTTCGGCGCGTCCCCGTTGGCTTCACCGTTGCGCCGCTCTTGCGCCTTCCTGCGGCTTCTCCCGCTTCCTCGGCTTATTCCTCGCCGCTGTCCGTCTCCCCGTCGCTCTCGGAGGCGGGCTCCTCTCCTGCCGCTTTGGGCGCGATCAGGGGCGCGGCCTCCGTCCGTATGGGTTCGCCGTCCAAAAGAGCGGCGGCCGCTCCCCTCAAGATCTCCGACGGCTTTACGCCGTGCGCCTTGAAAATCTCCGCGATGCGCTCCGCTTCGTCTCGGCGAAATGTGGCGGCGATGTTTTTGAAATTTTCGCGCTGTGTGGCGTTCTTCTCGGCTCTTGTGCGCTCTTGATATGCTTTATCCGCGCGTCTCTGCGCTTCGCTTCTCTTTGGCTTCTGCGGGCTGTTTTTGGGCATTTTTTATCTCCTTTCTTTTTTGCTTTTTATTTTATCACAACAGCAGAAAAAATGTCAATAACTTTTTTCACATACTTAATTCTGTTAAAAATTATCAGAATTATGAAAGAAACTCTCAAAAAAAACCTTTTCTTAATTCTGTTATAAATTGCTTGCTTTTTCTTCTTAATTCTGATATAATATCTAATGTAAACAGGTTGATGAACTTGCCCCCCCCTTGGGGCTCCCCCGCCGCTGGCGGTAAGTGCAGATTAACAACTGAACAGCCACGAACGCATGGCAAGGCGTCGGCGGTTTAAGGCGGATTCCCTCTAACCTTGCTGGAGATACGATACGGAGCAAGGGTAGTTATCTGCGGAGCCCTTCGGGCTCGGCTCCCTTCGGGGGGTGTGGCGTTACGGCGTCGCCCGTGGGTAGATACGAAAAGGACAAGCCGCCGCGCCTTCGGGCGCGTGTGTCGGTCTGATGATGGCGCGGGCCGTTCCCCGCCGAAACGCCCGGAGGGCGTCACCGAAAACGAAAAAAGGAGATTTCCCAAAATGAAAAAATTTGAACTTCTTGACATTATCCGCAACGGCGGCGCGACGCTTGACGGAGACGGCTCCCCCGTCCATTATTCGCGCGGCTACCAAGTTTCCCGCCGTGATTGCTATGTGCTTGACGTGTCGAACGTCTGGCGCATCCTGCGGGCCGTAAACAGGCTTCTTCGCCACTCTAAGGCGGGAGACTTCGTCGGCATATGGATCGACGGCGGGCGCGCTTATATTGACATCTCGGAGCGCGTGGACCGTTTGAGCGATGCAATGCGCGTTGGTATCAAACGGCGGCAAAAATCCATTTATGATTGGTGTTGCGGTCGTTGCATCACCCTTGAGGCGTAAAGGAGGGCGGAAAAATGTTGCAATTCGAATTGACGCGGAAACAGTTCAACGAGCTTTCCGGGCTTGCCTTCCACCGTGCGAATAGCATGCAGAACAGCGAGCGCGGCGATCTGAACGCAGGGGAGCGGGAACAGGACGCGGAGAACGTCAAACAGCACTTCCCTGCCCTTGACGCGCTCGGCGTCCCCTATTGGGTGCAAAACGTTGTTTTGCTTTGGGCGGAGGATTGGCGGCGGTACGAACGCGGCTACCTGCGGGAATACCTCAAACAGAAAAATATCACGGTATTAGCATGAACATTGAACAGCGGCGCGGCGGGGTCCTCCACGATTCCGCCGCTTGTTAAAAATATCACATAAAGGAGATTTGAAAAATGACTTACTACGAAATCAAAAAAGAAAAAGAGGCTCAAGAAAGGCGTGCGAAAAAATTCATCCAAGCCATCGAAAACGAAAAGAAAAAGCAGCAGGAACGCGAAGAGCTTTTGGCCCGTGTTGCGGCGCGTAACCTGCGCGACTACGGCTGCAATTAACAGGAGGACAGAAAAACATGGCGACGATTTATTCATGGTCGGATGCACAAAGGCTCATTGACAAATACGCGGAAAGCGGCAGAGAGTACAGCGGTCACTATATCCCCGGCGTCTTGGTCGATAGCGTCATAATGACGGGCGACGGGTTGAAAACAGCAATTATAAAAGGAGTTTACCTGAACGAATGGAGCAGCGGCGTAACAATCCGCATGTATAATAAATTGCCCGCGAAATATGCCCGCATCGTTGAAATGATCGAAGAGGCGGACAGGTGCGACGATGAGGCATGGGAGAAGATCCGCCGAGCGTTTTATGCGGCTTGAACAGACGGAGGGCGACAAGATGAAAAACAGGATGGGAAAGGTCATTGCAATACGCAAAACACAGATCGCCATTTTACAGGGCGACATTAAAAAGGCGGTAGAGATCGCCGAAGAGAACGGGATCCCCGCGAAAGAGTTTGGGGCAATCGTCAAGGACCTTCGCAAACGCTTCCCCGAAAAATTCACGGATTAAAAAAATCGGTCTGAATGAGTCTTTGAAAATTAAGACGAAACGCGCCGCCGGGCGCGTCACCGATAAAACAGGAGGAAAACACATGAAAGGAAACTGCGAAAACTGCGCACGGCGCGAAAATTGCCGCAACGTCTGCGGGATCATCTTCGGCTTCTGCAATCTTGACTACTTGCCCGCCGACTATGCCAAAAAGCTAAAAAAGGCGGAGCGGTTGCGGGTCGGCGATTGCGTGGTAATCTACAAGGGCGAGGGCGGGAGCGTCCACGCGTCCCACGCAAGTAAGACGGCGGACAACATTTATTACGTGATCCCCCGCGATGCGGAGATCATCGGCTATTTGCAAGACTGAACGGAGGGCAAAATGAAAAAAGCGTATCATGTGATTTACATCGGGCGCGCGCCGTATGTGTTTAGAGACGCAAAGAAGGCAAGGGATTTTCTTCATGAACAGGAGAAAATACACGATTTTCGAAAAATCGTAAAGCGCGACGCGATCGGCGACGGCGTGATGATTTGTTATCGGGCGCAAGACTGAACAGAACAGCGCGGAGCGCATAGCGGGCGCGCAAAGTCCCGCCCCAAAAATCAAAGACAGCACGGAAAGACGGCAAGGAGAAAACAGCATGAACACGAAACAGAATTTTGAAAAAATGCGCGACGATCTCGCGGCATACATGAACGGCGAGGACGGAAAGCAAGCAACGATCATTTTAATAACCGACTTCGGCGGGTATAGCGTTTTGCAAGTCCGCTTGCATTCCGTAGAGCTTGCGCCCTATGCACAATACCGCAACGCCATGCGCATAACCTGCACGCCAAAAGGAAAGCGCACAAAATGGCGCATGACACTGCACGAGGGAAAAGAGTTTGCGATTTTTGCGGGGTGGGTAACGCCTTCGAAAGAGATCGGAACGACAACGAGAACGGCGGACGGGGTGACCCTTTCCGCATGGACAGCGTGCGACAAAAACGAATTTTATAAACTTGTGGACAGCACCGACGGCGCAAAGATCGCGGAACAGTCCGAACGGATCTATTTGGACGAGCTGAAAAAGCGGGGCAAGGTTTACGAGGTTTGCACCGTTGACGGCTGCACCGAATACAAGACGGAATCCGAATTACTGCAAGACTACGAAAAGCGCGGAACGGTTGCGGACAGTGTGCGGCGTTTTGAACTGCAAGGAACGCCCATTCTTGCGGGGTTGTGCGGTCCGATGTTTGACGGCTACGACAAAAACAACTGCGCCCGCATCCGCTACGAGTCGAGCGATCTCTATGCGATTTTGAGCGAGTAAAGAACAGAACAGCGCGGGCGGGGTGAACAGCCCTGCCCCGAAATAAAACATAAAAGGAGAACAGAAAAATGTCATGCCCTAATTTTGAAATGCAAAAGAACTTCCCCCTCTTCGTCTCTACGGCGTTTGATCCGCAAGAATATGAGGACGAGGAGACGGGCGAAACCGTCTTTGACATGGAGGGCGATTGGATGCTCTTCAAGGACTGCGAGCGAGAGATTGAAAAGCTGAACAGCAAGCTACACTTCTACCGCCTTGAACTTCGGGGCGGTCACTACTGCGGAATGCAACTCTACTTGACGGAACAGCGTGACGGAGCGACGACGGACGGCTACACCCGCGAGGAATGGCGCGAGAACAGGCGCGAGGCGAGCCGCTTCCCCGGGAGCTTCTACTCATGGGAATTTGCCCGCCCCTATTCTGAACAGAAACGGGCGGAACAGCGCGAGCGGGAGAAAATCAAACGGTTTTGCCGTGGCTTCCTGCGGGAGGTCTACGACTTCCACGAGTACGGAATCTCCGCGAGGTTTTCAAACGGCGAAACATGGTATAGCCGTGTTGCGGCGTGAACGGCGGGAGGAAAGAGAATGAAAGTTTTAGAACGCGGGAAAACGCCCGAAGGCGCACGCTTGGTGCGGGTGGATTGGTCGGAAGATTATCCGAGCGTCTATGCGTATGGCGAGTGTATAAACGCCTATCCCATAGCCAAGGAAAGCGCGGAGGGGTATCTTACGCCTAAGCGCGGGAGAACGTTTTTGTTGGAGCTGAACTGCGGCACAGAACAGAACGCGAAACAAGTTTTTGAACGGCTGAAAAGCGGCGATCTTGCCTTAAAAGATTGCGGAGAATATGCCGTGAACAAGGAATATATCAAGCTCATATGAACAGCGGGGAGCCGTATCCCCTCTTCGGTCTGACGAGAGCGGCGCGGGTACGCCGCCGAAACGGTGAACAGATCCCTACGGGGATCCCACCGTCACCGATAACCTATAAAGGAGAACAGAAACATGACAAAACAGCAACAGCAAGTGATTTGGAACATCTTCAAATTGAATTGCGGCGAGGCCCCTGCGCGTCCCGCCCTCGGGCACGGGCATAGGCTCGGCGGTGCGGCGTACTTCTGCGACGGCTACCGCATAGTGAAAAGCACAGACGACTGCGACGCGCCCCTCTACAAGATTCTTGACAGAGACGACGCCGAGGCGGACACCTGCGACATGCTTGTCCGCTTTTGGGAGGACTATGAACAGAACTTCACGGAGAAAACGGAGATTGCGCTTCCCACCTTGGAAGAGCTTGGCTCTTCAAGAGCAAGGTTCGTGGACGTCGGCGAGTACAGCTTCACCCGCAAGTATTTAAGAGACTTCATCAAAATATGCAAGACAAAGACGGGCGAGATCATCATGAGAGCCTACGACAATGTATGCGGCAAAAAGTGGCGATTTTACCTTCTCAAAGGCGCGACCCCGGACGGAAAAACTCAGTGCATCCTGCTTCCCGCCCGCAAGCTGAAAAATGCGGCGTGAGGAGGGGAACAGAATGGCGAGAACAGAACGGGAACAGATCATCGACGAAATCATCTGCAAGTACTTCGGGACGACTTGGCGCGAGAGGACTATGAACGACGGCAAAAAAGTGTACATCACAAGCAAGACGACGCAAGGGAAAGAACTTGCCTTTGCGGCGGCGTTTGACGGTGCGGAACTTCTTCAAGCGGCTTGCTACTTCGGGAACGGAGAAAAGAGCGTATATAATAGCCGCGACGAGATACTCACGGCAGCGAGCGCGGGCGCATTCGGAAGCGCGAGGTGAACGGCATGTTAGCAAAAGACTTCGACGAATTTGTATCAAAGGCAATCAACGGCATCCAAAATGGACTGAACAGAGCGGGAGGAAGAAATCATGAAGAAATTTGAGGTCGGAAAAGTTTACTCAAACTTTTGGAGGCAATGCTTTGAGGACGGAACAACCATTCCGCTTGGGGTGCCCATGATACGCATCACGAAACGCGCGGGGAATCGCCTCTACTGCGTGAGAGTAACGGGGCAAGGGGAAACTCATAACGAGTTCAAAGAGTATTTTATCGCCAAAATCAAAGGTGAACGGGAAGCGATCGACGACGGTTTGGCAAAATACTATGCGAGTTGCGAGGTCAAGAGATATTCCGACTGCGTGAGATCCTTGAAGGGCGCGGCGCACGTCTTTGCAGGTGGGTGCGCCTGAACAGTTAGGCGGGGAACTCCCCGCCCATATCGGCGGAACAGCTCGGGGGTGCAACTCCCCCACCGCCGAAGAAAAAATCTTTTTGAGAGGTGAACAGAACATGAAAATCATTGCACACAGGACGGACAACACAGCATATGAGAAGCGCATCAACGGTTGCGTGAAATTTGCGGAGCGCGACGGGATCGACTTCTACTACACGGAGGGCGAGGGCGGGGCGAAAAAATTCTATTGCCGCCTTCTTGGAACGCGAGACATCTTAAAAGTTGTTGTTGCAGGAGAACCCTACGCAACGCCAGAAGAGATCGCGGAGCGTATAGAGGAACTCCCGGAACAGCAACTCAACGACTTCTGCACGGCGGAGGGCGAGCTTGCGAGAATCGAAACCGCTTGCGAGAACGGGACATGGACAAGCAACGCCGACATCTACTTCTGTGAGTTTATGGGAAAGCGAGAGCTTGCGGAGAGGGCGAGAAAAAACCGCGCCGCGATCTATGAACAGCGAGATCGCGAAGGGTACGAGAAAGAACAGCGGCGACTTGCAGAACAGCGAGCTTATGAAGCCGCCGAAAGGGAGAAACAGGTGCGTTGGACGGAACAGGCAGAACAGAGCCTCCGTGCGGGGGACTTCATCTCCCCCTCCGACTTCGAACTTTTGGCAGAAAAGTATGGCGTGAAACTCCCCGTGAAGTTTGTCGGGTGGTTACGGGAGCATTGCGGAAGCATACGAATCACGCCGCATAAAGAACAGCTCCCGCAGGGCGTATCATGGGTGAACAAGTATGAAACCTATTACCGCTACGACGGCAAGAGCAAGAGCAAATCGATTTGCACCTATGCGGACGCGCTTGCGGAAGCGGTCGGACTTTGAGGAGAAAAATCATGAACGGCAAAACACAGGAACAGCAGGAGCGCATAAGCGCGGAAGAATGGGCTTGGTGCGTTCGGCACGAGGCGGAGGGTGCGCTTGTAATTCTCCACGGCATTGAACAGCCCACGGAGCGGCAGATTGCCGCGTACATTCTCTACGGAGAAAAATCGGTGAACAGGAGGACGGTATGAAACTCACAAAACAGGACATCACCTATTTGCAAGAACAATTACACGAGGACGACAAAAGTATTTTGCAAATCTGCCAATCGACAATCCGAATTGAGCGGGCAGACGACCGCGACAAAAAAACGAAACGCATAACGCACGAGGAAGCGCGCCAACTCTTGGGCAATGAACAATTCCTCGGTGCAATCGACAGGTGCGTTTTTCACAGAACAGCCGCAAGAGAAATTGACGCAAGCAATAAGATTTTATTTTTTGAAAATCTGTCTTGGGGGGATTGAAGATGAAGTATGCAGTTTTGATTTTGAAGGAAGGCGAGACGGACGACAGCCCGCATAACGAGTGGGTTGTCGAGGCAAAGGACAAGCAGAGCGCAGTCGGAGCGGCAAAGCGTCTCCACAGGTTTTGGGCGGGCAGAGAGCGTGCCCGCGTTGCAAGAGTGCGCCGCCTCTCCCGCAAGGAATGCGCCTCCCGCTACGGCGACTACGAGGGCTATATGAACGGCGGCTACCTCGACTACTTCAACCCCTTCACCATGGAAGGGTATCTCGACTGAACAGGGGGCAAGCATGAATAGGGTTATTTTGTATGAAGATGACGCGTACATTCTCTTAAAAGACACGGACTTTGACGCGGAGAAATCCCCGCAGGACGGACCGTATTCTTTCGGCCTCAAAAAAGAACTGTCTGCTTGGGGCTTCCCTGTTGAACAGTCGTGCCTCACAAAAGAGGCTGCGGTCAAGCAACTCAATCTGCACATACAGCTCGGAGAAGAGTATATCGCCAAATACGATAAAAGGTTTACAGGCGGAGCGGAAGAATACATACAGGTTTGTCGATCAATGATCGGCGCGCTCAATACGGACTGAACAGGAGGAGATCATGATAGAACAGACATTTTACAAGGGTTTTGAAATTCGGCGGCACACGTTCCCCTACAACGGGGAGCGGCGGCTCCTCGGGTACAGCGTACGAAAGACGCTCCCAGACGGTACGGTTGTCCCCTACCGCCGAAAATCAAAGAACCGAGAAGCAACTTTTACCGACACGCACTTCGACACGGAACAGGAAGCGAAACGGGCAATCGACGCAGGAGAAGTCGTAGAGAATAAGCCGAGAAAGAGAAAAAGCGAGAGCTTTTCCTTACCTGCAAAGAAGATAGCCCGCAGAAATCAATAACAGGAGAAAAATTTATGTTGAAAAGGACATGTAATTCGCCCGATAACGGACACGAAGCCATGTACGACTACGAAGGCAAATTTATTCGAAAAATCGAACTTGCAAAAGGACTTCCGCACTACGAGACGTTGGAAAAACATGCGCAGGAATGCTTATACAATCATACAGGTTGTGGCTTGCCTGCCATTATTGCCATTGCCGAAATGGATAAAATAATAGCAATGACTGACGAGCAGTTTTTAGAGGAGGTAAAGGCTTTTCTTGCAAAACACCATTGACAGCAGCGCGGAAATAATCTAAAATATCCAATAGGAGAAATCATCTATGAAAATCGAAGAACTCAATGAAATCGTAAAAAAAGTAAGCCTGCGGGAGGCCAAAAATGCCCTCAAAGCAGCGGGTTTCATAGACTGCAAGCGTGACAAAACGCTCCGACATGTCTCCCTCTATGACATTGCCATGGCACCTTTCGGGAACACGACGCCATACTTCCCGGACGGGAAAGGGAACGAGTATAACGGGAACCTTATCTACAATGTCAAAGGTTATGAGCGGTACGAGTTTGTGATCGTCCAGCTTCTTGCGCCGTTCAAGCGCGGGTGCAAGGACCTTTCCACCAAGAAAATGCTAATCTATGCAAAGGAGGCAAGGAAATGACTTTATATGAAAAGTACGAGCGGGCGAGGGAAGAATACCTCGCCTCTCTTAAAATCGTGACGAAAAGCAAAGCGACACACGAGGAATACACTTTCGTCCTCGGGGATTTCGGAAAATATGTCAAGACACACGGCGGGGAGGAGACGGAAGTCCCTCCCCTTTTCATTGTCGGTTGGCGGAATGAGGTCAAGGCGGCGCGCGGGCTTGGGAACAACACTCTGCGCCACTACCTCACCCTCCTGCACAGCTTCTTCAAGTGGACGATCGAGCACAAGATTTTCACAGAACAGCCCGTGAACAGAGCGGACTTTCCGAAGAGGGAGGCGGTCGAGTACGACCTGCTTTCCGAACAGGAAATAGAACGGGTTTTGTCGGGTGAAATTCCGCCACACACCCCTACCCCCCTGCGGACGCGGGCGATCGTGTTCATGTTCCTCTTGACGGGGCTGCGCGTTTCGGAGCTTGCCTATCTTCCCGTGGGGAATTTGGACTTCGACGCGGGCACCGTCACAGTCTGCGGAAAGGGAGACAAGATACGGTCGAGCACCCTCCCGAAGCCGCTCATCAAGGTGCTTAAAGAGTACATGACGGCATACGATATAACGGATGGGACAGCCCTTCTTTTCAGTTCTACGGGCAAGGACGGGCGCGAGAAACCGTTTACGCGGCAGAACATCACAAACGTCGTGGAGCGGTATGTGAACAGGCTCCTCGGGCACAGGCACATCGGCGCGCACGACCTGCGGCATAGCTTCGCGAGTATGCTCATCACGAACAACTACCCTTTGGAGAATATCCAACAGCTCTTGGGGCACAGCAACTACGCGACGACGGTCATCTATGCCTCCCACCTCTGCCCGAAGCGGATCGCGACGGAGGCAAATTCGGTGTTCGACACAATGCCCGTATTCTGCGACTACTGAACAGAGTGCATGAACAGCACGGCAAATAGGCGGTCCCCCATGGGCGGGGAGCCGCCTATTTTTTATGTGCCGATTTTAATCAAAGTGCTTTTTGCCAAGCTGCGTCGCCCAGCCTTCGAACCAAATACTGTCGTAAGGCGGGAGATCACTCGCTTCCTTCATGCCTGTCCGCACTACAATCTCACGATACCAATACCGAACGGCGGACGGAATGCTGACGGTGAACGGCATGAGCGGGCCGAGTATGATATTCTGCAAGCCATGCCCGGACTCATGCTGTTTGAGTGTGAGCCCAGCGTCTTTGTTTACGATGAAGAATGGACCCGCTTCAAAGCCGCCCCAACCTACGCCAACTTCAAAGTAGATGAAGTAATGGAAAGTTTTGGGCTTATGCCCACTGATGAGCAAAGCGAGCGCGACAAGGGCGCCGAACAGCGTCATGAGAATCCCCCAAGTACATGAGGCAACCCAAAACAAAACAACCTTAAAAATTTTCATGCTTGTATCTCCTTTGTAGTATTTGAATTTTCCGTTTTCGCATCTATTTTATCAGATTCGATTTCCGTTTTGGTATCCGAATTTTTATAATCTTCCGTTTTTTTTGCAATGAGTTCTTTGAGTTTCCCAACAACTTTTTTTGCATAAACGGCAAAGCCCGCCGCGAGTATAAGGTGGACAGCCATTTGCAAATTTACCATTTGACCGTTGACTTCAACAGTAACCAAGTCCTTGTTGAGCCACCCAACGAACCAAACGGCGGCAAAGGCAACGGTAATGATTGTGACTTTAATAATACCTTTCCAAAAGGTTGTCCAATTCCACTCACGATTCATGAGCGCCGAAATCGAGCCGAGCGCAATGTTTACGCAGACAAGAACGAGCGTTCCGATGCCAAGGTATAACGTGTCAAGCATCGTTTTTTTTCTCCTTTTCGTTTTTACTTTCCGGGAGTGCCATAATATCATTATAAAGTTTTGTGATAACGCCATTCCCGCCGAGTTCATGATAAGATTCATAACATCTCGTCGCCGCTTCTTTGGCGTAAATCGGGCAATAACCGCGTTCGGTATACTTATCGTGATATTCAATGAGTTGGATTCGTTGAAGGCTTTTCATTCCGTCCTCAAGCGCTTTTTCGCGCTTCAATACTTTTTTCCATTTGGAAAAAAGCGCAGTAAGAGCCCCACCAACAAAGAATGAAACCGCACATGAAATAATTGCCGAAATAATTGCTGTTTTCATCTTCCGTGTATCCTCGCTATGATTTCAAGTTCTGCAATATAGTTTTCCGAATAATGTGATTTGATAAGTCCGTATTTTTTCCCCTTACCGACATGAAGCATTTTGCCAACGTGCTGAAAGAAAAACAGAACGGGTGGCAAGTGCGTCACAATGTCGCTGCAATTTCGAATAACAGTAAAATTCTTGAAGCGATCTTTCATATCCTTTCGCAAAATGCCCCAAAGGGCGCGCGGACAGCCGAATCCGTATCCTTCGATGTTTTCCGCGATGTCCGGTCGGTGAAACACACAATATTCGTGGCACAACACGGCGATAGCCGCCCCGTGCGAATATCCGCCGATGACGATTTTCTTTACATACGGATTCGCGATGTTCTCCGCAACATGCGGCTCGATTGTTTTCCAAACACGCAGAAAGCCTCGATGAACAAGCCACAGCGTTTCCATTTCTTTGTATGGCTTTGCGGGGAAGTCGAAGTTATTTTTCCAATCCTCTTTGCTACTTGTTCCCTCGAAAAGAAGATAGAGTGCTTCCCCATCGCGGCGCACATAGTATGACGCAGCATTCTCTTCAAGCTGTATGTATGGGACAGAGAGGACTTCTTCGAAAAGTTGCAACATTGTCTCTTTCATTTCGTTTCCGCCTGTTATGCGTTGATAAGTTTCACGATTTTTTCTCTCAATTCCTTTGCGTACTCTATCGGCAAATTACCGTCATGGCAAAGCTGAATTGTGTTCTGCTGTTCGCTTGTAAGTTCCAATGAGCCGTTTTGGAATGCGTAGTAATACCACAACGCCCAGCTCATGAGCTTTCCGCAACCTTTATTCCCTCTTTTATTTCTGACAAGCGGGTGAAAGAAATTCTTGTCGCCAAAGCGAATCACCCTTTCAAATACCTCTTTTTTGTTGTCGTATAGAGATATGCCATTACATGGACTTTCTCCGTACAATACGGAATTTCTTATGTTTTCAATCGCAGCTTGTTCATTCATATAAACGCACAAATCAAGCAATGGTACTTTTGCTTGGTTGATGTGCGCATTTCTAAACTCATCGACAGTAAAAACAAATGCGTCTTTTTGATATAAATTACATTGAGAATTTATATCTTTTTTATCTACTACAAAAAGCAAGTCATCGTCATGCGGATTGGTAACCCCATAAAGATTGCTCCCAACTCTCATTGTAAATAAGACTTCGTTTGCCCCCGTTCTTTCTTTGATGTTATCTATGTTCATTCTTTTATCCGATTTCTAATAAAGTCCATGAAATATTCATCGATTGTGTAGAACCACCACCAACAAACGAGCATTCTACCGAAGGAGAAGATTCCCCAGACCATGTCGCAACGGGTTCTCCTTCAAATACAGTCCTAAAAGCAGAAAGTCCCGTTCTTTCTATCATAAGCAAAAATGAAGTTTGAATAAGACCGTTGTTAAATGCGTTGAGGGAATATTTTGGCGTAATCGTTACTCTCGAATAATCACCTTCAATTATAATTTTCATTTGGGACGCACTGTTTTGTTCGAGGTCGCCCGTTATGTTAATAAAATATAAATATTTTTGATTTGTTTTTGTGGGACGTTGTAAGTTGAAAATTTCGTCACCATAAATATTTATATTGTCATACGATATTCCTATTGCTGTTCCGCCACTACCCCCACTACCCCCACTTGGGATTGTGATAGATCTTGATGCCGAACCGTCGTATGTTACAGTGGTTCCGTTTGCCGTAATGGAGAGTGAGTACGGATTTTTAATCGCAGTCGGCTTATCAGTGAGGTCGTTATAGCTTCCGCTTGTCGCCACATTGGCGAATGTAGGTTTACCCGTGATTTCCGTCCATGAGTATGACGGCTTGCTGCTTCCAATCCAGCTCGGTTTGCCCGTGATCTCCGTCCATGAATAGCTCGGCTTGCTGCTCCCTATCCACGAGGGCTTGCCTGTAATACTGCCCCAAGTGAGATCGCTTGTCAATGCGAATGTACCGCTCTTATCAGGAAAAGTGTATGAGTAACTACTCATCAAAGCGGTATTCCGCACGATCTTTCTTGGGGTAATATTCATACCATTGTTATTAGCAGATATTTGTCCCTCTTCCTCCTTCATGCCTATACTACGAAGAAACGTCTTGTCTCCTGTAATTTCTTGCGTGGTATCAAGTGTGACAAAATTGCTGGCAGACGGAATTGTCGGTTTATCAGATAGGTCGTTATAGCTTCCGCTCGTTGCCACATTGGCAAAAGTGGGCTTGCCCGTAATCTCTGTCCAAGAGTATGACGGCTTGCTGCTTCCAATCCAGCTCGGTTTGCCCGTGATTTCCGTCCAAGAGTATGACGGTTTACTGCTTCCAATCCACGAGGGCTTGCCCGTGATCTCCGTCCATGAATAGCTCGGCTTGCTGCTCCCAATCCACGAGGGCTTACCCGTCAAGTCATTAAAACTGCCGCTGAATCCGCTGATTGTGATCGTTCTGCTCGTCGCGCTTGTCCCCGAAGCGGAAACGGTGACCCCCGTACCGCCCACGAGTTGGATAGACGTTCGCCGACTTCCGCCGTCCACCAAATTCATGTATGGATTGCTTATGGCCCCACTCGACTGCGATGTCGCCGTTGCGCTGCTCGCCAAGTACAGATATGCCGTGTTGTGCGTGTCGCTATCCGTCCACGGAACGCTGACATACGCCTGCCCGCTGCTGTTGAGCAGGACGGCGTATTGCTTACTTGAAAGTCCCGTCGCCCCGATCTTGATTCCTCCGAGCGCGGAGCTTGTAGCCTGCGGAAGCGTGTATGCAGACGGAATTGTCGGCTTATCAGTGAGGTCGTTATAGCTTCCGCTTGTCGCCACATTGGCAAAAGTGGGCTTGCCCGTGATTTCCGTCCAAGAGTATGACGGCTTACTGCTCCCTATCCATGAGGGCTTACCCGTAATCTCTGTCCAAGAGTATGACGGCTTGCTGCTCCCTATCCACGAGGGCTTACCCGTAATGCTGCCCCAAGTGAGATCGCTTGTCAATGCAAAAGTGCCTGTCTTTTTGGGGAAGGTGTACTTGTAATTCTGCCGCGCAGTGTAGTCCGACAATGTAATAGAGTACACCCCGTAGCTCGTAGTGTCGGCGTCGTTGGTTACGAAAATATCATCACGGAATGACTTCGCCCCCGTTATCGTTTGCGTGGTATCAAGTGTGACAAAATTGGCAAGGTCCTCTTCGAGTGCAAGAGTACCTTTCTTTTCGGGGAATTTATAACTGAA